>PMYY01000207.1 GCA_003170655.1 Nitrospiraceae bacterium
AGTTCTCGAGCGGTGTCTTCATGCACTCTCTCCAAATATAGTGCGAAGCTGTGCCAGTCCTTCACCGAATGTGACCTTTTCCGCAATGCGCTGTTTCAGGAACGGCCTGATCTTCTCCATCATCCCGATAGCGAAATCGAGCTTGGGGTTCGTACCTTCTTTATATGCTCCTATGGTAATAACATCTTCGTAACGCTTATATGTGGCCATGACATCAAGCACCTTCTCGACATAAAGACGCTGGTCATCACCAACAATGTCCTTCATCAACCTGCTGACGCTCTGCAAAACATCGATCGCGGGATAATGGTTATGATTCGCCAGCTCCCTAGAAAGGACAATATGCCCGTCAAGTATTGCCCGTGCTGCGTCGGCTATGGGGTCGTTCATGTCGTCGCTTTCGACGAGAACCGTGAAGAGCCCGGTTATTGTCCCTTCTCCGTCGCTGTTGCCGGCCCTTTCAAGCAGTTTGGGCAGAAGATTGAAAGCCGATGGCGGATATCCCTTGGTGGTAGGTGGTTCACCCGCTGCCAGGCCTATCTCTCTCTGTGCCATGGCGAACCTAGTAAGCGAGTCCATCATGAAAAGCACGTTCTTGCCGATGGACCTGAAATACTCAGCTACTGCAATAGCCAGAAATGCCCCTCTTAGACGTGCAAGTGGAGACATATCCGAAGTGGCTACTACAAGAACAGACCGTTTCAAACCTTCTTCGTCAAGGTCTTTTTCAATGAACTCCCTGACCTCCCTGCCGCGCTCGCCGATCAATGCTATTACATTGACATCCGCCTCTGTATTGCGAGCCATCATACCGAGCAGTACGCTCTTGCCGACGCCGCTGCCGGCCATTATCCCTATTCTCTGACCTTTGCCGCATGTGAGGAACGAATTGATGACTCTGATGCCCAGATCGAGCGGCTCCGTGATGCGTCTTCTCAAGAGGGGATTTATCGGTTCCTGGTAGATCGGATACAACTGTCCGTTAATATGCCCTTTGCCGTCCATAGGGTTGCCGAGCCCGTCAATGACGCGGCCGAGTATCTCATCTCCCACTCTGACATACTTCTGCCTTCCCCGCGCGATGATCCTCGATCCCGGGCCGATTCCCCTCATTTCCTGCAGTGGCATCAGGAGTATCTTGTCTTCCTTGAATCCGATGACCTCGGCTTCGACGAATTCATCTTTTGCCAGGTCACTAGGCTGGATGAGGCATATGTCCCCAATATTGGCCCTGGGGCCGAGGCCTTCAATAACGAGGCCAACCCCTTTATCGACACGACCGTAGACCTTTATCGGATCGGCTTCCCTGACAAAGTTCTTGCACTTAGCTATCAAGTGCTGAGGTGATTGCATCTCGCAGTTCCCTGATCTGCTCTTCGATTCTCGCATCCACTTCCGCCGTCGGGGTCTCAATGTAACAGCCCCCCGGCGATACGGATTCCGAAGGCTCGATGGTGATGTCCTTTAGTCTCGACTCTTCCCTGAGCACTTCGAGATTCGATATCATCGTATCGTAATCGGCCGGATTCACCCTAATAAGCATCTTCTCTTCCCTGCCTATTTTTTTCACTGCCTCGCGGACAACAGTAACTATAATCTCACGGTCCTGTTCGATCTTCCTGTGTACTATCTTCCTGGCGATTTCAAGAGACAGATCTACGATTTCCGGCAGTATCTCCTGGATCTTCCTTTCCTTTACATGTTCAAGTTCAGAGATGACTGACTCAAGCCGACTAAGCCTCTCGGAGATCTCTTTCTGCCCGGCCCTGATTCCCTGCTCAATACCTGCGGCGAACCCCTTGTCGAAGCCCTCAGTTTCTGATTTCTTAACCGATTCATCCTTTTTTTTCACGTCATCGGCACTGCCTGTTTCGGTATAAAACTGGTCGAACCGGGCAGGCACGTAGAGCACAGCTGAATCGCTCTTCTTCTTGTCAGCCGATGAGTTCTTCGCCACCCTTGCCTCCGATCACGATCTTGCCTTCCTCTTCCAGTCTTCTGGCAACTCTTACGATATTCATCTGGGCCTTTTCGACATCCGAAACCTTTACCGCACCCTTAGACTCGATCTCTTCCTTGAGTATCTGCACCGCGCGCTGAGACATATTCTTGAAAATCTTTGCCTTCAATTCATCAACAGCCATCTTCAGCGCAAGCGAAAGGTCGTCGGTGGTGATCTCCTTGAGCACCATCTGGATGCCCTTGTCGTCGATGGAGATAAGGTCGTCGAAGGTGAACATCAGCTTTCTTATCTCGTCGGCAAGTATCTGGTCCTTCTCTTCGATATTCTTAAGAATAAGATCTTCGGAGGCCCTGTCCATCTGGTTCAGGATTTCGGAAACAGTCCTGATGCCGCCGATCTTCTTGCCTCGCGTATAACTTTGCAGTTGGGACTGTAGAACGTCTTCAAGATCGACGAGGATAGCAGGCGAGATCTGGTCGAGGCTCGCAATTCTCAGAGAGACGTCGATCTTGAGGTTTTCAGGAAGTTTTCCCAATACTTCCGCAGCCTGAGTCGGCTCCAGATGGGCCAGTATGATTGCAATCGTCTGGGGATGCTCTCTTGAGAGCATATTGGCGATGGCCCCTGTATCAAGCCATCTCAGAACATCAAAAGCACTCGCGCCGCTCTCAATCTTGTCAATAAGCTTTTTTGCAGAATCAGGTCCGAAGGCCTTGACGAGGACATCCTTGATATACGCTTCATCAACCCCTTGCATGACACTACCTGTCTTCACACAGAAGTCCTCGAGAACCGTGTCGGCAAGTTCTTGGGGGATCTTGACCTTTGCCATCATAGGGATTACGCGGGCCAGGTCGAGCGGGTCCAGATGCTTGAACACCTGCGTTGCAGCATCTTCTCCGATCAGCGAAAGGAAGGCTGCGGCCTTTTCGACTCCCGAGAGCTTTCTCATCGCTCTATTCCTGCAGCCATTCCTTGACGACGTTTGCTGCCTGTTTCGGATTGCTGTTAACTATGCTGAGAGCCTTTTCCTTGGAGATGTCCACAGGAACAGGCGGAGGAGCATATGCAAAGCCTCCCGGTCCTGCCGGTGCACCGGGGGAAGGCATGCCTTCCGGCATTCTGTAGGTCATGGGAGCGTTGAGGGTTTTGAGTAATGGTTTGATGACCATAGTAAACAGCAGAAGTATGACAGCTATTGGAATAATATATTTCAGCAACGATACTGCAAGCTTGAGGTAATCAGTTTTCTCCGCCACCATCTCTTCAAGCGGTGTCTCAAATGGAACATTTTCGACAATGACCTGATCCCCACGGTTTTTATCAAAACCAATGGCAGCCTTAACGATATCGTCGTATTTCTTCATCTCCTGCTCATTCCTGGCAACAAACGCGCCTTTCTCGGCTCCCTGCGCTTTACCATAAGTCCCGTCGACCAGCACGGCCACCGATAGGCTCTTGACTACCCCCCTCGGCTCTATAATCTTGCTTACGACANNCGACACGGCTGACTTCATAATTTGTACTCGCAGTCTGCTTCTGAGATGCAGAAGGTGAGCCGACTGCAGGCGCGGGTTGTTGACTCGGCTGGTTCGATGTCACTCCCGGCACCCCGCCCTGTGCAGAGCCGACTGATTTTTCCTGGCTTGTCTGCTCGCTCTTGATCGCTATGGTATCGGGGTCGAACTTCTCTTCGGTCCGCTCCACCTTCGAAAAATCTATCTTCGTCGAAACTCTTACTATAGCTTTGCCCTTACCTATTATGCCTTCAAGCATGCTCTGAAGTTTGGATTCATATTCTCGATCCATCGTCTTCTGGTATTCAAGCTGCTTCGCGTCTGCTACTATGTCGCTTCCGTCCGACGGCCTTGAAAGGAGATTACCCATATTGTCGATAACAGAGACATTGCCTGGCGGCAAACCTTCGACGCTGCTTGAGACTAGGTGAACGATTCCGCCTATCTGTCCCTGGTTTAGCGTCCTTCCGGCCTTCAACTTAAGAACTACAGACGCAGTAGGCTTGTCTTCTTTATCCGTAAAAATGGTCTTTTCTGGAACAGCGATATGCACCCTTGCCTGATCTACTTCGGCAAGCGTACGTATAGTACGGGCAAGCTCACCCTGAAGCGCCCTTACATAGTTCAGCCTCTGGACAAATTCTGTGACGCCGAACTGGTTCTTATCGAAAATCTCAAAGCCGATGCCCCCTCCTTGTGGAATTCCCTGGGAGGCCAGTTCAAGCCTGAGTTCATAGACCTTATCTGACGGAACATAAATTGAATTCCCGTCAACCTTGTATGGGACTTTCATCTCCTTCAACTTAGCAATTGCCTGTCCCGCATCCTCCTGTGTAAGATTGCTGTACAGGACCTGAAAGTCGACCCTCTGGCTCCACATCATCATTCCGGCGACGATTGCTACGCACAGTGCGAGTACCGACAAAAGAGCCAGTTTCCTCTTCAGAGGCCACGCGATGAATCGATCGACTATGTCTGTCAGTGCCATTCAGTCCCCTTTGTTTCAGGTTATAAGCCGTTATACCTGCATGTTCGAAATCTGCTGATAAGCGCTGATGAGCCGGTTTCTTACAGACAGAAGAGTCTGCAGCGAGAGGTCGGCCTTTTCCATAGCTACAACAACCGTCTGGATGTCCTTTACCTCACCATTCGCAAAACCCTGGATAGCCTTCTCAGCATCATTCTGGATTTGGGATACGTCCTTCAAGGCATCCTTTATTGCGTCTTCGAATGAAACACCCGGCTTTTTGCCTACCTGCTGAGGCTCGGCTATCTTTTGGCTGATGTCTCCTATTATTTTAATTTCGTTCATCAGAGCCTCCTTAATTGCAAGAGGGCACGGTATGCCGCGCCCCTACAAATTTATACCTTCAGGATATCCAGCGTCCTCATGTACATGTCCTTGTAAGATGAAATCATAGTCAGATTAGCCTCGTACGACCTCTGGGCCGTCATTAAATTGACCATTTCCGTCAGAACATTGATATTCGGATAAGAAACATATCCCTTATTGTCGGCATCGGGATGGCTCGGATCGTATACTGACCTGAAGGGTGACTGGTCCTCGACAACTTGCGGAACTTCGACGCCGCCTGCAGATTCTCCGAACATGACAGTCTTGAAAAGGACGTCTTTACGCCTATAAGGGCCTCCTTCCGGAGTCTTCGTCGAAGAGGCATTCGCAATGTTCGAAGCTATGACATTCAGCCTGATCTTCTGCGCCTCAAGCGCCGTTGAGCTGACCTGCATGGGTAAAAACATTTCATTCATTATTGACCACCTGCTTTAGCCACATCTTTCATCATTCTGAATTTCATACTTAATATCTGGGCGGCGCTGCTGTAGAGCAGGTGGTTTTCAGCCACTTTAGTCATTTCGCTGTCAATGCTAACTGTATTGCCATCCCGGGTAATCATCGTAGGAACCGTTTCGAAAACAGCGTAATTCCCCTCTTGCCCGCCAACGGCCTTGTCCAGTTCGGATTGAAAGGATATGTCCGTAGCCTTGTATCCGGGCGTATCAGCGTTGGCTATGTTGGACGTCAATATCTTCTGCCTGAATGAGGCCACATCCATGATATTTTCAAGCATCTTAAACGTATTGTCCGGCATATTTGCTCCTCCGCAAAGAAAAGGGTTAGGGAAATTAGTCTTTACCCTCCCATTTCTATGCAATTTACATACCTACTCACTACAGTTATGCCCCTTTAATCTCATCGGCTGTTATGTTGTAATCCTTTAATTTGTTCCTGATCGTCCTTACACTCACACCGAGGACATCGGCAGCCTTTGTTCTGTTGTTGCCGGTCTCCCTGAGGGTCTTGATAATCAGGTCCCTTTCCACGTCCTTCATGCGGCCCACCTTGGCCGCGTAAGGAGCCTGCTCAGTCCCTGCCGCAGAAGCAATCCCGTCGGCAGGAGGCATAAGGTTGTCGGTCCCGGAGATTACCGCAGTCCGGTACATGAAATTTTCTAGCTCCCTGACATTGCCCGCCCATTCGTTATTCAGCATATAACCTTTCAATTCGCCGGAAATAGAGAAAATTTTTCCCATTTTTTGGGAAAGCCGATGGAGAAAAAATTCCGCCAGTGGAAGTATATCTTCCGGACGTTCCCGCAGCGGAGGTATCCTCACCGGGAAGACATTCAGCCGGTAATACAGGTCCTCCCTGAAGGTTCCCTTCTTTACCTCTGTCATCAGGTCCTTATTGGTCGTAGCAATTATCCTGACGTCGAGCTTAACCGGGGCCTTACCACCTATCCTGTCGATTTCCCGCTCCTGTATTGCCCTTAGGAGCTTGGCCTGGAGAGAAAAGTCCATTTCGCTTATTTCGTCAAGCAGGAGTGTTCCCTCATTTGCAAGTTCGAATTTTCCAAGCCTCCTTTCGACTGCACCAGTAAAAGAACCACGTTCATGGCCGAAGAGCTCGGATTCGAGAAGGCTTTCAGAAATCGCGGCACAATTGACCGCAACAAAGGGCTTAATATTCCTGTTACTGTATTTATGTATCGTCCTGGCAATGATCTCTTTGCCGGTACCGCTTTCGCCAGCGAGTAGGACCGTAATATCGCTCTTCGCAACCTCCCGGATGATTGACATGAGGTTTTTCATGACCGAAGACTCGGCAACCAGATCGCTGTTGTCTGCCGGAAGTATCCTTTCCACAGTCCTTTTCAGCGCATCGAAAGAAACAGGCTTCATGATGTAATCGGTCGCCCCGAGTTTCATGGCGTCGACCGCGCTTTCCACCGTACCGTAACCGGTAATGACGATGACTGGGATGAAAAGTCCTTTTTTGCGTATCTCCTGGAGGAATTCTATACCGTTCATCTTCGGCATCTTCATGTCGGTTATTACTAGCGAGTAGTCCGCGATGTTCTCTTTAGAGAGCGCATCGATGGGATTATTGTAGACAGTGGGATTGAATCCGAAGCGCTTCATCGTCTCCTTCAAAGCTGTCGCCATGTCAATCTCGTCATCAACGATCAAAACCGATTTCATTGTACCCTCTTCTCAGATCTTTTTTCGGTCGGTAGCGAAATGATAAAATCGGTACCCCTGCCAGGAAGACTGTCCACATCTATTCGCCCCTTATGCGCGGCAACAATACCGAGTGTTATGGACATCCCTAGGCCCGTGCCCCTGTCCTTCGTAGAAAAGAAAGGCTCGAACAGCCGCGCCTTAGTCTCCTCATCCATACCGGCGCCGTTGTCACGGATAGCTATCCTGACATAGGAAGGCCTTCCTCTTTGGTCCGGCTCCCGCTCTATACGCACAGTTATTTTTCCACCGTCCTGCATGGCCTGCACGGCGTTCAGGACCATATTTATCAGTGCCTGCCGCATGAGATCCTTGTCCAGATGGAAAGAATACCTGCCGTCTTCTGAAAGTTTGATCTCTATGCCACCCGTCGCCAGAACTTCCCTGAATTCATCACACGTCTCGCGCACGATATCGTTGATGCAGCCGTATTCCATCTTCGGCCTGATCTCGCCCGAAAATCTGAGCATATTGTCCAGAGTGCTGACCAGCGTACGTACGGAATTGGAAATTCGCCTGGCATAATCGACCTGTTCGGTTCCCTTCAGATCATTGGCCAGAAGATTTGCAAAGAGTTCAATGCTCCCGAGAGGGTTGCGGATTTCGTGCGCAATCTTCATGACCAGTTCGCCCATAGCAGAAAGTCTCCGGTTCCTTTCGTTTTCAGCTTCGAGGCGCTTCAGCCTCGTTATATCTTTGAAGATAAGCACCTTCCCGATGGTGCTGCCAGCGCCACCGCTAACCTCAGAGCTCGAAATCAGAGCATGAAAAGGCTTTCCCTTCTCCGGGACGACGATATCTTCGTTTATTTCTGCATGAAGGGTTGTTCCCCCTACTATTGTACCAGAATCAACGCCGAGCAAGCCTTCGGACGCCTTGTTAATCAGCCTGATAACGCCGTCCTTATCGAAAAAAACAACCCCGACATCAATGCTGTCCAGAATGCTGTCGAGCAGTTGTTTCTTCTGGTCCACCTCGTCCGTTAGTACCTTAACCCTGTCCTCAAGTGTCTGGTAATACTGCATCAGCGTGGATGAAACCGAATTGATGCTCTCGATCGCCTTGGTTAAAAGCCCTATGTCCTGGTCATTTTGTTCCTTTGGCTGTTCCATTAGTTGCTCTGGCTGGTCCGATTTATCCGTCATCATTTTTCAGATCGCAGCAATGCGGCAGCCTCTGAGACCGCACCGCCGCCACCCTCGGCCTTTTTCAGGTACTCGTTGTTTTTTGCGAGTTTCCCATATTGATAGTCGGCCCACTGGAGACTTTTAGGATCTTTTATTCCGCTGTCGATTGCCTTCTTATAATATACCCTTGCAGTGTCATGCTTGCCGGAAAGATAGTATAAATCAGCCGCCTTCAACACCGAAATTGCGTCGCCCTTTTGGGCAGCCTTGACATAATTTTTCAGCGCCTCCGCATTGTTTCCCGATCTCACATAAAGATCTCCGACTCTTGAATAGTCTTTCTGCGTCTCCAGCACCCTGATGGCGCGCGCACGGTACTCCTTTGCCGCGGAGACGTTCCCCTCGTATTCGAATATTTCGTATAAAAGCAGCGAAGCCTGCCCTGAATAGTTCGCATCAGTTGTGATGGGGGTCAGCAATCTTTTCGCGTCAGAAAACTTCTTTTCCTGCATCAGCGTCCGTGCAAGGATCATAGAAGCCTCGGCACCGTTCCTGCCTCTTGCCGCCTTCTGAAGCAGCCGCTTCGCTTGTTCCTTGTATCCTTTCTCATCCATATACTTTGCCGCCTCAATAACATAAGGATTGTCTATGCTTAAATAGATGAAATATTTCAGCAAATATTCGTCGGCCTTAGGGTCCTTGTCATGCTGTAGTTTCTTCAGCCTTTTTTCTAGTTCGTCCGATAAGGTCTGCTTGTTCTTTAGATATGTCAAATAACGAAAGGCCGAATCGGGATCTCCTTTTTTTTCAAAGAGAGTCACAGCTTTCAGCCTCAGGTCATCCGTCGGCTCATAACTCAGTATATCGATCGCCAGCTTAAGCGCCGCATCCTGGTTGTATTCCGCATCGTAAATCTGGAACAGGGTCCTCTTGGCCTGAATGGCCTCTAGACGCGATGACGGGGCATTTATGATGGCCGTCAGCATATCCTTGGCATCGATATATTTGCGGGCATTGTAATAAATGACAGCCTTGCTTACAGCGATGTTCTCCACCTTCAGCTCCTGGTCCGGGATTTTATTTATAGTCTGGATCGCCTGCTCGTGATTTCCCTGCGAGCTCAGGATCATGGCCCTGATATAGAGGACGCGGATGTTGCTTTCATAGTCCTTGCGGTCTGTCTTTGCGAGCAGCTTTTCAGCCTTGTCAGCCTCCCCCTGGATAAATGCGAGTTCGGCCTTTGCTATAATTGCCTGCTCCTGAAATTCACCTTTCACAAGATCCAGTTGCTCTTCAGCTTCTTTATATTTGTGAATGTTCATAAGGTCGAGTCCCAATATGAGATGGGCCTCGTCGGTGCGAGCGGTGTCTTTAAATGTTTTAAAAAAACGCTTCAGGTTTATGTCAGATTCATAATAATTCTTGAGCTGATAATCAGCCTTCGCGATCCCAAGCAGCGCCCTGGCGGCATCGGGACCTTCCCTGGAGGCGACAAAAACCTGACGATAAAGGTCTCTGGCCTGGAGGTACTGCTGTGCGGTCATTGCAGCGTCCGCCGGACCAAAAGCATTGTCGGCAGCTGAAGCCGGCTCAGCGGTAGAGAAAAGGAGCGTAAATAAAAAAAGAACGACAGCGGTCTCCTTTTTCACACAGGCCCTCCATGAGGCGTACCTTTTATCAATAATACACTGAAAAAAATATGCCATTAATCGTATCAACTTGATTTATCAATATTTTTCATAATGAGACGGCCTTACGGCATCTTGATAAGTATATTTTAGTCAATTTTATGACTGATACGGGAGAACATCCCCGGTAATCCCATGCCACCCCATGATAGTTAAGAAATTAAAGGCCAAGCCTCTTCATCTTTTCGATAAGGGTAGTCCTGTTGATATTCAGGTACTTCGCAGCTTGACTCTTCACCCTGCCGTGGATCTGAAGGGCGTGAAGCAAAAGCCTCTTTTCGTATTCAACCAGTGCTGAATTAAGATCGATCCCCTGGACGAAAGGATTAACGTCAGGGTCATCGTTAGGGTCGTCGATCTCTGGCAGCGCCGGGAGTTTCTTGCCTGTCATTTTTTCCGAAAGGTCGTAAGGCGTTACGACGTCATCATCTTTGAGCACCAGCAGCCTTTCGAGTGTATTTTCGAGTTCCCTCACGTTACCAGGCCATCCATAATCCATAAATACCCGAAGTGCTTCATTCGAAATTTTCAGCGGAGCGTGCTCGAAACGCAGGGCGTGCTTTTCCATGAAATAATCGCACAGGATCGGCAGGTCTTCGGTCCGTTCCCGCAGTGGCGGAATCTCTATCGGGATGACATTTATGCGGTAATAGAGGTCTTCCCTGAACCTGCCCGCCTTTACCGCCTCTTCGAGGTTCTGGTTTGTTGCCGAGATGACCCGCACATCGACATTTACGGTCTTGCTGCCCCCTATCCTCTCAAAAGACCTTTCCTGAAGAACCCTTAGGAGCTTTACCTGTAGCATCGGCGACATCTCGCCGATTTCGTCAAGGAAAACCGTGCCACCCTCCGCAAGCTCAAAACGGCCAGTACGGGATGCTATGGCACCCGTAAATGCACCCTTTTCATGGCCGAATAGCTCGGATTCGAGAAGTTCCGCAGGGATTGCGCCGCAATTGACAGGGATGAAGTTTTTAGCGGCCCTCTTACTGCTGTAATGGATTGTCTTGGCTACCAGCTCCTTGCCGGTGCCGCTTTCGCCAAGTACCAAAACAGTGCTGTTCGACTGAGAAACTTTTGAAATCAAATTATAAATACGTTTGATCGACTGAGAAGCGCCAACTATCGGTGGGACCTTGGGATGGACTGACGGCTCATCGTTACCCATGTCATAATTCTGACATAGAAGCCGGAAAAGGTCAATAGATTTTTATGAATATTTCCATATCCTATATATATCCCATTCGGATTATAGTATAATTAATCTTCAATTACGCTATAGACAACTATAAACATATATAGTATAATAACTCATGAAGCTGTCAACATATGCGAAGCAATTAGGCATCAGCTACCAGACAGCATGGAGGTTGTTCAAGGACGGCAANNTTGGATCGCAGCTATAAAGCATCAATTGGATTGTGCAATGCTTGTCAGGCGGCTGCGCACAAAAGCTATGTGACCACGCAATACATAGAATTGTTCAGCGTAAGACGCCGGCATTTTCATTTTATTCACTGCTTCCTCTATATGATCGAGGCGAAAGAGCAATTCCGCCCGTAATTCCGGCGACATCTCCGCTACCAGGTCCTGTTCGAGCGCGAGCAGAGCCCGATACCATCGGAA
>PMYY01000144.1 GCA_003170655.1 Nitrospiraceae bacterium
AAACCGAGTATCCGCGCCCAGGAAGTTTCATGAAATTCGTAGAAAATGTTAGGGCTGATGTTACTGCGGACATAGTGTATATGATGTGCCCCATGCATTTGCTTAAACTGGATGAGATGATAAGTGACCTGGAATCCGGGCAGGTCCTCGAAGTCCTGACTGATTACGACGGCGCTTTGGAAGACATACCTCAATGGTGCAGAAGGACAGGTAATGAGTTTATTGGTATGAACGAAACCGAGGATTTCTACAAGTTCTATATACGCAAAACAGCAAAACGTGACCTTACAGGTTCGCCTTCCTTCGAAATACGGAAAGCGTACGAATGACGGCTGGAAAAGGAGACGATTATGAAAAAATGTTATTTTGACCATGCGGCCACCAACCCCTTGCATCCGGCGGTTTTGGAAGCCATGATGCCCTATTTCAAAGAAGATTTCGGCAATGCCCTGAGCGTCTATGATCTGGGCACCAGAGCCAGGGATGCTATAGAGAAGGCGCGTCTGGAGGTTGCCTCCCTTATAAACGCTAAACCGTCAGGGATCATCTTTACCTCCTGCGGCGTCGAGGCAAATAATACGGCACTCAGGGGGATCGCCCTGGCAAAACAGACAAAGGGCAATCATATTATTGTTTCCAAGGCCGAACACCATTCTATTCTCAACAGTGCCAGGTTTCTCGAAAAGAGCGGGTTCGTCGTAACCTATCTGCCGGTCGATAAGCACGGTATTGTCGATCCGGATATTTTGAAAAGTTCAATCACCAAAGAGACAATACTTATTTCCATCACCCATGCAAGCCGTGAGATCGGCACGCTTGAGCCGATAAGAGAACTTGTGGCAATAGCAAAACAGCACGGCATCATCTTTCATGCCGATGCAGTTTCTACGACTGGCAACATCCCGGTGGATGTGGACGAGCTCGGCGTGGACCTCCTGAGTATGACGGCGCATCAGTTCTACGGGCCGAAAGGGGTCGGCGCCCTCTATGTGCGCGAAGGTATTCGTCTCGTGCCGCTAATATACGGAGGCATACAGGAAGGCGGCAGAAGGGCGGGGACCGAAAATGTAGCGGCTATCGCGGGCATGGGCAAGGCGGCCGCCATCGCGCGAGATGAGATGACTCCCAGGATGGAACATTGCCTTAAATTGAGAAATAAGTTGATCGAGGGTGTTTCGAAGATACCTAAAGTTTATTTGACCGGGCATCCCGTAAACAGGCTACCCAACCATGCAAGTTTCGTGGTCGAGTTTATAGAAGGAGAGGCTATGCTGCTGCTGCTCTCGATGAAGGGAGTATATGCAGCCAGCGGATCGGCCTGCTCTTCGAAGGCATTGAAATCGTCCCCGGTATTGATGTCTATCGGCATACCGTCAGCGTTAGCCCAGGGGTCGATTGTCTTTACTGTCGGCGAAGGCAATTCGGAAGAGGATGTGGATTATTTTCTTAATGAGTTCCCGGCTATAATTAAAAGACTTAGAGAGATGTCTCCCTTTGCTAAAGGATGGGGAGAGGAAGGCCAGGGCGAAACATGTTACGCAGGAGGATAATAAAATGTATTCAGAAAAAGTAATGGACCATTTCATGAATCCCAGGAATGTGGGAGAAATTCCGGATGCTGACGGCGTCGGCATGGAGGNNAATTCAAAACCTTCGGCTGCGGCGCGGCGATTGCCGTCAGCAGCATGATAACGGAAATGGTGAAGGGCAAGACACTGGACGAAGCCATGAGCATGTCGAAAGAGGCTGTCGCAAATGAACTTGGAGGGCTACCTCCGCAAAAGATGCACTGTTCCAACCTTGGGGCCGATGCGCTCAAAAAGGCCATCGAAGATTACAGGAGCAAGAAAAAATCTTGACAAATTTCAGCAGTCACTCTAAAATTTGACAAAGCCTAAATTACGATGAAAGGGACCGAAAATGGCATATAAGCTCTTATTGGCCGACGACAGTCAGACGATTCAAAAGGTTGTGGAACTTGTCCTTGAGCGCGAGGGGGTCGATATTCTGGCTTGTAACGATGGCGAAGAGGCTGTGAAAGCCCTTGATTCTAGTATGCCTGATATTGTCCTTGCCGATATAGAAATGCCTAAATTGAACGGATATCAGCTGTGTGAGAAGATAAAGGGGAACCCGGCGACTGTCCATATTCCCGTGATCCTTCTTGCCGGAGCGTTCGAGCCATTTGACGAGGATTATGCCCGCTCAGTCGGCGCAGATGATTTTATTATGAAGCCCTTCGAGTCCCATGAACTGGTGAGCAAGGTCAAGTCCCTGCTTGCCGGTCCTGAAGCGATCGAGAGGTCTGAGTCAGTATCGATGAAGGTATCTGCTGCAGAAGAGATTTTACCGGTGGAAACAGCGGTTGCGTCGTCTGTGCAGGAAACTGAATGGTTTGAGAGCTATCCCGTGGTTCAGCTGGAGACGACGAAAACAGAGGAGCCAGCCGAGGCCTTCTCAGTAGCAGATGTTTCATCTGATGAAATTAAGGATTTCGATGATGAACTCCGAGAGAGCTTGCAGAAGCTGGACGAAGAGAGCGGCGTTAACGCGGCAGCTACTGAAGAAGTCATTCCTGAAGAGTTCTCCATAGAAGAAATTGCCAAGATGGTGAAAGAGGCCATCGGAGAACCGGCGGTTCCGGAAAAAGAGGAAGCCGAGATTCATAAGCCTGCACCTCATGAGTTTGAACGTCCTTCGTTTGAACTAGTGCCGAATCCTGCCGTCATATCCAAGGAGGAAATCAAGGCGGCCGTCTTGGAAAGCATAAGCGCCATTCTGCCTTCTTTGGTAAGGGAATCCGTAGAACGCGCCGTATCCGATACCTTACCAAATCTGCTTGAAGAGGCCCTGAGGGAATCGATCAGAGAGATGTCCGGTTACCTTCACAATGCTGTCAATGCCGAGATCAGGAAAGTCGTGCCCGGCCTGGCAGACGCTATCATAAAGCAGGAAATAGAGAAGATCACTTCCGAGCTTAGTTAACGGGCGCTGATACAGCCTATTGCTCTTGCAGACTCCTTCCAAACTAATAAATAATGGGAATACAATGGAATTGAAAAAAAGTTATAGTCCTGAAGAGATTGAAGATAAATGGTACGATGCCTGGGAACGAAACGGCTATTTCAAGCCAGATCAGGATGCCGAAGGATCGCCGTTCTGTATCGTCATCCCGCCACCCAATGTGACAGGGTCGCTGCATATGGGGCATGCCCTGAATGCAACTCTACAGGATGTTCTCTCCCGATGGAAGCGTTTACGCGGGCATAAGGTCCTCTGGCTTCCTGGAACCGATCACGCCGGGATCGCGACACAAAATGTAGTTGAACGGGAATTGGCCAAAGAAGGGCTTGACCGGCATCGGCTTGGCAGGGAAGAATTTATCGAAAGGGTCTGGAAGTGGAAGGCCGACTATGGTGGCAGAATCATCCACCAGCTCAAGAAAATCGGGGCCTCATGCGACTGGTCGCACGAGAGGTTTACTCTCGATGACGGATTGTCTCAGGCAGTTAGGGAAGTCTTTGTCAGGCTCTTCGAGGAGGGCCTGATCTACCGTGACAACAGGCTTATCAACTGGTGTCCGCGTTGCCATACGGCCCTTTCTGACCTTGAAGTGGAGTATGAAGACCTCGAAGGTAAGCTATATTACATAAAATATCCGCTGGAAGACGGAGTTCATTATCTCACCGTGGCGACTACGAGGCCAGAGACAATGCTTGGCGACACAGCTGTTGCGGTTCACCCCGACGACGAAAGATACAGGCGATTCATCAATAAAGTTGTCCAGTTGCCGTTGACTGGCAGGAGGATACCGGTTATCGCCGATACAATGGTCGATCCGACTTTCGGCACCGGGATTGTGAAAGTGACCCCTGCCCATGACTTCAACGATGAAGCAACAGGGAAACGCCATAATCTTCCTTTTATAAATGTTATCACCGAGGATGGCAGCATGAGTCCGGAAGCAGGAGAGCGCTACAATGGGCTCGACCGTTATGCTTGCAGAAAGAAAGTGCTGGATGACCTCAAGGAACTCGACCTCCTGGAGGGTGAAAAGAAGCATTCTCATTCAGTCGGCCACTGCTATCGCTGTAAGACAATAATCGAGCCGCTGCTCACGATTCAGTGGTATGTGCGAGTAGAGACCCTGGCGACCGAAGCTGTTGCAGCTGTTAAGAGAAAGGAGATAAATATTATTCCCGATTCATGGGAAAATAACTATTTCGCCTGGATGAGAGACATCAAGGACTGGTGCATATCTCGTCAGATATGGTGGGGACACCGGATACCCGTCTGGTATTGTCCTGATTGCAGGACTGACGATGGGATATTGCAAGGGGACCTGATTGAACACATTTTTTTTGAGCCGGTTAAGCTTTCCGATGGAGCGATGATTCAGTCCGGTACGTACTCGGAACTGAGACGGTTGGGCCTGTCGAAAGAAGAGATAATCAACAATTCCAAGGTTATCCGTATCCCGAAGAGCGTAATCCCGGTATGCGGCCGCGAGGACCCGAAGGTCTGCCCCAACTGCGGAGGCGACGTCATACGCGATCCTGATGTTCTAGATACCTGGTTTTCTTCTGCACTTTGGCCCTTTTCGACGCTTGGCTGGCCCGGGAAGACAGATGATCTCCAGACTTTCTATCCGACGAGTGTGCTCGTCACTGGGTTCGATATCCTTTTTTTCTGGGTCGCTCGAATGATCATGATGGGGCTGAAGTTCATGGAAGAGGTACCCTTCAGGGATGTATACATTCATGCCTTGGTCCGTGACGCGAAGGGCCAGAAAATGAGCAAATCGAAAGGCAATGTGATCGATCCGCTGGTGATGATCGACAAATACGGCGCAGACGCCTTCAGATTTTCCCTCGCCGCCTTTGCCGCACAGGGAAGGGATGTACGGTTTTCTGAAGAACGCGTGGAAGGCTATCGCCATTTCATCAATAAGATCTGGAATGCCTCGAAATTCATGCTGATGTACAAGGGCTCATGGACAAGGCTGCCGGTAAGCCCTGCCGATGTGGGTCTCGATCTGGGCAGCAAATGGGTTCTGAGCAGGCTTTCTGCAGCCGCCGAAGAGGTGCACCGCAACCTCGAAATCTACCGTTTCAACGATGCGGCCAACACAATATACCAATTTCTGTGGCACGAATTCTGCGATTGGTACTTAGAGATGTCCAAACCTCTGCTCTATAACGAAGAGAGCGCAGGAAGGACGGGCGTCATCAACTGTCTCTATTTTGTTTTCGAGAAAATGCTGCAGCTCCTTCATCCCTTGATGCCTTTCGTGACAGAGGAACTCTGGAATACTGTCCTCGACAAGGATTACAGCATTATGACATCCAGATATGGCGGCGACCTGCCAAGGGATTTCGATACCGAACAAAAAATGGGCTACCTTATCGACGCAGTGACCGGAATAAGGAATATCAGGGGAGAATTGAATATCTCCCCCTCTGTCGAGCTAAGGGCCGATATCCGGACTGCTTCAGGAGACGTGGAGGCCCTTTTCAGGGAAAATAGCGAGATTTTCAAGAAGATGGCGAGATGCAAAGAGGTCAATATCGGACCCGGCATCAAGCGGCTGAAAGGATCGGCTGTTTCAATAAAGAACGGAATGGAGATTTACATCCCGATGGAGGGACTTCTGGATGTGGCATCTGAAGTCTCGCGCCTCGAAAAAGAGATCGCCAAAGTGGAAAGCTCTCTTGCCTTTCTCAACAAGAAGTTGCAGAACGACGATTTCATGAGTAATGCGCCGAGGGAGGTCGTCGAGAAAGAGCGGATCAAATTCGATGATCTCGTAAAAAAAGAGCAGAAGATCGAAGAGAATTTGAAACTTCTGCGGTCGATCGACCGTTAATAAGGGGGCGTACAATGGAAAAAATTTCAATGGATATTGAGTGTAAAGACCTCGACTTCATAGAAGCTCAATTCATAAAAGTCCGGCAGAGCACTATCAAGGCGGTCGAGGGAGGGCATATCGAACTCCAGCAAGTCGGGGCGCTCAGCATAGACGGCGAGCGCGTGGAAGTCACGCAGGGTGCATCCGTGATGATGAGAGGAGCCAATTTGTCACTGAACCAGAGCATTGGGCTTATTGCCGCAGGGAACGAAACGAACTTGAATTTTTCATGTGCGTCGGTGGCAGTTGCGGCAGGGGATGCGACGGTGAACAGGAGTGCCGTTGGTATCATGGCTGCTAAGGAGATCAATTCAGATAACAGCTCTACTATTCTCATGATAGGAAAAAATATCAACGGTAATGTGACCACTCTGCTCGATTGGCGTTCTGCACTTGCTATCGGAGCTGTTACCGGGGGAATATTCGGTCTCTTTTCACTCCTCAGGAAGAGATAGTGGGACACGTTCCGCGCTGAGGGCTAGTTCACAATGTGGACCAGTTCGAAAGAGTTCATCCGTGTCGCTTTAGCCGAGGACATCGGTCACGGCGATATAACGTCCTTGCTCATAATTGGTGATGAGACTGCAAATGCAGATATAATCGCCAAGGAAGCCTTCATCCTCGCCGGAATGTCCTTTGTATCCGAGGTTTTCGATATCGTCGATGCAGATGTGAAGATAGATATCTTTTTCGCTGAAGGCAGTGTGGTCAAAAAAGGCGATATCATTGCGCGCATCTCAGGAAGGGCTAAAAGCCTTCTTGCTGGAGAACGCGTAGCGCTCAATATTCTCCAGCACCTTTCAGGAATCGCATCGACGGCAGGAGCTTTTGTTGAAAAGGTAAGGGGCTTGCCCGTGAGGATAGTCGATACGAGGAAGACAAAGCCCGGGATGCGGGTCATGGAAAAATATGCAGTGACCATAGGCGGTGCATGGAACCACAGATTCGGCCTTTACGATGGTGTCTTGATCAAGGATAATCACATCGAGATTGCCGGTGGTGTAAAGACGGCGATAGTACGTGCAAGGAAGGCGCATCATCTTCTTAAGATCGAGGTCGAAGTCAAAAATATGGGCGAGCTGATGGATGCGCTCGATGCCGAAGCGGATGTTATTATGCTCGACAATATGTCTGTCGAAGAAATGAAGAGAGCAGTTGATATGATACACTCGCATGACAGGAAGACGGTGATCGAAGCATCCGGAAATGTGAATCTCAAGAATGTCAGGGACATAGCGGAGACGGGTGTCGACATTATATCAGTAGGCGCCATGACCCATTCTGCAAGGGCCGTCGACATCAGCATGAAGATAAAAATGGGCACGTATTATCATGGAGTACCATAAAGCCCCGTCCTTCAGGTCGGGGATATAAGGCGTTTCTGGGGTAATATATTTGACAAAACGAGCGAATCTTTTTAAATATGAGTATCGTAATACGCAAGGGATATAAATTCAGACTAAACACCAGTCCAGTAGGCGAGGCGTTAATGCGTCAGTTCGCCGGCTGTAACCGTTTTCTCTGGAATAAAGCACTTGCACTGCAGAAAGAAAGGCTCGACAGTAAGCAGAGTTGTTTGTCCTATAATAAGCTTGCTAACATGCTTCCCATGTGGAAAAAAGAGCATCCATTCCTTGCTGATGCGCCTTCACAGCCGCTACAGCAGACGTTAAAAGCTCTTGATAAGGCTATCAAAGAAGCTTTCGACAAGGCTAACCCGAAACGGTTCCCTGTATTCAAGAAGAGAGGCCAGTGTAAAGATAGTTTCCGGTATCCACAGGGCTTTGAGATCAGCAACAATCGAATCTTCTTGCCTAAGATCGGATGGGTAGGGTTCCGCAAAAGCCAATACATTAAAGGGAAGCCCAAGAACGTGACAGTATCAAGAGAGATCGACCACTGGTACGTATCGGTTCA
>PMYY01000210.1 GCA_003170655.1 Nitrospiraceae bacterium
GCATCACAAGGTGCAGAAGCAGCACAGGCAGCTCAATCAGCGCAGATTGCGCTGATGCCGGCGATTGCAGAAATGTCGGATTCGGCGAAGGAGACCGCGAAATCGTCTTCGGGGGTTGAAACAACGGCCCAAGGCGGTATAGCCGACAAAATAGATTCTAATCTGTCTGATAGAATCTCTGCTAATTCAAGAGATGCGTTTATGAGTGCTCTTAAGGGATCTTTGCAGGATAATTCCACAAATGCCATACCGTCGGCTGCCGATTCTGTAAAGACCGAGGCGGAGTTGCAAGCCTTAAGTCAGGCCGGGAAGAATTCGAATTCCCTGTCAAAGACGTCAGGTTCGACCGGCGAGGCTATTTCACAGTTCGAGATCGAGAACAGCCCGAGCATCGGCCAGGCATCTGGTGACAAGAACAATTCCAGAGAAGCCTCAGGGCTTTATGCGCAAACCATCCAGGGGCAGACGACTTCAAGTCATGAGCAATCCCCCATCCAGGAAACTGTCCCAGTTACCAGGCTGACTTCGCTGGATGCGGTTATTTCAAAGGCCGTCGACTCAGGACAGAGAAACCTGATTATCAGGATAGATCCGCCTGACCTCGGGAGCATGCACATAAGGCTAAGTCTCGACAACGGTGTTCTGAAGGCGGATGTCAGGGTAGATTCAAGCTCTATCAAGGATACATTCAATCTCGCATTGCCGCAGATAAAGATGTCCCTCGAAAATGCGGGGATCAAGGTCAGTGATTTTCATGTGGATGTCAGGGATGATCAGTCCAGGAATGGACAGGAACGTAACAACCAGGGACAGCAGCAAAAGCAAGGCAGGGGATCGAAGAACAGTTTCTCTGACTTCTTTGCATAGAAAGAGGAGGAAGTAAGAATGAGCACATCAGCGATCGGCAACAACAGTTATTTAAGTTCCCTTTACTCCACGAGCACAAGTTCGAACACAAGTACAAGTGCAAGCACAAGCACAAGTGGGACAAGCGGGCTAGGAGAGAGCGATTTCCTGAATCTGCTTATTTCACAGCTGAAAAACCAGGATCCGCTTAACCCGATTAGCAACACAGACTTCATCTCCCAGATGGCCAATTTCAGCAGTTTACAACAGATGACCAGTGTCAACACGAACATAAGCAGTTTGTTGCAACAGCAAAACATTGCCAACTCCACAGCCATGATCGGTAAGCAGGTGACAACTTCGGATGGTAACAGCGGGATTGTGAATCAGGTGAGTATGGATAGTGGGCAGGTTTCCATCTATGTTGGCACAAATAAATATTTGCTAAGCGACATCACAAATATCCAAAACGCGACAACTGCATAAAAAGGGGGTAAAAAATCATGTCTTTAGGAGCAGCACTTTACACTGGAGTAAGCGGGCTCAACGCAATGGGACAGGAGCTGTCGGTAATTGGTAACAACATCGCCAATGTCAATACGGTTGGGTACAAGGGAAGCACGATGAACTTTGGGGATATTTTGAGCCAGACGCTCACTGGACTGTCAGGCACATCTCAGGTTGGGCGCGGAGTTGATGTGAACGGAGTGACGCCTGTGTTCTCTCAGGGCACCTTCCAAACCACCTCAAGCAGCCTTGACCTTGCCATTGACGGTGACGGTTTTTTTATGGTCAAAAACAATGGAGCGACGGAATACACTAGAGCGGGCAATTTCCAATTGGATCAGAGCGGGAATATAACGACCCCAACCGGAGCTGTTCTCCAGGGCTATTTAGCTGACGCCACAGGGACTGTCTCCGGGCAGATAGCGAATCTCAAAGTTCTTGCGACGCAGAGCGCTGCATTGGCCACCTCAAATGGCACTGTGGTGGTAAACCTAAATGCCGCAGATACCCTTCCGAGCGCGGCTTGGGTTAGTCCCCCCGTCGGAAGCACGACAGCGCCTGCTTCCAATACATATAACTACTCAACATCAGATACAGTCTACGATTCGTTAGGGACTGCTCATCAGGTGAGTGTATATTTCGAAAAAACGGCTCCAGGATGGACGGCGCACTACGTCTATCAGGATCCCCCCATTGCTCCCGCTACTGTCGGTGTCTATCATGAGGCTGGGACCCAGGCACTTACGTTTCAACCTAACGGGACGCTCGCGACTGGGGCAAGCAGCGCGGCGTTAGCTTTCCCTTGGACAAATGGCTCTACAGCCGGTTCAATAACATTCAACCTCACAGGGACAACCCAGTACGGGTCAGATTATGCCATAACGAGCATTGGTCAGAACGGTTACGCATCCGGCACTATGAGTAATCTAACCATTGACGATAAAGGGGTGGTTACCGGCACATTCACAAATGGTCAAACCAGAACTCTTGCACAGGTCTGCCTGGCAAAGTTCGAAGCCCCAACAGAACTTAGCAAACTGGGAGACAATATGTACGCTCAGTCTAGCAGCTCTGGACAGCCAATAGTCGGGGATCCGCAGACTTCGGGATTGGGACGAACGCTGTCGAACACTCTTGAGATGAGCAACGTGGACTTAGCCACTGAGTTCACGAATCTGATCTCTGCTCAAAGAGGATTCGAGGCAAATACAAAAATCATCACCACTACGGACCAGATGCTTAACGAGCTCATCTCTATCAAGCAGTAATAAACATGTTGATTGTTTGACGGTTGGTTGGGTGAATGCCTTTCCAACCGTCATCTTCTTGACCCCTTTCTTAAAAAAATACAATAAAAACAGGCAGTTATTTACTGGCATAATCCGTGCTTAAAGCTGTATGGATCACCCATATCTATGCCTTTAACAACATTTAGGCTCGAGGAGGACTATATGGCGGATAAAGACGCCGAACAAGATAAAGATGGCGCGGAAGAAGCAGCACCCAAAAAAAGCAACAAGAAGATGCTGCTGATAATCATTATAGCGGTCGTAGCGGTGGCCCTTGCTGCCGGAGGATTCTTCCTGGTGCCGAAGTTGCTCGGCGGCAAAGAGAAGAAGCAAGAGATCAAGTCCGAAGAGGGCGCGATGTTCTCTCTTGAACCTTTTGTCGTAAATCTTAACGATCCGGGCGGGCCTAAATTTCTTAAAGTCTCTATTCAGCTCGAACTTGCCGGGCCGACATTAATGGAAAAGGCCAAACAGAAGTCCCCTCAATTGAGAGATGCCATTATTACGCTTCTCACCAGCAAATCATCCGAGTCGCTCTTCCCGCCGGAGGGAAAATTGCAGCTCAAGGACGAGATCAATGCACGAATGAACCAGGTCCTGGGCGCTAATACGGTCAAGAACGTCTATTTGACCGATTTTGTCATGCAATAGGAGACAGGGAAAAGGGAATGGACGAGATCCTCTCACAAGAAGAAGTCGATGCCCTGTTAAAGGGAATACAGGAAGGAGATGTCGAGACTGAAAAGGGCGTCGAGCCTTCCGGCGTAAAGTCCTATGACTTTACCGGGCAGGAAAAGATCGTCAGGGGCAGAATGCCGACCCTCGATATCGCCAACGAGAGGCTGGCAAGAAACTTTAGGCTCTCACTTTCAGCCGCAATCAGGCGTATGGTAGACATCACCAATGTAAATGTGACTATCACGAAGTTCTACGATTTTATGCGCGGCGTCCCTTTCCCGTCAAGCATCAACATCTTCAAGATGGAACCGTTGAGGGGCTTCGGCCTCCTGGTCTTCGACGCCCAAATGATCTTCAGCCTTATCGAATTCTTTTTCGGAGGCACAGGCAAGACCTACTACAAGCCTGAAGGAAGGGAATTTACTCCGATTGAGCAGAAGATAATCCATAAGGTCGTAATGATGTTCTTCGACGATATGGAAGAGGCCTGGCGCGCGATATACCCGATAAAGCCCCTCTATGTGCGGGCCGAAATGAACCCGCAGTTCGTGAATATAGTGACACCTGTCGATGTTGTGATAAAGGTCGAGTTCGTTCTTGAAGTGGAAGGAAAGCAGTGCAAGGCGTATCTCTGCATTCCTTACGGGACCGTGGAACCGATTAAGGNNTTCCGTACGGGACCGTGGAACCGATCAAGGAAAAGCTCTATAGTGCGTTTTCGGCCGACAGGGATGAACTAGATATGAAATGGCTCGACAGATTGAAGGACCGCCTCAAGGAGATCCCCGTGACGATCACGGGTGAACTCGGCAAGGTGAAGCTCGACGTCAGCCGAGTGGTCGACCTGAAGGTGGATAATCTTATCATGCTCGACAGGCGGGTTGACGAGGACATAGATATACTGGTCGAGGGCAGCCGGAAATTCACCGGAAAGTTCGGAATTTACCGGGGCGCCATGGCAGTGAAGGTTAACAAGGTTCTGTAATCGAAATTGTTTATGCAGCGAAAGGGAGGAGATAGAAAATGGCAGACGAGATAAAAGAGCTTGAAGTTCCCGAATTCAAGGACCAGGACAAAACGCCGCAGCAGAATGCGAAAGACATCAACTTTATCCTCGACATTCCGTTGGAGGTTACAGTAGTGATCGGCAGGACGAAGATTCTGGTGCAGGAACTGCTACAACTCGGTCAGGGGTCGGTAGTCGCCCTGGAGAAGCTGGCCGGCGAGCCGATGGAGGTCTATGTGAACGACCGTCTTATCGGACGAGGGGAGGTTGTTGTCGTGAACGAGAGGTTCGGTATCAGGCTGACGGATATTATCAGTCCCGCTGAAAGGGTAAGGCAGCTACGATAAGGTCTTGATTAATCCGGCAAGGGGGAAATAGTGGGTTTCGAATTGATTAAAGCCGTAGTCATTCTTCTGGCGCTGCTCGGAGGGCTGTATCTTCTTCTCAGATTCCTGAAGGGACGAATCATGCCCGGCAAAGGGATCATCGAAATGGTCCACTATCAGTCCTTCGGCCCCAAGAAAGGCGTCGCGATAGTCAAGATAGTCAAGGACTATGTTGCCCTCGGCATTGCTGACGAAAATATCACTCTTCTCGGAAAACTTAGTCCTGCCGATGTCGAAGAAGCTTTGAAGCAGGCTGAGCCTAAGACCGTAATGCCGGTATCCGGTATTAGAGGCCTCTTCGGGGGGAAATTCAAAGGAATATTTTCAATATTATTCATAATTGCTTTGACAGCATTATTTCTTATTCCGTCGATCTCGTTCGCCCAGTCAGTTCCTGCTGCCGCAGCGCCGAGCTTCTTCGGGCTCAGCTCGCCTGTTGAACTGCTACTCTTCCTGACGATCATAGCATTTCTGCCCGCGCTTCTGGTCATGACGACCTGCTTTACCAGGATCGTAATCGTACTCTCTTTTTTGCGGCAGGCACTCGGCACCCCGCAGGTACCGCCGACCCAGGTGATCATCGGGCTGTCGCTCTTCATCACCTTTTTCGTGATGTCGCCCGTATTCGACAACATATACAATAATGCATATATCCCATATTCAAAGAAAGAGATTAAGGCCGAAGACGCTCTTTCGAAGGCATCGGACCCCCTGAAGGAATTCATGCTAAAGCAGACAAGGGAAAAGGACCTTGCACTCTTTCTTAAGATGTCCAAAGCCGAGCGCCCTGCAAAGCCTATGGACCTGGCCATGAGAGTTGTGGTCCCGGCTTTTGCCATCGGAGAACTGAAAAGGGCTTTTGAGATAGGGTTCCTCGTTTTCCTGCCGTTTC
Source organism: Nitrospiraceae bacterium (assembly GCA_003170655.1). Lineage (GTDB taxonomy): Bacteria > Nitrospirota > Thermodesulfovibrionia > Thermodesulfovibrionales > Dissulfurispiraceae > Fen-1308. Next base: position 5,605 of record PMYY01000210.1, read on the forward strand.
TTGTGATAGATATGGTGGTTGCGAGCGTGCTGCTCTCGATGGGTATGATGATGCTGCCGCCGGTGATGATATCGATGCCTTTTAAAGTTCTTTTGTTTGTGCTCGTGGACGGCTGGGGGCTATTGATCGGCTCGCTGATACAGGGATTCCGATGACAATCGAACTGCTGAACCAGGTGTCTCGCCAGACCTTCGAGACGGTCTTGCTTGTTGGCGGGCCGGTGCTCCTTGTGAGCCTCATCGTTGGCGTACTCATCAGCATATTCCAGGCGATCACGCAGCTGCAGGAAGTGACGCTCACATTTGTACCGAAGATCGTAGCGATATTTATCACGCTTCTCCTTACGCTACCGTGGACTGTGAAGGTCCTTGTCGGCTTCACGAGAGGTCTTTATGAAAATATTCCCCTGTACGTGAAATGATATGGAATTCTATAACATAGTCAACATATATGCCGACAAGTTCATACCGATCTTCATCAGGGTTATGGTCATGCTCGCATTCATCCCCTTTATCGGCTCGACCACAACACCTGTAATCGTAAGGACCGGCATCGGTCTTGCACTTACGCTGCTTCTGGTGCCGATAGTCAACGTGAACATGCAAGACCCTATGAGGGCTGTTTTCGAGGCTTTTTTCGTGGGCGCAGCACTGGGGCTGATAGTTAGGATCGTGCTCGGCGCCATCGAAACGGCCGGCCAGTGGATGAGCATCTCGATGGGAATAGGAGTGGCTGCGGTATTCAACCCGCAATTCGGCGAAGTGCTCGGCCCGATGAGCCTCTTTTACAGCCTTATGGGGATGGGTCTCTTTTTCATTCTGGATATCCATCACTTCTTCATAGAGGCGATAGTGCGCAGTTTCGACATAACGACAGTGCAGTACCAAGGCATGTTCTCCGCCGTGCTGAAGCTGAACGAACTATTCTTCCCTCTGGCTTTCAAAATTGCAGCACCGATATTTCTCGTGCAGGTGCTAGTTAATCTTTCGATGGGATTTCTTTCGAGGGCGATGCCCCAGGCGAACATTTTTTTTATAAGCTTTCCGCTCCTTATCGGCGTTGGTATTACCTTTATGGCGCTTACACTGGGCCTTACGTTTATGGTCATGACTAAGTCTTTTGTACACATTAAAGATGCAATGATGTTTCTGGTGAAATAGTATGCCTGAACAGTTCGAAGAAAAGACCGAACAAGCGACGCCGCGACGGCGCGAAAAGGCGCGCGAAAAAGGCGACGTCCCAAAAAGCAGGGAACTCACTTCGCTTCTTCCGGTCTGGACCATCTTGCTCTATCTGCTCTTCAGCGGGGCATTCTTTTCATCGCTGCTCACCTACTTCGGAAGCTCGCTGCGTCGTGGAGTCACAATGACACTGACAGAGACGACGCTTATGGATGTGTTCAAGGCAGACACGATGCAGATGGGCATGATGATGCTGCCGCTCTTCATGCTGATCCTTGCAGGCGTTCTGATCGTTCATTTTCTGCAGACGGGGTTCCTTCTCAGTACTGTCCCCCTGACGCCAGACCTTTCGAAGATCAATCCGCTGCAGGGCATCAAACGGATGTTCAGCGTCAATACTCTGTACGAAACGATCAAGGGTCTTTTCAAAGTAGCGGTCCTTAGCGCTATCTTATATCTGATGCTGAAAAAAGAGGTCTTTAATATACCTCTTCTCATAGACATGGACATCAAATCGATTATGGCTTTCTGCTTCGGGCAGATCAAGAAGATCGTTATGATCTCGGCCCTTGTCCTGACAGTCTTTGCGGCCGTCGATTATGCTTTCCAGCGCTGGCAATACTCGCGCAATCTGAAGATGACCAAGCAGGAGATCAAGGAAGAGTATAAGGAAGTTGAAGGTTCTCCCATGATAAAGGCGCGCCTGAAGAGCATACAGCGCGAGATGGCCCGCAAGCGGATGATGCAGGAAGTGCCGCGAGCTGATGTTGTTATCACGAACCCGACACATTACGCTGTGGCCCTCAAATACGATGTTGGCAAGATGGGAGCGCCAAGGGTTGTTGCAAAAGGCGCCAACCTGATAGCCGCAAAAATAAAGGAGATCGCCAGGCAGAGCGGGGTGCCAGTATTCGAAGACAAGCCCCTTGCCCGCACACTCTTCTCGAGCCTGGATGTCAACCAGGAAATACCGGAAGCTTTTTACAAGGCTGTCGCTGCAATATTGGCGCAAGTGTACCGTATGAAGGGAAAGGGAATAAAAGGATAAGTTATGCTGGAGAACCTGCAGAAAAAAAGTGACCTTCTCCTTGCCGCAGGAATCATGATCATCCTAGGTCTCATGATCATCCCTGTGCCGCCGATTGTGCTGGACATGTCACTGTCGTTCAGTATAACCTTCGCGATCGTGGTCATTCTCGTATCGTCGTACATCGCGAGGCCGCTCGATTTTTCGGTTTTCCCGTCTGTCCTACTCATCGCGACATTGCTCAGGCTTTCGTTGAACATCGCTTCGACAAGGCTAATCCTGACGCACGGCGATTCCGGTACGCAGGCTGCAGGGAAAGTAATACAATCCTTCGGGGAATTTGTTATCGGCGGCAATTTTGTCGTCGGGTTCGTTGTCTTTATGATTCTCGTCATTATCAACTTTGTCGTTATTACGAAAGGTTCAGGCAGGATTGCCGAGGTGTCAGCAAGGTTCATTCTCGACGCGATGCCGGGCAAACAAATGAGTATTGACGCCGACCTCAACGCCGGTCTTGTCGATGAAACCGAGGCCAGGAGGCGCAGGCAGGATATCAGTAGAGAAGCGGACTTCTACGGCTCCATGGATGGCGCGAGCAAGTTTATACGTGGAGATGCGATTGCAGGTATTATCATCATGGTTATCAATATCATCGGCGGGTTCCTGATCGGCGTCCTGCAGAAGGGCATGACGGTTTCTGATGCAATCCAGACTTATACGATCCTGACCGTTGGTGAAGGTCTCGTAGCCCAGATACCGGCACTGATTACTTCTACGGCGGCTGGTATTGTCGTATCGAGGGCTGCCACAGCAGAGAATCTCGGCGCCGAGTTTACGAAGCAGCTGCTGGGAAATCCCAAGGCACTCGCCTCTGCGGCAGGGGTGCTGGGTATTCTCGGCCTTATTCCGGGCTTGCCGCATGTTCCTTTTCTGATGATCGCAGCAATTACAGGGACAGGCGCATATTTCGTCAACCAGAGCATCCAGAAAGAGGAGAAGAAGGCCCCTGCTGAAGTCGAAGCAGTGAAACCGCTAGAGGATCTCGAATCACTGCTGCCGCTCGATCCTTTTACGCTCGAGATAGGGTATGGGCTCATCCCTCTCGTGGAAGCGGGTGCGCCGCTTCTGGCTAGGATCAAGGCGATCAGGAAGCAGATGGTGACGGACATGGGCTTTATTGTCCCGCCGGTCCATATCAAGGACAATCTTTCATTGAAATCGACGGCATATTCGATTCTCATCAAAGGAGTAGAGATAGCGTCGGGAGAGGTAATCCTCAAAAAGTATCTTGCCATCTCCCCCGGCACGGAAAAGGAGAAGATCGAGGGCATCCCCACAAAGGACCCCGCTTTCGGCCTGCAGGCGCTCTGGATTGACGAGAGCGGCGTCGACAGTGCGCAACTGGCAGGGTATACCGTTGTCGATGTTCCGTCCGTGATTACGACTCATCTGACTGAGGTGATAAAAAACCATTCCCACGAATTGCTCGGTAAGCAGGATGTTCAGAAACTGTTAGACACCATGACAAAGACCCAGCCGAAGGTTGTTGAGGAGCTTGTCCCGGGACTTCTGAGCCTCGGCGTGGTTCAGAGGGTACTCCAGAATTTACTGAAGGAGCGGATATCGATACGCGACCTCCAGACGATACTTGAAACGCTCTCGGACTATTCCGCCATAACAAAGGATCCCGACATGCTCACGGAATATGTGCGGCAGTCATTGTCCAGGAACATTACGAAGCAGATACAGAACCCGGACGGGTCAGTGTCTGTTATCGTCATAGACCCCCAGGTGGAAAGGTTGATGGTTGAAGCGATACAGACGGGACCGCAGGGTATGCAGTTTTTCAACATGGATCCTGTTACGGTAGATAAAGTCGTGGCGAGCATGAAAGAGAATTTCGAGAAAGGACTGATAAAGGGATACCAGCCCGTGGTGCTCTGCTCACCGGCCACTCGGAGATTTGTCAAGAAGATGGCCGAGCGTATTTCGGGCAGCCTGATTGTGGTTTCTAATGCCGAGGTTGCACCAAATACGAAGGTCTATTCCATAGGTGCAATAAGGATTGATTAAGGAATTCGTTTTAAGCTACAGGAGGACAAGGGATGAGGATTAAAAAGTTTGTCGGTAAAAACTTCAAGGAAGCCCTCGAAATGGTCAAGAAGGAACTGGGCGCCGATGCGATCATTCTTTCGAGTAGGACCATTAAGACAGGTCCTCTCGGTCTACTGAAAAAAGAGACGGTGGAGGTGACGGCCGCTCTTGACGAAACGGCCGATGAAGGTCCGTTCCGGCAGGAGACAGCTGTGGATGGCTCCTTCACGCTGAGCGAGGACATTTTGCGTGAGATACGCAGTCTCAGGGAGGAGATAAGCTTTCTCAAGGAGACATTGAGGCCGGTCGTTCCAACTCTGAGGATAAGCAGGGATAAAAAAGGCCTTTATAACATGCTGATCAAGCGAGGGGTTGATGCTCAGTTCGCTATGGTACTTCTGGAAAAGTCCGGTGAGACTGTCGGAAGCCTTTTAAGTGCCATCAAACAGGAGGTCAGGGTGAAGAGGCTTATACCTTCCGAAGAGAGGGGCTACATGTTCTTCGGACCTCCCGGCATCGGGAAGACTACCACAATGTCAAAGGTTGCGCATATGCTTTCGACCCCAGGGCGGCAGGTGACTCTGGTGTCCCTCGATTCGCAGAGAATCAGCTCCGTAGCATACATGAAGGAACTGTCACGGCAGCTGAAATGCGAAATAAAATTCGTAAAAGGTGTGAGCGAACTTCCGAAGATCATTTACAAAGAATCCGATAGGGGACCGGTCCTAGTCGATACGCCCGGTAATGATTACGGGCAGATACTCAAGCAGACAAAGGAGGTCTTTTCCACGGGATTTCCCCTGAATAAATGCTTTCTCATGGACGCATCCATGGATCTGCAGTCGACGATTAGACTCTGGCAGAATGCCTCTCCTTATGCCATCGATACGGTCGGGTTCACCCGTCTTGACCTTGCGACGCACTACGGCAATCTCTACAATTTGTCGATGTTGACGGGACGGCCGCTTTCATTCCTTACCGACGGTCCCAATGTGCCTGGAGACATCAGGATCCCAACCCCGGATTACGTCGCAGGCCTGATCGCAGGAGGTGTCTGTGAAAACTAACGGACCGAGAATAATCGCAGTTTCGAGCGGAAAGGGAGGGGTTGGAAAGACCAACTTCGTCGCGAATCTGGCTTTATATTATGCAGGCATGAATAAGAAGGTGCTCATCATGGATGCAGATCTCGGATTGAGCAACATCGATGTGATTCTCGGAATAACGCCCCGGTATAATCTCAAACATGTACTGAACGGATCTAAGACCCTGAAAGAGATCGTAGCAGAGGGGCCCATGGGCATAAAGATAATACCCGCAAGTTCAGGAGTCAGAGAACTCACCAGGCTTACTGATACTCAGCGCTTGAAGCTGCTCTCAGAGCTTGAGCATTTCGATGTCCCTGCGGATGTAATACTGATAGACACAGGAGCGGGCATATCTGACAATGTCCTCTTTTTCTGCAGCTCCGCCCAGGAAACCATTGTGGTGGTGACTCCGGAGCCGACTTCGATCGCCGATGCCTATGCCCTCATCAAGGTGCTTTCGCGGGATTTCGGAGAAAAATGTTTCAGGATCCTGGTCAACACGGCCCGTAGTGAAAAGGAAGCCTTTGATACATTCAGAAAGCTTGCCCTGGTAGCAGACAGGTTTCTGTCGCTATCGATCGATTACCTTGGTTATCTGCCCTTTGAGCCCAGCGTTAAGGACGCGATAATAGCCCAAAAGGGATATATATCCATCTATCCCAACGGGAGTTTTGCGAAGAAAATCGCTTTGGTAGCAAACAAGCTTCTGGATGATCCCGTCGGAGAGGTAAAGGGGGGAATTCAGTTCTTTTTGAAGCAGGCACTGAGGGTCGGCTGAGAATCGAAAAAGCTTCCGCCATTTGTTGTACAATAAAAGTAGTTTCGCAGGCATCTTTATTCGCCGGAGGCCAAGGTATTGCACATGCTCGACCCTTATGCCGCAATGGGCCCATCTGAACATTCAGACCAAAAAGAAGAGATTGTCCTCCGGTTTCTGCCGCGAGTAAAGTTTTACGCGCACAAATACGCTTTCGGCCTGCCTCCCGAACTAGATGTAGAGGACCTCGTTTCGGCAGGTATTATAGGGCTTCTTGAGGCTGTCAACCGCTTCGATCCCTCCATGAACACAACCCTCAGTACCTTTGCAGATTTCAGGATCAGGGGAGCTATTATCGATGAAGTGCGTTCGATGCAATGGGCTTCTAAGGACGTCAAAAAGAAGATCGAGGATGTACGGAGGGCATACGACGAAATCGAAAAGGAAAAACATGCGAGTGCAAGTGACGAGGAAGTAGCTGAGAGGCTGAACATATCCATGGGCGAGCTCCATAAGATATTGTCTACAGTCAATACTGTACGGATGGTTCGTCTCGAAGACCTGGGCATTAACCGGGAAGGTGAGTCAATAGACATTCTTGAATGTATATCGGCTGAAGGATCCAAAGATATGCTTGAGGAACTCGGCCTGAAGGAACTTCAGTCTGCTCTTGGTAAGGCGATCGACGAACTGCCGGAGAAGGAACGACTTATTATGACGCTATATTATTATGAAGAGCTGAATATGAAAGAGATCGGCAAGGTGCTGAACGTCAGCGAGTCGAGGGTCTGCCAGCTGCATGGTAAGGCCCTCATCAAGCTTAGAGGGAAGATGGATGAATCTAGAGCCTGAGAATATTGTATTATAAATAGCTGTAAAAACTGCCCTTTTAATTTATAATATCCTGACGCTGAAGCTTGTAGGGAGATGGAGGAGTAATGATCCGGAATATAAAGAAAATTATAGATAAGCTGCATGCAAAGGATCCCTCAGTGCGCAGGAAGGCTGCAGAGGACCTTGCTGACGGAGATGAAAGGGGAATCTATCCGCTCATTAAGGCCCTCAGCGACGAAAATACCGGCGTACAGGACGCTGCCATGCGGGCGCTCATTGCTTACGGCGGTGAAATCGTAGCATATATGGCGCTTCCTCTTCTGCGCGAGAATTCCTATCTCCGTAATACCGGACTGATTATCTTGAGGCAGCTCGGCGCTGTTTCGTTGCCTATGCTTTATCCGCTTCTCAAGGACAAGGATGATGATGTGAGAAAATTCTCTATCGATCTGTTGAGCGAAATACAGGCCGAAGTCGATCCCTCACTGATCGTCCCGTCACTTGAAGATTCAAATGCAAATGTCAGGGCAGCGGCGGCAAAAGCGCTCGGCGACCTTGGATATCGCGATGCAGCCACGCAGCTCGTGAAGTGCCTAAGTGATGAGGAATGGGTATGCTTTTATGCCCTTCAATCTCTCGGCGAATTGAAGGCCGATGAAGCGATACCGGCAATTGCTTCGCTACTGGAAAGCCAGTCACTAGTTGTTCGGTTTTCTGCCATAGAGACCATGGGGAGGCTTGGATCATCATCGGCCCTAAGCGCGTTGATGTCCTACCTTCCGAAATCGGATGAAGATGAAAAACTTGCCGTAGTCAAGAGCATTATTCAGATCGGCGCTACCCCGGATATGAAAGAGCTGACTGAACATATAATCAACCTTTTTCGGGAGGGAGACTGGGATGACAAGGGAATTGCCCTCCATGGATTCAGCGCACTGAAGTGCACGCACGCCATACCGCTTCTTGTCGAGACAGCAGGACAGCTCGATCCGTTCAGCCCGGACAGCGAAGAGAAAACGGAGTTGCTCAAGCGGGCAATTCTGTCCATCGACGGAGAGGATGAATTGCTCGGAATGCTCGACTCTCCGGATCTGAAATACCGCGGCAAGTCATTTGTCATAGATCTGCTCGGAGAACTGAAGAGCAAGAAGGCAGCCGGCAGACTGTCGGTGTATCTAAAGGATGTAAGCCGCGACCTCCGTAGGGTATCGGCTGAGGCCCTTGGGGAAATAGGTGAACACGCGTCCGTCGAAGAACTCATGGAGGCTTCACAGTCGGATGCCGACGCGCATGTCCGGAGGTCGGCAATCGAGGCGCTTGGGACAATCGGTTCCAGGGACGCTTATGCTGTCCTGAAAGGCCTGCTTGAGGTTGAAAGGTATCCTGACCTGCTCGAGAAGGTGGTCGAGTCTCTGATGAAAATAGATTCAGATGCTTTTTTAGGCGGCATCTCTGGATACAGCAGCACAATAAGACAGATCATTGCCAGATCTGCATCCGATATCAGGACTTTGTTCAGTCTGTGCGAGGATGCCGACTCCAAAGTGAAAATATCGGCGATCAGTGGTCTGGGCCGCATCGGTTCGGAAGAGGCGGCCAGTAAGATCATCTCATTTCTCCGTCACGAGGACCCTGAAATCAGGAAGGCTTCCGTAGTGTCGCTGGGCGATGCCCGATGGTGTTCGCCAGAACTGTTTCAAGCTCTCAGCGACGAAGACCCGTGGGTCCGTTTCTTCGCAGTAAAGTCCGTGGCAGCTGCATGCGAGAGTGATATGGTCATCGAAAAGATCAAGGAAATGCTGAACGACCGCTATGTGCCGGTCATTATGGCCGCTATAGATATAATACGTGAGATCGGCGGCAGAGAAGCATTTGAGTCGCTCAGCCCGCATGAGGAACATGAAAATCCGGATGTCCGCGAGAAAGTGAGGGAGGTGCTTGGAACATTATGACGCCTCTTGTATTGAGTGACGAAACATTTCGGCAACTGCGGGATTTCATTTATCAAAAGAGCGGGATCTTCATTCCCGATAACAAGAAATATTTCATAGAGAACCGGCTCGGCAAGAAAATCCAGGAGAAAAACCTGAAGGGTTACGAGGACTATCTGTATGTCCTGAAATTCGGCGGTGACCGCAACGAGCTGACAACTCTGTTCGATCTTGTGACTACGAATGAGACTTTCTTTTTCAGGGAACCCCAGCAGTTTGATGTGCTGGGCGGCGAACTTCTTGCAAGGATCGTTGCCGAGAACGGAAAGGCCGGACGGAAGGACATAAGGGTTTGGTCGGCTGCAAGTTCCACCGGAGAAGAACCGTACACTATCGGTATGATACTTGCGGAGAAACCTGAGTCCTCATTGTTAAGGAAAGAAATCTATGCATCTGACCTCAGTGAATCCGTTCTGGCATCGGCCAAGGCCGCTGTTTACGGCTCATATTCGATCAGGAACATCCCCGAATTTTATATGAAGAAATATTTTACTGCCACGAATGCCAATCAGCAGTACCAGTTGTCTCCATCTGTCAAGTCGATGGTGAAGTTTATGAAGGTCAATCTCATAGAAGATAAAGACAGCAAGCTTATCAGGGGGATGGATGTGGTTTTCTGCAGGAACGTCCTTATTTACTTTGACGAGAAGGCAAAGCAGAAGGCGGTCTCGCTGCTCTATGACGCATTGAGGCCTAACGGGTACTTGTTTGTAGGCACGTCGGAGAGTCTCCACAACATTACGAGGGCGTTCAAGCCTGCGGTCATCAATAAAGTTATCGTTTATCAAAAAATGTAGAGAAACATAAGTATTATAGGGAGCCAAGGTATGAAAATTCTGGTAGTCGATGATGACAAAACAACGCGGAAGTTGCTAAGTCTCTATCTCAAGGCAAAGGGATATGAAGTGGTAACGGCCGAGAACGGGCTCGATGCCATGGAAAAGCTGGGGACCGAAAACATCAACCTTGTAGTCACGGACATGAACATGCCGTATATGGACGGGATCGAGCTCACCAAGAACCTGAGAGCCGACGACAGCTGGAAAGACCTTCCGATTCTTATGGTGACTACGGAGGCAGATGATGATGAGCGGAAAAAAGCTTATGAAACGGGCGTGGACGACTATCTCGTCAAACCAGCCAACGCTGAGCAGATCAGCGACAGTATAAAGAAGATTCTAAAAAAGATATTCAAGGGTGTGTGACGATGTTTAACTTAAAAATCAAAGTGCTTGTTGTAGATGACTTCCCAACTATGAGAAGGATTGTAAAGAACCTGCTCAAACAGCTCGGCTTCGAAAACATCGATGAAGCTGAGGACGGTGCTCAGGCACTCGTCAAGCTTAAAGCCGGTGGTTATGGCCTTGTTGTATCGGACTGGAATATGCCTGTCATGGAAGGCATTGACCTGCTTAAGCATGTCAGAGAGGATGAAACCCTCAAGGCCATTCCGTTCCTGATGGTTACTGCTGAAGCTGAAAAGGACAAGGTTATAACTGCGATCAAGGCGGGCGTGGACAACTACGTCGTGAAGCCGTTTACTGCGGAAGTACTGAAAGAGAAGCTGGAGAAAATTGCAGATAAAAAACCGTCGCTGAAAGCCGGGGGATAGAGGATATATGTCCGACGAAATGGAAGAAATCATAAGCGAGTTTGTCACCGAGGCCGAAGAGACTCTCGAAAAGATCGACCCGATGTTTGTAGACCTGGAGACGCGGGGCTATGATAAGGACATTCTCAATGAAATCTTCCGCGGAATGCACACGCTGAAGGGCGCTGCAGGATTTCTTGGCTTCCAGCCGATTATTGATGTCGCCCACAGGGCCGAAAGTATTATGAAGAGGCTTCGTGACGGTGATATGACTCTCACGAGTGACATCATGGATGTAATCCTGAAGTGTGTAGACATGCTGCGTCTCCTCATCTCTCACATCAGCGCTAAGGACAATGTCGAGGAGAATCTCTCCCCTCTGCTGTCGGCGCTGGACGCAGTGATCAACTCACAGGAACCGGCTGATACAAAGATCGACCTTAAGAAGGAAATCGGGATATCTTCAGAAACAGCTTCGCAACCTGAAGAAGTAAAAGAGATAACGCCTGAAATCGTAGGGCTGCCGCCGCAAACTGCGGGATCCGCAGCAGCATCGGCCGCACCTTCACCGCCCGCCGCCGCTGAAGAGCTAGTGCAGCAGGTGAGCAAGGAAAAGGAGGTCGTTTCCACTCTCCGGGTCGATGTGACAAGGATCGATAAGGTTATGGACCTTGCAGGAGAGATCGTGCTTGCAAGAAACCGCATTATCAATCTGGCTACGAAATTAGAGATGACGCATTCCGACGACCCCAATGTCGAAAGCCTGCTGGAAACTACGAGCTTTCTGGACAGGGTCACTTCCGACCTGCAGCTTGCAGTCATGAAGATCAGGATGCAGCCAATACAGAAGGTTTTTTCGAAATTCCCTAGAATGGTTAGAGACCTGTCGAGGAGTCTGGGCAAGGAGATAAACCTGGAAATATTCGGCGAAGACACCGAAGTGGATAAAAGCGTAAACGAGAACATCGGTGACCCGCTTATCCACATCATCAGGAACTCTATCGACCACGGTATAGAGCATACAGATGAGCGTATAGCTAAAGGCAAGCACGCCAAAGGCCGGATCATCATCAGTGCATATCAGAAGGGCACGCAGATCGTCATCGAAGTATCTGACGACGGCAAGGGGATAGATGTCGAGGCCGTGAAGCGCAAGGCACTGGCCCAGGGAATTGTTACCGAAGAAGAGGTCCAGAAAATGCCGGATGAAACGGCTATCAACCTTATCTTCCTTCCAGGATTTTCCACCAAGGATGTCTCTACTGAACTCAGCGGCCGCGGGGTCGGTATGGATGTAGTAAAAACAAATGTCGGCAAACTGAACGGATATGTGGAAGTGGTTACCGTGAAGGATGGGGGGAGCACCTTCAGGATCAGCTTGCCGCTGACCCTCGCTATCATCCAGGCGATGATGGTAAGGATTGCGAGCGAGTATTACGCCCTGCCTCAATCGATGATTGAAGAAACGTTGAGGGTCAGGCGCAGCGATATCAAGGATGTAGCAGGTCAGAATGTCCTTACTATCAGGGGCAAGGTCCTGCCGGTCTTCAGCATGTCCGAAACCCTCGGAGTCAGGAGTGGCTCCTCCAAGGTGCAGGATAACAGATACGTTCTTGTGGCCTCGGTTGCGGACAGGAGGTTCTGCATCACGGTCGATGAACTGCTTGGACAGGAAGAGATCGTAATCAAGACGATCAGCGGCGTCGATTCGGAAGAGTGCGGAATACTTGGAGCGACAATTACTGGCGACGGAAAGGTTGTGCTCATTTTGGATCTTGCGGTCATGGCGAGAAGAATATTTACGTCCAAGGCAGTCAGAAAAGCTTAACTAGTACGAAAGTTGCCTTCGGGAGGAGATCGGACATTATGCAATATATCGGTTTTTTGATGAACGGAAATGAATACACCATTCCCATACTGAAGGTTCAGGAGATCGTGAATCTTCCGAATGTTACGAAGCTGCCGCAGGCATCTGATTATCTGGAAGGTGTGACCAACCTCAGGGGCAAGATAATCCCGATCATAAACCTGAAAAAAATGGTCGGACTGCCGAGTGAAAGCCCCGGAGAAAAGGTGATAGTCATATCGAGCGGACGGATTACATTCGGCATTCTTGTAGACGGCATTACCGGGGTTATCTCAATAGAAGAAAACGAGATAGAGCCGGCAGCCAATTTCATGAATACTCAGATTGATCAGATCGAGGGCGTGGCGCGCCTCAATGACAGGCTCGTCGTTCTTCTTGATACGAAAAAACTGATCCCCATGGAGGATTTGGACATGTTCGAAGACGATGTCTTCGAGGTCAAGGATTCCGGAGCCGACACGGTCGAAGTGGTTAAGAGCATCCAGGGAATGGGAGGGCAGATGTTCGTTACTGAGGTTGTCGATGCGAAGGGCTATTTCGAAAAGAAGGGCCTTGCTCCGGGCGATCCCAAGAATGAAGTATATAGTAAAGTCATGGAGTTCATGGATGCCATTGCCGGCCAGAATTATGAAAAGGCAGACGAACTGATTCAGGGGATAGCACAATCGGGGCAGGCCGGACAAGGCCAGACGGGGCAGGTCGAGCTCTTCAAGGAGGTCGGCAAGGTTACACGTAAGCTCCACGATTCGATCAAGAGCTTCAAGGAGGCCCTCGATCCGCGGCTGAAAGATATGGCTATGTCCGACATGCCTAGCGCTATCGATAAACTGCAGTTCGTCATCGAAAAGACCGAGGAAGCCGCTAACAAGACCATGGGAATTGTCGAAAAATATATACTGAGTATGGATGATCTTTCTTCACATGTCCGAAATATAAAGGAACCCCAGGAATCGGTCGAGTATCTGAAGAAATTTAAAAACGAGCTCGAAGACGACTTTACCGAGATTTTGACGACGCAATCGTTTCAGGACCTGACGGGCCAGACTCTTAAAAAGGTGATTACACTGGTGGGCGATATTGAAGAAGAGCTCGTAAGCCTTATCGCGACATTCGGAGTAAAGACCGAACAGGCAGGCAAGAGCGAAGCGGCAGCGGCCGAAAGCGTCTCCCAGGCGGGCGTTGACGACCTGTTAAAGGAATTTGGATTTTAGCGTGAATTATTTTATAAATCGGAGCGCGGTTAAATGGTAAAAGTTCTTATTGTAGACGATTCCGCATTCATGAGAAATGCCCTTACGAGCATGCTCGCATCGGATCCCGAAATTTCCATAGTCGGGACCGCGCGGGACGGTCTGGAAGCTATTGAAAAGATCGCAAGTCTGCGGCCGGATGTAGTTACAATGGACGTTGAAATGCCTCGTATGGACGGCATTACTGCCTTGAAACATATTATGGAGAAGGCCCCCGTTCCGGTTATCATGGTGAGCTCGCTGACCAATGAAGGCGCTAAGGTAACTCTTGATGCGCTTGACCTGGGGGCCGTCGATTTTATTCCGAAGAATCTCTCCGAACTTTCCGTCAACATCGTCAAGATCAAAGAAGTATTGCTGGACAAAATTAAGCAGATTGCCAGACGCGGACCAATCAGGCGAATCGTCAGGCCAATCGACAAGGCTGCCATAGAGACCAAGATCCGCGAACTACGCCTCACTGTGCCTCAGAGGGCAACAGGTGAAAGAAAGACCAGCGTTGTTGCCATCGGAACTTCGACCGGCGGGCCCAGGGCACTCCAGGAAATTATCACTGTACTGCCGAAAGATTTTCCGGTGCCAATCGTCATCGCCCAGCATATGCCTCCGAATTTTACAGGACCGTTTGCAGAGAGATTGAACCAGTTGAGCAAGATCGAGGTCAAGGAAGCTCAAGAGGGCGATCAGTTAAAGCCGGGCCTTGCCTTGCTTGCACCAGGACGGGGACATATGAAAGTCGTGAAGAAACGCACGCTTGAGTTGGTTGTGACCATTTCCGAAAACAGGGAGGAGTTTGCTTACCGACCATCTGTCGACGCCCTGATACTCTCCATAGCCGAATGCTATCCCGGAAGAGCACTGGGGGTCATCCTGACAGGTATGGGAAACGATGGTCTTAAAGGGTTGACCGAATTGAAACGAAACGGAGGCAGGGTCTTTGCCCAGAATGAACAGACGTGCGTGGTCTATGGGATGCCGAAGGCTGTGGTAGATGCCGGCTTAGCTGACAAAGTCCTTTCGCTGGAAGAGATGGCGGGAGAAATCATAAATGCCGTATAATGTATTATAATCTTGCGTGTATCCCGAATGTTGAGCAATAGGGTACATGACTAAGGGGGCGAAGAAGAATGAAGAGCGACTTAGAGAGGATCATACTTGATACCATAGACATACCGAGTCTCCCTACGGTTGCTATGAAAGCACTGGAGCTCATAAATGACGACGGCGCATCGATAAATGAGCTCGAGAAGATTATCTCTCAGGATCAGTCCTTTTCAGCAAGGTTGCTCAGGATTGCCAATTCCCCATATTACGGGATGAACCGGCGAATCGACACTATATCCAGCGGTGTCATGCTTATCGGGTTCAATACAATGAAATCTCTAGTAGTTGCCGCTTCGCTGAAGGACATGCACCGCAAATTCGGTCTGTTTGAGCAGAAACTGTGGGAACATAGCCTCGGCGTCTCGGTGGCGTCCTCACTTATTGCCAAGGTCACAAAAATGGTCCAGCCCGAGGAGGCCCTAGTTGCCGGACTTATCCATGATGTTGGAAAGACGATTCTGAATAACAGTCTACCCGACAAGTATACATTGGTTTCGCAAAAGGTTTATGAAGAAGGCGCATTCTTCAAGGATGTAGAGGCCGAATTCCTGGGATATACCCATTGTGACGTCGGCGGGTTGATTGCACGGAAATGGAAGCTCCCCAAGAACCTGGAGATTGTAATAGAATACCATCATACTGAATCCCTGCCGGTGTTTGAGGACAGCGCGTTCGAAGCCCTATGCCAGATCGTCAGCGTTGCTGATGCAATATGTCTTAGCCTGTCGATCGGGCTCAAAGGCCCTGATAATGTCAAAGTTCCATATAATGTCTTAGGTCTAAGTGAATCGGGATATAACAAGTTCCTGGAACTTTTCAAGGCGAATTATGCTGAACAGAAGGCAAAGCTGACTGAATAGTCTCACGCCCGAATCAAGCAATCAATCGGCAGGAATAAAGTATATTTCCTTTACCACGATATAGATATTATGGCAGATGATGACGAATTAAGACAGATTTACAGCATTTCGGGCCTGTCGGCGATACGGCAGGGATATATGTTCGCGAGGACTCGCCTCAGGAAGAGACCGGAAAAGAAAAAGAATTTTGCCGAAGAGTTCAAGAAAGCTGCCGAAGAGGGCGGCGAAGAAGTAAATAATGGAATCGACATAAAGGTATAAATTTCCCACCCCGGAATATTTTTCCGGTAGAACAAATCGTAGGGGCACGCCTTGTGGTGCCCCTTTTTAGTGTTTTCCCTCCCGTGCACAATAAAGAACAACCACAAGGGCCGCCCATACGGTCAGGCATCAATATTGCTCTGTTTATCTCAGCACAAGGAGGTTTCACATGTATAAAGGGATTTACACGGCGATAACAGGTTCCAATCTCAAGATGATGGAACTCGACAATATCGCCAATAACCTTGCCAATGTTAGCACCAATGGATTCAAGAGGACCTCTTTCTCCAGCCGCCTCTATCCTATTATGGAAGGGCTCTCACAAAGTTCAACGGCAACACTGCCCGATGCACGGGCAATGGCGTGGACCGGAAAGTATGCGATCGACTCCGGGCAAGGCACTTTCCAGACGACCGGAAATCCGCTTGATACTGCAATAAGTGGAGAAGGCTTTTTTGTGGTTGATGTCAACGGCCAGACTAATTTTACCAGAGACGGTTCCTTCGCCGTAAATAGAGATGGATTTCTAACGACAAGCGGCGGGCATAACGTTATAGGCATATCCGGCAAACCCGTCAAGATTGGAAAGGATGTCAAGTCAGCGCCTGTAATAGCTGCCGATGGTAGTGTGTCCGTTGACGGGAATATCGTCGGGCGAATCAAGATTGATAAGATTACTGATGTCCAGTACGTGGCGGATTCACTATTTACGGGAAAGGATGCTGGGCCGGCCACGGCAGAGATAAAGCAGGGAAGTATAGAAAAGTCGAATGTCAATCCTTTGCGGGAGTTGGTCAGCATGATCACCGCCGAAAGGGAATTCCAGTCAATACAACAGATGATCAAGAGTTTCGACCAGCTGACCGAAAGGGCAGTAAACGAAATAGCAAAGGTTTAGGGAAGATATGAGTAATAAACGAGTCACGAAGAATGAGGAGGAAATGAAATGATAAGGGCACTCTTCAGTGCGGCTAGCGGTATGCAGGCTCAGCAGATGAACATAGACGTAATCTCAAACAATATAGCAAACGTTAATACGGCAGGCTTCAAGGGAAGCAGACCTTCTTTCCAGGACCTTGTATATCAGACGATGTCGACCGCCGGCGCCTCATCATCGCAAAGCACAACTATTCCCACAGGTATGCAGCTGGGCCTTGGTGTGAAGCCAGTATCGATCCAGAAGCTTTTCACACAGGGAGATTTCCAGAACACCGGCAACAGCCTCGATTTGGTAATCGAAGGTGATGGTTTCTTTCAGGTCACTATGCCAGACGGCACAGTAAACTATACAAGGGCAGGCTCCTTCACGATGGATAAGGACGGCAAGGTGGTCAGTTCAGACGGCAATCCTCTAGAACCCGCAATCACAATCCCGGCAAACACGACCAGTATTACTGTAGGTTCGGACGGAACAGTGTCNNTTCATGAATCCGGGAGGACTCCAGTCCAACGGTAAAAATCTCTTCGTCAATACGGACGCGTCGGGCGAGGCCACAACAGGCACACCGGGGCTCGAGGGAAGGGGCAGTATCCAGCAAGGGTTTCTTGAAATGTCGAATGTCAATGTTGTCCAAGAGCTCGCTAATCTCATTATCGCTCAGAGGGCCTTTGAGATGAACTCCAAGGCAGTTCAGACGGCTGACCAGATGCTCCAGAATATCAACTCTCTGAAACAATAAAGCCATGAAACACTATAAGCTCAAAGCATCCAGTGCTTTTCTGATTTTAACCCTCTGCATCTGCACCGTCGCATTGGCCGACACAGATGTGCTGTTCGATAAGGTACAAACGGCGGTAAAGGCTAACCTTGCAAGTACGATATCCGACAAAGCCGAGCTAGAGGAGCTGAGGATCGTAAAGGGAGCAGAATATTTCGGCGGCGGCAACGGTGATATGACGGTTCAGAGCGTCTATATGGACGGCTACAGCGGTCGGAACAAAGTGATCTATGCTGTTTATTTGAAGGATAGGTCATCGAAAACGGTGAATGTTGCGGTCGAGGCTTCTTATGATGTTTTTGCAGAGGTTTATGTTACTGCACGTTCGATATCACGTGGGGAAGTCCTTTCACCGGACGACTACTACACGGTCAGGCAGAAGCTGTCGAAGCTCCCCGCCGGGGCTATCACCGACAAAGGTCAGATCGAAGGAAAAATCCTTAAGGCTTCGGTCACTGACGGAGTAATAATAAGATCCAACTATCTTCTTTCCTCCGCAACCGTTAAGAGAGGTCAGAAGGTTAATGTTATTGTGTCAGCCGAAAATGTTGTGATATCGGCTAAAGGGATACTGCGGGGCGATACTATGGTCGGAGACGCCGCAAATGTGATGTGCGATCTGACAAAAAAAGAGGTGAGCGGTGTTCTCGTATCGCCCACATTGGTGAAGGTGAAGATATGAATAGAAAGTCGGAAGTTAAAAGGCAAAAGACATGCAATCTTATTCTTCTTGCTTCCTGCTTCTCACTTCTTACTTTTCTTGCCGGTTGTGCGGGCCTGAAGGACGCGAGGGAAATTAAGAACGCGCCTATGCCTCCAAAATATTATGCGACCAGGGAAAGTGAGACTGTCTCCCCGGATGGGTCACTATGGAAAGATGCCGCTTCACTTTATGAAGACAGGAAGGCACGAAGAGTAAACGACCTGTTGACCATTCTCATTGCGGAAAATGTTTCCGCCACGAATACGGCATCTACAAACGACAGCAGAGATTCCTCTGCAAGCTATGCGGTTGCTGACCTTTTCGGTGCAAATACGGACTTTGGCATACAGGGTTTACCTCTTTTGAAGAAATTATATCCGGCAACGAAGTTTACACCAACGGCTTCCGGAAGCTCCAAATCGAGTTTTGCAGGTAAAGGAGATACATCGAGAAATGGGACGATAACGGCTACCATCACGGCAAAGGTAGTCGAGTTGATGCCCAATTCCAACATGGTTGTCGAATCGAGGAAAGAGGTCGTAGTGAACAATGAGAAACAGATAGTCGTGCTCAGAGGGATCGTGAGACCCGATGATATATCGACCAGTAATACGATAATTTCCACTTATATAGCCGATGCTCAGATATACCTGGTTGGAGACGGCGTGCTCGCTGACAAGCAGTCGCAGGGATGGCTGGTGAGGGCGCTGGATAGTGTGTGGCCTTTTTAGGATCTAACCCGAATATTTCGTGAAAAGTAATATTTTGGCAGGGAAATTGCAAGAAATAAGAAGTGCTGGAATTTGGCAATAGACAGAATAAGGAAGCACGAGGAGCAGAGTTCATGAAAGGGTCAATGAAAATATCACGGTGTGAAGCAGGGGCGATGGCAATGCTTCTGACTTTGCTCGTGGCCCTGTTTGCAACTTCCGACGCGGGCGCAGAGCGCATAAAGGATATCGCTTCATTTTCAGGTGTCAGGGACAACGAGATCATGGGCTACGGGCTTGTCGTCGGACTTAATGGTACGGGCGATAAGGATGGGACATATATTTTCCAGCCCTTTGCCAATATGCTGAACCGCATGGGCATCAATGTCAGCCAAGCCGATATCAAAGGCAAGACCAAGAATATTGCAGCCGTGATCGTGACTGCGAAGCTGCCGACTATGGTCAGGCCCGGCTCAGCGGTTGATGTTCAAGTATCGTCCATCGGAGATGCAAAAAGCTTGCAGGGTGGGACTCTGCTCATGGCCCCGATGAAAGGTCCGGACGGTAATGTCTATGCGGTCGCACAGGGGCCCATTTCGATCGGGGGTTTTTCGGCTGGCGGAGGTGGGACGTCGACAGTAAAGAACCATCCAAACGTGGGTATGATTCCCAATGGGGCCATTGTTGAAAAGGAAGTGCCGGTGCAGTTGAACCGCAAAAGCAGGCTGGATTTGCTCCTTGCTGCGCAGGACATAACGACATCGAAGAGGATCGCTGACAAGATTAATGATCAGTTTAAGTCCAATATCGCAAATGCGGAGACGCCTTCGATGGTTGCCATTAACGTTCCCCAGGACTATTTAGGCAAGGTAGTAGATTTCATGTCCAGGGTTGAACTTCTTGATGTAGCGGTCGATCTGCCGGCGAGAGTCATCATCAATGAGCGTACGGGCACCGTGGTCATTGGTGAAAATGTACGGATAAGTCCGATAGCTCTCGCACACGGAGGACTCACGATCGAGATCAAGACGGAATTCCAGGTGTCCCAGCCCCAGCCATTTGCGCCTAATAAGGCAGAGACGGTGGTCGTGCCTAAAGAACAGGTCAAGGCTGAAGAGAAAAAAGGGTATCTCATGGAAGTACAGGGCGCTACTATTGGTGAATTGATCAAGGCCTTGAATGCACTCGGCGTGAGCCCGAGGGATCTCGTTGCAATACTTCAGGCGATAAAGGCCGCTGGAAGCCTCAAGGCTGAATTGGTACTGATGTGATGCAAGCTTTGAATGACTCAATGTATTACCCGAATCTGGATGAGTCAGTACGCTCAGGCTTGGGCAAGATATCAGATCCAGATAAAGCCGGGAAGCAGGTAGAGCAGGTCTTTCTCGGAGAACTACTCAAGAATATGCTCGAAAATACCGAGTTCGGCAAAGACAAAATGGTGTCTAGCTACATGCCTTACATTACAGGTGAAATTGCCAAATCCCTTTCGGAGAGGGGGATCGGTATCCATGACTTCCTGATGAGAAGCCCGTCATTCAGGGATATGGTATCAGAAAAGGGACATTCCGAAGGTGCCGAAAATAAGGTTAATGGGCAGCTCAAGGAAGACGGAAAATTGAAAATACAGGAAGACGGAAAATTGAAAATACCGGGCGGCGGGAAGATTTCTTACAGCTATGGACCGGGCATTAAGTGAGTGGTTAAGGGCGGTAGACCCCGTCGGCAGACAGGCTGCTAAGATAGTTAAGTTTTTTTTAGGACCTCCGATAACTAAGTATAATGCTATGGCCATAGAATTATACGAAAAGGAGGACAGGAAAAATGAGGATCACGGATAAGGTCGATGTCGGCGGGGTCAACTTTCAAAAACCTGATAAAACAAGTGGAAAGGCTAGCGAGGGAAAGTCGGGAGAGGGCACGCCGAAAGACGACCAGGTGTCCCTTTCGGGAACGGCAAAGGAAATAGGGCGGCTTCAAACGGCTGTGAGCAAGCTGCCTGATATAAGGGCCGACCGGGTAGAAGAGTTACAAAATGCTATTAACTCAGGAACTTACAATGTGAAAGGAGATGCCGTCGCCGGCAAATTACTAAACAATGCAATCATCGATAAACTCATATGACGATCTGATAACCATTCTTGAACAGGAGTTTTCCCTGTGCTCCGACATGGTGACACTCCTCCAGAAGGAAAAGGATGTGATTGTGGGCCTCGACACAGAGGCCCTCGACAATCATCTAAGGGAAAAGGAACTGGTTGCCGCCAAGATTTCAGTATGTGAAGAAGCGAGGGCAAGGATGTTGCAATCCCTCGGGATGCCGAACAAAACCCTGACCGAAGTCGCAGCAGCTGCCGGCAATGATTATGCAGACCATCTTTCATCTATCGCTTCCCGGTTCAAATCCATAGCTACCAGTATTGCCGAACTGAATACTCTAAACAGTCTATTGATTGAAAAATCGCTATTTTATATCAGGAGCTCTCGCAACTTCCTGAATACTTTCGGTATCAACCCCAAGCCGCGTATTTCCATGGAGGCATAACGATGGGCATGCTTGGCATTTTGAATATTGGAACGACCGCTCTTTTAGCCTCCCAGAGTGCCCTCAACACTACGTCAAACAATATAGCAAACGCATCTACGCCCGGATACACGCGTCAGCAAGTGGAGCTCTCGAGCGTCGCCTCAGGATTAAATAGCGCAACAGGGTCGAGCGGAAACGGAGTGACTGTTTCAGATATCACAAGGCTCTATGACTCTTTCACAACTCTTCAGTTAAGGACTGAGAAATCCAACTCTTCCTATTGGAATACTTATTCTGGTGTGAGCAGCTCGATTGAG
The DNA here is from genome assembly GCA_003170655.1 of Nitrospiraceae bacterium. Taxonomy (GTDB): domain Bacteria; phylum Nitrospirota; class Thermodesulfovibrionia; order Thermodesulfovibrionales; family Dissulfurispiraceae; genus Fen-1308. The sequence goes on from PMYY01000210.1 coordinate 27,485, forward strand.
TCTATCTTCAACGAAACTTCAAGTTCCGGCATTGCATCGGCCATATCAAATTTCTTTAATGATTGGCAGGCAGTTGCACAAAATCCGCAAGGCAGTGTCGAAAGGACACAATTGATCAGCGATGCCAATTATCTTGGCTCGCGCATCGGCAGCGCCTATAATAGCCTTAATGATCAAAGGACACAACTGTACAAGAGCAGCCAGGATCTTGTTACGCAGGTAAATAGTATTACCAAGCAGATAGCAGACCTTAATGACAAGATAGTACAGTCACCCGGAGCCCTTGACCTGCAGGACCAGAGAGACTCCCTGGTCGAGTCGCTGAACCAGATAGCAGCCGTAAATACCGTGCAGGACAGCAGCGGCAGATATAATATATTTCTCGGTGGGACGGCCCTTGTCAGTTCGTCGGGTTCAAATAATATGTCGGTTGCGCTGGATACTAAAAATAACATGCAGTTAAGCATAAACATGGATGGAACCGCGACCAATATCAACAGCCAGATCAGCGGAGGCCAGCTTAAGGCCAATCTGGACATGAGGGACACAGTTATTCCCGGCTATATGAACAGCCTGAATGCATTTGCGATCGACCTTTCAGACAAGGTTAATTCCATGAACAGTCAGGGGGTCGGGCTTGACGGATCGACAGGCAATAATTTTTTTAATTCACTGGCAGCAACGAATCACACTGTGAATAACGGCACTGGCACTCTTTCCTCGGTCAATATTACAAGCCCTTCTTCTTCTAATTATGACCAGTATCAAGTCGCTTATACCGCTGGCTCACCCGAGGCTTCTACCGATTACGTGGTGACCGATCTTACAACCGGTGCAACCGTACCCAATACTTTGACAATAGCCGCCGGAGGGCAGAGCAGGACCATTGAGTTTAACGGAATGAAGATGACTATCGACGGCCCGATGACATCCAATGAGACTTTTACGGCACAGGCCGATCCGCAGGCTGCTACTAAACTAGCAGTGTCATTTACTGATGTCAGTAAGATTGCCGCCGCACAAACTGCTGCAGATCTGCCAGGTGATAATACTAATGCCCAGGCCATCGCAGGACTGGTTAATCAGAACTTTGTGGCAAATACCGATCCTGTCTCATTCTACAGTAATATCGTTTCGACCGCAGGAGCGGATTCACAATCGGCAACTACTTATGTCAGTTTTGAGACTTCGATGGTAAATCAGCTCGAATCGCAAAGGCAGTCGACGTCGGGAGTAAATCTGGATGAGGAAGCAGTGAACATGGTGCAGTACCAGAAATCGTATGAGGCGGCCGCAAAGATGATAAGCGTAGCCAGCGATCTGCTTGAAACCCTCATGGGCATCATCCAATAGGGAGGATCTATTGTGAGAATAACAACTCAAATGATATACGCAAATTTTAATACCGGCCTTCAGGCTGATATGGGACAGATTTATCAGGATGACGCGCAGATAGCGAGCGGGCAAAAGCTGAACAAACCATCCGATGATCCGGTCGCGATGTCCAGCATTATTAACGGAAAAGCCCAACTTCAATCATTCGAGGGATACCAGAACGCCATATCTAGCGCTACAGTGCTTCTTAATGCTACAAACACCGCTCTTGGCAGCATCGGATCGCTTATTTCAGACGCAAAACAGGCCGGTGCAACTGCCTCTAACGCATTGCCGACGGATATGGCTCAATACGCGTCAATTCTAAGTAATCAGATCCAGGGTGTAATAGGCATTGCTAATACACAAGTCGGTGAAAGTTATATTTTTTCAGGGTACAAGACGGATCAACCCGCGGTCAATGCAACTACTGGAATGTACCAGGGTACTTCGAACCGCATCTCAACGCAGATTAACAGTGGTGTCAACATTGATGTGAACTATTCCGGCAATGAGGTGATAGCATATGGCCCTGAAGTCTCCACAAGTTCGAATTCAGGTCTCATCTCCGCCACAAGCTCAGATTTGGCGCTCATAACCGCCACAGGCGGTTATACGTCTTCCTCTGCTGTATACACCACTAACGGAGGCTCTCTCTCGCTATCGCTTGGGGGCGGGGCGGCGACAGCGGTTGCGATTCCTGCCGGCTCAACATTGGATGCTGTCAGCGCTGCAATCAACGCTTCCGGAACCGGAGTGACCGCGCAAGTGATAAATGCCAACTCTACCGGCTCGCCTGCTGATTACAGGATAATGCTTTCAGTGGCTCCGCCGTCGGTTGCCGGGAATATTTCAGTTGCTGTTACGACGACTGATGCTGCAGGGACAGGGCTCAATAATGTTGCCAACACGGCAATGACACCTGTATACAGCGTCAGCGGAGGCTCTCTCTCTATATCGTTGGGTGGCGGACCTGCGACTGCGGTTACCATACCTGCAGGGTCAACATGGGCCAATGTCAGAGATGCAATCAATGCTGCCGGCACCGGAGTCAGGGCTGAAGTTATGGATGCTAACGTAAATGGAGCTGCCCCGGATTACAGGCTAATGCTTTCCGCAACCCCTGGATCGCCTGCCGCCAATATTTCAGTCGCCGTTACGACGACTGATGCTGCTGGGACTGGGCTCTATCGCGCTGCCAGCGCCGGCATGACATCTGTTGTCAGTCCCGATAAGACGGTGATAGGTGGTATGAGCATGCTCAAAGCAGCGATAGAGATGGGTGATAAGACTGGGATTCAACGGTCCATTGCTAATCTGACGGCCATTTCATCAACAGTCCTTGCGGAACAGTCCGAAGTGGGCGTGAGGGTGAACAGGGCAAATTTAGAAAGCAATTATCTCACTTCCAGGGATACAGACGTTACTAATGCGGTTGCCGATAAGTTGACAATGTCCGAAGTGGATATCGCAAGAGTGACTGCAGATGCACAGCAAAGACAGACTTCATTGTCGAGCCTGAGGACTATCTCTTCAGGATTCCTGCAGACGAGTCTCTTTGATTTTCTGAAATAAAAAAAACAGTCAGGATTTATTTTTTGTTGAAACGACCCATTAACGGGTCGTTTTTTTTCTGATTGATCGGATTATACTATCTTGAACCGACTGTGAGCGCATTCGCCCTGCTAGGTCAGGAGGTGGGGCTAGCGAACGG
>PMYY01000117.1 GCA_003170655.1 Nitrospiraceae bacterium
CATGTCCTAAACTCGGGGGACAACGATATTTATAGTATTTCCAGGCGGGAGAAAAAATATGGTATTTCTAAGGAAGCAGATTCGAGTGAATCGGAACCATGAACGATATTCCGTTCTACGCTGTCGGCGAAGTCCTTCCTTATCGTGCCGGGTGCGGCATTTGCGGGGTTCGTGGCCCCCATAATCTCCCTTACTTTAGATATAGCACTTGCGCCCTCGATAACGAGGACGACTACTGGCCCCTCGCACATGAAGGTGGTAAGGCTGTCATAAAACGGTCTTTCCTTATGAACCATGTAAAATACCCCAGCTTCTTCCTTGGACAATACAATCTTTTTTAGGGCTGCTATCCTGAGGCCGTTCTTTTCGAACCTGCTGATAACCTCTCCGACAATATTCTTGCTGACCCCGTCCGGCTTGATGATCGAAAGCGTTCTTTCCACTTAAAATCCTCCTTAGTATTGACTCCATCGTTTGTATTCTACATCAACGGCTTTGGGCACAGTTCAGCCGCAAAGACTGAAAGCGGCCTCGATCTTCACCCGCAGATGGTTGTCCTCTTCCGCAACTGTATACTTCGCTCTGCAGGACCGGATATACATCTCGAACTTCCTGAGGTCATTCCGGTTATTATCCAGGAGCACCTCAACCTCCTCATGGACAGTGCAGAAGCCTTCGAGGTGTCTCTTGAACTCCTTGATATGTTCGGGATGGTGCCTACCTCTGACATCTATGACCACGGAATCCCCCTAAAGCCCGGAGAGCGTCTTGTCGAGGCTCTCCATATTTTCTACGTTGAAAATAACTGCACCAGCTTCGATCCTCTTGACAAGCCCTGACAGGACTTTGCCCGGTCCGACTTCAATAAAGGTCTTGATGCCCTTCGATGCGATTGCCCTAATACAATCTTCCCAGAGCACCGACTGGCTCAACTGGCGCACAAGGGAGGACCTGATATCTGCTGCACCAGAGATGAATCCGGCATCCACATTGTTTACAAAAGGCAGAACGGCATCCTTGATCCGGAAATCCTTCAATATCCCTTCGAATTTCCTCCCGGCATCTTGCATCAGTGCGCAATGAGAAGGCACGCTCACTGCCAGCGGAATCGCTCTTTTAGCGCCAGACTCTCTTGCTTTAGCGAGCAGGGCTTCAACGGCTACCTTTTCCCCGGATACAACAATCTGACCCGGGCAGTTATAATTAGCTACCGATACGTAGCCGGAGTGAATGCTCTTGCAAAGTGTATCCACTACTCCCCTGTCGACGCCGAGTATGGCAGCCATAAGTCCTTCGCCTTCAGGGATAGCTTCCTGCATGATCCGCCCGCGGATCTCGGTAAGCCTAACCGCATCCTCAAAAGAGATGCTTCCTGCTGCCGCAAGTGCAGAATACTCTCCCAGGCTGTGCCCGGCCACTGCGGATGGTTTTATGCCTTTCAATGCAAGTGCCGTGAATGCAGCGATACTAGCAACAAGCAGGCAAGGCTGCGTGTGGTATGTCTTATTCAACTCGTCCGCCGGACCAGTGAAGCTGAGTCCTGCAACGTCATACCCGAGGGTTTTCGAAGCCTCATTATAGAGACGCTTCACTTCATCAAAGTTATCATAAAGATCCTTTCCCATCCCTATGGTCTGGGAGCCTTGCCCCGGGAATACGAAGGCAGCCATCAGGATTTAGCCTCTTTCAGCTTCTTTATCATCATGGGTATTATTTCATTGACATCACCGACAATGCCATAAGTAGCGACATTGAAGATCGGAGCTTCAGGGTTCTTGTTGATTGCGATGATGACATCGGAAGACTGCATTCCTACGAGATGCTGGACCGCACCTGATATGCCGCAGGCAATATATATCTTCGGGCATACGGTCTTGCCTGTCTGTCCGACCTGATGCCGATATGGGATCCATCCTTCGTCAACTGCAGCACGTGAAGCCCCGACGGTGCCACCCAGCAGTCCCGCAAGCTCTCTCAGCATACCGAAACCCTTCGGGTCACCGATCCCCCTGCCACCGGATACGATTATTTCGGCGTCCTGAAGATTGATCATGCATTCGGAAGTCTCCTGCACCACTTCAAGCACCTTAGTCCTCGAAGTGGTTCCGTCCGCAGAAATTTTTATTATATCTCCCTTTCGGTCAGGTTCATAAACGCCTCTTTTCATGACCCTCGGTCTGACCGTGGCTATCTGTGGCCTATAGTTGGGGCATAGGATGGTGGCCATGATATTGCCGCCGAAAGCGGGCCTTATCTGGAGAAGGTTCCCGGAATCCTTATCGATTTCGAGTGCGGTGCAGTCTGCCGTGAGGCCTGTCTTCAGCTTTCCAGCGACCCTTGGAACAAAAGACCTTCCAATGGCGGTAGCGCCTGCAAGCACGATCTCGGGCTTATACTGTTTTACAAGTTTTATAAGAAGCTGTGAATAAGGCTCATCATTGAAATGGTCTAGGGTCGGATCAGCCACGTGGTAAACCTTGTCAGCGCCCCATCCGATCAGTTCCTTCGCCTCGCGTTCGCTTGCGCCAAACAGTACCGCTGAAAGTTCGGTTTTACGCTCATCGGCAAGTTTCCTGCCTTCCCCTAGAANNTTTACGTTCATCAGCAAGTTTCCTGCCTTCCCCGAGAAGCTCCAATGCGACCGAGGCAAGCTTCCCCTGCCTTTGCTCCGCAAATGTCCATACGCCTTTATAAGACGAAAGATCAGCCGCTTCCCTGGTGTCTCCTTCATCTTCGATCTCAACAATAGCACCTTCCGGGCAGATACTCAGGCAGGTCCTGCAGAAGTTGCAATATTCGTTGATGCAGGCTTTGCCTTCCTTTATTTCAATAGATGCAAACGGGCATGAACTCTCACACTCACCACAGCCCGTGCATTTTTCGGTCCGGATAATTATATGCATTTCATCCTCCTGAGCTCTTCGATCAGCGCGTCTATCTGCTGTTCGAGTGTCCCTTCGAGGACCTTCCTTTCAGTCTTTGCATGAGGTGCAAAAATGTTCTTTACCTGTGTCGGCGAGCCTTTCAGTCCAAGATTCTCTTCCTCGGCGCCGATGGACATCGAGTCCATTCGTTCGATTACCGCCTTTTTTGCCGCCATTTTCCCCTTTAGCGACGGCAGTCTCGGGACGTTGATCTCTTTAACTACGGTCAGGAGGACAGGAACAGAAGATTCGACGACATCATATCCGTCGTCCATAAGCCGGTGCACTTTTATCGAAGACGCACCGACATCTTCGATCTTCTTTACATACGCTATATGAGGGATATTAAGGAATTCGGCGACTTCTGGTCCGACCTGTGCGGTGTCACCATCTATTGCCTGCTTTCCACACAGGATTATGTCATATCCGAGTTTTTCAATCGCCTTCGAAAGAGTATACGACGTTGCCCATGTATCTGACCCGGCAAATGCCCTGTCAGAGATAAGCTTGACCTCGTCCACGCCCATAGAAACAGTCTCTCTCAAGGCCTCCTCGGCCTGTGGAGGACCCATGGTAATAACCGTCACCTTACCGCCGACTTTTTCGCGGATCTGCAGTGCGGCCTCGACAGCATGGAGATCATAAGGATTGATGATACTCGGAACGCCTTCCCGTATAAGCGTATTGGTCTCAGGATTAATCCGCACCTCTGCGGTATCCGGGACCTGTTTAATACAGACAATACAATTCACAAAAAACCTCCCACAGATTGTAAAATCGAGATACTGAATTGAAATTATACCCTTTATTTTG
>PMYY01000193.1 GCA_003170655.1 Nitrospiraceae bacterium
CACCCAAAATACAAAAAGGTATTCGCTAGACCCACCTCCTGGCCTTCGGCCTAGCAGGGGGAATGCGCTCACATTTGTTCAAAATGATGACTTTATCTATCTGCAATCTTCAGAGGGGGCTTAAGTCTTCTTTAAAGTCTGCATCGGGGGGATACCCCTCATTGCACAAACTTGCTTCTCGCAATCGAGAGCGGTGACCTTTGCTGAAAAATGTTGACTGCCAAGCAATCACGCTGACGGCTACTCTCTCAGGTTGTTCATTTCATCCGGCTAATACACGGTGACAGGCATTCGTTGTTGCCACCATTACGGACTACCTCAACGAGGGTGTTAACCTGCCCGGCATCTAACATACCATCGATCTCCTCAAGCTGGGCGGAGTTTGACTGGCTACTACGTGAGAAGCACGCACACCATATTCCTTAGGTCTTCTGCCGAAAGTTTCTCGAGAGTCTAGACTGCGATCCCTCCTATCTTGCCAATTACCTTGCTCTTGCGGTCAAGTTATCATTGAGGGAACTTAAATTGTCAACGACACAAATATAGAAAATAGTTTAGATCGACTTGCTCCAGACGAGGAGCTTTTCAAGCCGGCGGGAAAACGCGGTGAAGCTGTAGTAGAGAACAGAGTATGCAACACGATAAACATGAATATCGATGGGATAGATGAAGCTCCTGTTATTGATCTGGGTTGCACATGGGTCAGTTCCGAGACATTGTATGATTAGACCTGCAAAGATCCCCCTTCTCGGGCTGAACACAAAAAAACGGATAGCGCACTGCGTTATCCGCTTTTTTCTTTTTCTGTCAATACTGTTCTGGACTATTCTTTCGGGGGGATCTCCACGTAGCTACCGCCGAAATAGGTATAAATAAGCCTTCCTTCATCCACGAGGTCTTTCAAGGCGTCTTTGATCTCAGCTTCAGAGCTCTCTTCTTTGAAAGCCTTCTTTATGTCGTGTGCTTTGAGCTTCTTTTTGCCCGTGGATTTCTCTATTAGCCCGTATATCTTCTCCTTCAACTCTGCCTTATCCATTATAGCACCCCTTTCTTTCAGCAATTTATACGAAGGGAGTCCGCAGACTCCCTTCGCTTTGCCGTCATTTTACCATTTAAATGCTGCAGATGTCCTAAAAGTTTCTCTTGCTATGGTGAAATCATCAATGTGCTGGAAGGTGAAGGGGAAGCCGGTGATCTCGAAGAACTTCTCCCAACCGATCCTCTCGATCCATTCGCCAACTCTCTCGTGCTTTTTCGCACCAGCGATGTATGTTTCGAGTATCTTCCTTACGGCAGTCGTCACTTCTGGCCATCTCGGCGGGNNGTAGCAGTTTCCGCAGTACATGCACTTGTCATTATTGATCTTGATGCTCTTCTTTGCCGGGTCGGGGCTGATAGCACCGGTCGGACAACACGCTATGGTCGAGGGAACTTCGCACATGTTCTTTATACTCTCATGTTCGATCCTCGGCACCTTCCTATGAATGGCTACGATGGCAATATCGGAGCAGTGGACCGCGCCGCACATATTAGTGCAGCAGGCAACTGCCAGTCTGACCTTGCCGGGCGTAGTCTTTTCGTTGAAGTACTCGTGCAGGTCGTCCATGATGGCCTTTACAAGGCCGGATGCATCGGTACATGCGCTGTGGCAGTGTATCCATCCCTGGGTATGAACGATATTGGTGATGTGATACCCGTGAAGGCTATCGCCAAGTCCGCCGATAAGTATTTTCTTTGCCTTCAGCTCGTCAAGCAACGGCTGGAGCTTCTTCTCATCAGAGACGAGGAGTTCGATATTATTCCTTGTGGTAAACCTGAGATAACCGCCGCAGTATTTCTCGGCTATATCGGCCATCTCCCTTATAGTGACGGTGCTCAGGAGCCTCGGAGAGGCAACCCTCACGGTCCATATTTTGTCGCCGCTGTTGGCCACATGGACCATAACTCCGCCGCTCAGTATCTCGTGATGGGCCCAGTCCCCGTAATTCTTCTGGATGACGGGCGGAAGATAATCTTTAAAATGAGGTGGTCCGATGTCGGTTCTTCTTTGCGGTAATGCCATGATAGTCCTCCTGTATTATTATTGTTTAAATAATTATTTTGTCAGGTCTTCCTCGGTCCAGAACCAGAAAGGATCTCTTCTGGGCTCTTTGACCATCTGCGGTATCGGATCGAGTCCGATATACTCAAGGAACTCTCTCATGCCGCGACGGATAATGAGCTCTCCAATCCTTTCCCTGTTCTTTCCATGCTCATCCCACCACTCCCACATTTTCCTGATAAGATCGAAAAAGTCGGTGTAGGGCGGCTCCATCTTTATAAATGGAACGATAACCCAAGAAAGGGTCGCACCGACTACGAATGGGGCCTTAGCGCCGATAAGTATAGTGGCGCCCTTTTCCCCTGTCGGTTTCAATGCCTTGCCCATTTTGGCGATGCAGTTCATGCAACGCGAGCAATTGGAATCGTCGATCTTGAGGGCCTTTCCATCGTAGCTCATGCAACTGGTGGGGCACATATCGATTATTTCAGTCTGGATGTTCATGCCCTTGCCTTCATACCATTTGACCTGGGTTTGGTCGACGGCAATTTTACCCTTCCAGGTGCCGATGATCGAGCAGTCTGCGCGGGCTATTGAGGCAATACAGTCGCAGGCGCAGCCTGCGGTCTTGAATTTGAATTTATAGGGGAATGCCGGCCTGTGCATTTCATCCTGGAATTCCTGAGTGATAGCATAAGTGATGCCCATGGTGTCGATGTTAGACCATTCGCATCTTGCGGCACCAACGCAGCAGCTTGGAGTCCTCAAAGCAGAACCTGATCCGCCAAGGTCCCAGCCTCTCGATGAGAATTCGGCGAAGATCGGTTCGAGTTTATCTGTCGTTGTTCCGAGAAGAACTAAGTCGCCGGTCGAACCATGCATGTTCGTCAAGCCGCTTCCATATTTGTCCCAGATGTCGCAGATTGTCCTGAGATCCGATGATTTATAGAAATAACCGGATACGGAGTTGATTCTGACAGTGTGGAAATGTGCTACTGCCGGAAATTCTTCGGGGACATCGGAATACCTTCCGATAACACCGCCGCCGTACCCTCTAACGCCTACGATTCCGCCGTGTTTCCAGTGGGTCTTTCTTTCACGGTAGCACTTTTCGAGCACACCAAGCTCATCATTTGCCATTTCCGTCATCTTCGCCGCTTTTTTAATCTCGGTGACGAAGCTCGGGAAAGCGCCTTTCTCCAGCTCATCCAGCAATGGAGTATCATACTTCTTCGGCATAAATTCCTCCTCTTTATTTGTTTTTACTACCTTTTACGCGATTAGAGACAAAGGTGCCTCCATTAATTGCACTACAGGTTAATATAGGGAAAAGTTTACGGTCAAATTAAAAAATCTTATTGCCACATTACCAATACTTAACACGAATTCGGAACTTGACCCCTCCTTCCATCAAAAAGTACAATTAAGGTCGTATGAAAATAAAAGAGATCGATCTTGCAGGGTTCAAATCCTTCGGGGATAAAACCACACTTCAGCTTCACGACGGCATAACCTGCATCGTCGGGCCGAACGGTTGCGGCAAGAGTAACGTCGTCGACGCCTTTAGGTGGGTCTTGGGCGAACAGAGTGCCAAGAGCTTGAGGGGAGAGAAGATGGAGGAAGTTATCTTCCAGGGTTCTGCAACCAAAAAATCCAAGGGCATGGCCGAGGTCCGCCTCATTCTCTCCACCGCTGTCAAGCTGCCTAAGACAGAGGGTAACGGCGAGGCGTCCGACGACTCTTCCCAGGATAAAATAGAAGTTGCAAGAAGACTATACCGCTCTGGCGAGAGTGATTATATACTTAATAAGCGTTCGTGCCGCTTGAAAGATATAAAGGATTTATTCCTCGACACAGGCCTCGATGTAAAGAGCTATTCGATCCTCGACCAGGGCAGGATCGCCGAAATATTGAATTCGAAGCCCCTTGATCGACGGTTCCTGATCGAAGAAGTGGCAGGGGTCATGAAATATAAAGTTAGAAGGGCTGAAGCCCTTTCAAAACTCAGTTCATCCAAAGAAAATCTCCAGCGGATCAATGATATAATAGTCGAAGTAAGGCGCCAGATCAACAGCCTTGACAGACTCGCCAAGAAGGCTGAACGATACAAAAGGCTACTGGATGAGTTCAGGGGACTCGACCTGAGAATTGCCCGCAGGGACTTTATCCGCTTCACGAACACATTGGAAGCGCTGAATGTTGAGATAGAGCGGCTCAAGGAAGGACTTTCCATCAAGAAGTCCGAGTTTTCGACCCTCGAAACCGGTATAGCTTCCAAGCGAATCGAGATCCTCGAAAAAGAGAAGGTCCTCACCGAGCTTGAAATCCGCTTAAACGAAAAGGCCAGGAGCATTTCGGAACTCGAGAAGGAATCGGCTGTGATGAAAACCATGACCGAAAACAAGAAAGAGGACATAACACGCCTCTACGGATATATTGAAGAGCTCGACTCGAAGAAAGAGGCCCTCCTCAGCAAGATATCGGAGCTTGAGGAGGCCGAGAAAGACCTGCTCACGCAAATCGACAAAATCGTCGAAGCCCTGAAGGAAAAGAAAGACTGGGCGGCCAATATAGAACTTGCTATCGGAGACAAAGAAGGGGAACTCGAGAAAAAGAGAAGAGAACTTTTCAGGCTTTCGGACATCCTGAGCAGCAGGAGGAACGATCTTCATAAACTACAGTCCTCCCTGGAGACCCTGGACTATCGCGAATCGTCCTCCGTCCGTGACAAGGAAGGCATTGCCGGTAATCTCATGGAGAGCGAAAGGCTCATCGCCGAACTCAGCGGAGAGATAGAGGGCAGAAGAGGCGAGATATCAAGGCTGCATGAAGAAAAAGAAGAGATGAATGCCGAAATCTCCAGGCTGCGGGAAGACATCGAAAACAAAAAAATGCTCCTCTCAACAGAAAAGGAGGAGCTGGCCGGCAATCTCTCCAGGGTATCTTCACTCAAAGAACTTATTGTGGACAAATCTCTATATGAGTTACTCGCTGAATCCGAGGAGAGCAAGCACCTGTCCCCAGCAATACTCTCTAATATAATCAGCGCAGGGAAGGACTACGAGGCAGCAATCGAATCCGCGCTTTCCGAAAAGGTCAATTCGCTTATAATCGAAAAAATGGACGATGTCTTTGCCGCAATATCTATAATAAAGGAGAAAAATCTCGGCAAGACTTCTATTCTTTATACCGATCTCTGCCGTAGAACTGCAGATTCTCCTGCCGATTCCGTCTCTCTATCAGGGGCGGGACTTATCGGCAGAGCCTCTGACTTCATCAGTTTCGAGAGCAGCGAAGCGCAGGCCATTGCCTGTGCAGTACTTAAAGATGTTTTTATAGTCAATGACCTTTCATCGGCCTTCGAACTTAGAAAGAACTCTCAGAACCATGAGCTAGCGTTTGTCACTCTGGCGGGTGAACTGATCACGGCAGACGGCTTTATCATTGCAGGAAAAGGAAAAGAGGTTCTCAAGCGCAAGAGGGAGATCAGAGAACTCCAGATAGAGATCGACAACCGCCAGGTCCAGATCGTGCATTTAGAGGATGCTATCCGCACAGCCGCCGACGCCCTCACCGCAAGGAAAGAGGAACTCAAGGCACTAGAGAGTGCAGTCATCGACCTCGAAAAGGAGATCTCCCTTTCGAAACACTCCCTTCAGGGAAAGAACGAAGAGATCGAGAGGATGAAGAGGAGACTCTCGTTCCTTGAAACCGAGCTTACCACTCTCGCTGGGGAAAAAGATTCACTGCACGAGGTCATCGGAACAAAGACAGACGAAATAACTGATCTCGATGAAGAAAGAATCCGCCTCAATGATGAAATATCGGTACTGCAGGAATCTTTGGCGGCTGTCAGGGGTGAGTACGATACCGAGCGCTCCCATCTGGCGGAGATGAAGACCTCGCTCGTCGCTTGCCGCGAAAAGCTGGAAGCCCTGAAAAAAGAGCGCGCGACCATCTCCGAGATGATGGAAGAACTCGAAATGAAGAAGATTTCTTCGCGTGATAATATCGCAGCTGCTGAAGAAAAGATTGCATCTTCTCACTCCGAGATGGAAAAGATCGATGAAACGGTGAAGGTACTCGTGACCGAGGCCGCAGCGATCGAGAAGGAGCGGTCGGAAAGAAGAGAGGTCATCAATTCCGAAAATATAGAGCTGGTTGGCAAGGACGAGAAGCTGAAAGAGTTCCGCGTTGTGATCGATGACCTGTCACAGGAACTGGCCGACAATAATACCAAATTCGCCGAGAACAAGGTCAGACTCGAAAACATCGAAGTTACGATAATGCAGAAATACAGTGTCGAGATTAATAAGGAAGAGATATATGTCGATGGCTTCGATCAAGAGGAAGACGAGAAAAAAATAGCCGAACTCAATGAAACCCTGCAGGCGATGGGTCCGGTCAATGTTGAGGCTATTGAGGAATACGAGGAGTTGAAGACAAGGTACGACTTTCTCTCCAAACAACAGCAGGACCTTACCCTGTCCATCGCCGAACTCGAAGAGGCCATCACCCGCATAAATGCGACGACGCGGAAAAAGCTTCGCGAGGCCTTCGATGCTCTCAGGGAAAAGTTCCAGGAAGTCTTTACGGTACTCTTCGGCGGAGGAAGAGCCGACATCATCCTGATTGACGAGGAAAACATCCTTGAGTCGGGGCTCGATATCATTGCACAACCACCAGGCAAAAAACTTCAGAACATCACCCTGCTGTCGGGCGGTGAGAAGGCGCTGACATCGCTCTCCCTGCTCTTTGCAGGCTTCCTGATAAAGCCTTCCCCATTATGCATCCTTGACGAGGCCGATGCCCCACTGGACGAATCCAACACAGTCAGGTTCGCCCAGATGATCAAGAGCCTGGCAGGCGAGACACAGTTCCTGGTCATCACTCACAACCGCGCCACCATGGAAGCAGCCGACTATCTCTACGGCATTACCATGGAAGAGCCGGGCAACTCGAAGGCCCTCTCCCTCAAGTTCAGCGAAGCAGAAAACATCGCCGTCACATAGTCAGCATGGGAAGTGGCAGTCGGGTGCATGCTCACTCAGAAGTTTTTCTTTCAACACCTTTTGCGATGCCCATGAAGCATCCTGGACCATTCCTCCTTGCTAATCAACAGAGACTTTCGCGTATGCGGAAGGGCATATTAATGATCATCGTTGCATTTAAAAGCTTCTGAGTGAGCATGCCCTCGGCTCTCACAGCATCAATTTACAGAATTTCGCGGTAACAACTATAATTTAAGCACATGAAAAAGATTACACATATATTGGGCGTAGAAGTATCCAGCGAATACGAAGATCTTATTTGCTACGGCTTCGACTCGTCAATCGTAGACGAGGGGCTCCCGCATGCCGTTGCATGGCCCAAGAATGCGGAAGACGTGGTCAAGATAGTCAAGTATGCTGCCCAACAGGACCTGAAGATAATCCCTCGGGGCGCAGGCACAGGAATGGCCGGCGGCTCGATTCCGAATCGTGAGGACTCGATAATACTGAGCTTCGAAAAGATGCGAAAGATCATCGATATCGACGCCGATAACATGACGGCAACCGTCGAACCCGGTACAGTCAACGGCCGCCTGCAAAGGGAGTTGGAGCACCAAGGTTTCTTTTATCCTCCGGACCCCGCCAGCCTCAACGTCTGCACGCTCGGCGGCAACATAGCCACCAACGCCGGCGGCCCGAGGGCGATCAAATACGGCGTCACGCGTGACTATGTGCTTCAGCTTGAGGCGGTCCTGCCCGACGGGAGCCTGGTCAACCTCGGTGGAAGGACATGCAAGCGTGTGGTCGGCTACGACCTCAAACAGCTTCTGATCGGGGCTGAAGGCACACTTGCCGTTGTCACCAAAATACTATTGAAGATACTGCCTCAGCCTGAAGACATCGTTACCCTGCTTGTCCGGTTCAGCGATATCGAAGCGGCCGGGAATGCCGTACCGCGGATAATCACCTCGCGCATAATACCGAGAACCCTGGAGTTCCTCGATGGTTCGGCGATAAAGGTTATCGAGCAATATAAGCCCACCGGTCTTCCTTCAGGAGTGGAGGCCCTTTTACTTATAGAGCTCGACGGCCATTCGGCGACCATACAGAAAGAGGCCGAGAAGGTCATTTCTATCTGCCGCGACCTTGGCGGTGAAACATCCGTTGCCGCCGACAAGCTGGCCCGTGAAAAACTCTGGGAGGCGCGTAGATCCATATCGCCGGCCCTTTATCATCTCAAGCCGAACAAGATCAACGAGGATATAGTCGTGCCGCGGGACAAAATTCCTTTCGTCCTGTCCGGACTTCGCCGTCTCTCCGAGGAGAGCGGGATCATCATAGTTAGCTTCGGTCATGCGGGCGACGGCAATATTCATGTCAATATCATGGCCGACAAGAATATTGCGGAGGAATATTCCAGGGGAAAAGCCCTGATCAAGAAGATCTTTGAGCTAACTCTATCGGTTGGAGGCTCGATCTCCGGCGAACACGGCATCGGCCTTGCCAAATTGCCCTATATCGAAATGGAGATCAAAGAGCGCGAAATGAAGCTCATGAAGGACATTAAGCGCCTGATAGACCCTCAAAATATAATGAACCCAGGCAAGATTTTCATCCAGGACCGGACTTGACAGTGATTAACATCGCACTTGTCCCTGTACCGACCCTGAAACCGCAGGATTCATAAAATTTCACTTGCTCATCAAACGCGATGAGGCTTTTTCTTACACAGCTTGTGTACTCCGCAAGCATCATCGCGACAAGTTTCTTTCCAATTCCCGCGCCATGGTATTCGGGCCTGACCAACAGATAAGGGAAATAGGCATTCAAAACACCGTCAGACAGCGAATTTATAAGTCCGACCAGTTTATCGCCGTCCCAGGCCGAATAAACCGCATCAGAATTTTTTATTGCCGTACGCAACTTATCCGGATATTTTGCAGAATCCCATTTCACGGACAAGAACAACTCCTGGAGCTGAAGCTGTTTGAACTCTTTTATGTTCCTATAGCTTATACCCATAAAATAAACCCCCGGCAGATTCGTGATTATTGAGACCCGCTAATATGCTATTTATTTAGCATTCCGCCTCCTTAAAAGTAAAGATGCAATTCCGACAGGGCTGTAGATTCGCTATAATTTTCCTGCCATCATCTGTTAAAATGGTGGTGATTTCAACAATGAACAAATGAGGGACAAATCATGAAAATCCGGTTGATTCTTTCAGCTGCCAAGTGGTGCATACTGCTATTGCTTCTATTCCCGACTGGTTGCGCACACAAATTATCCGTCGAATCGCTGAGCAACGAATGGATAGCAAGGCCTCTTGCCGATCTTAAGCAGCATATGCAAAGTCCCGACTCATATGCTGCTAAATCCGGCTGGCAAGAAAAGACGTATCCCCTTGCCAACGGATATTATGTTTATGTCGAGCCGTTAAGCCCGGATTGTTCGATACACTGGAGCGTCAATCAGCGGGACATAATTGTTGACTATCGAGCGATCGGAAATGGTTGTCAACGAGCCGCCGACGAAGCCTCCGAGGATAACATGCAGAAGATAACGAAGCCTGCAACTAACTGGTAAATCGGCTGAGATATTGGTATCCTTCCTATGATAATCACGCTGACTCATACCACCGTGATTCGGCAATCACGGCAGATCTGTGATTGCACACAAAGTCAAAATATGCTACTTTGACAGTGGCCCGCTTGTGCAGTCATAATGACTCGCTTTCAAGAGAGGCGCCGTCAATCTGTCCCTGCCCAAGCTAATATTAATGTGGAGCTCTCTGCTCTTAACCCGCACTCTTCGTGGCTCTCACTTATGACCACCACTAGCTGTCTATGCAACAACCCATTAAGGAAGAGCTCGACCTGCGCGCAACGGTCTGCAAACTTGTGCGGCAAAGATGGCAAAGATATAGTTGTGCCAGTTGTCATAGAATTAATAGGACGGGATATAAGACCGGTCCGGATCTTTCACGGGGTTGGAATCAGACGCTACAAATCCTGATTAGACCGGCGGCTTATCGATCCCAAATCCTTCAATTCTAATTCCATCGTGTCAGGCGATTCAGTAAACCCGACAAAGAAAGAGAAGACCNNCCTACAATTCTAATTCCATCATGTCAGGCACTTAGGTATTCCCGACAAAGAAAGAGAAGACCTCGTTCACTATCTTTCAACGCTTCGGAGAACATCGGAATAATACCGGGCGGACGGCAAGACGTAGCTTTGACGAGCAATAGGGGCGTTCTCACAGCATGCCCCTGTTTTGTCACTCTTATGTCTATTTGAACGTCTTCAGGATATACACTGCAATCGCATTGGCTTCCTTGTCGGGAACCGTCTTCTTGTCGAACTGAGTCATACCAGGCCCCGGCTTTCTCATCTTTGCGATTATGTCAGCCGGCTTCTTGATGCCGCCGGCGTCAAGGTCTTTCTTATGCAATGTCTTGGCGGGGTTGATTATATTGCCGCCATCGGGATGGCAGATTGCACAGTTCTCCTTGAATTCACCCTCGCCCGATATTTTCTTCATCTGTTTTTTTTCCGCTGCGATCGACCCTCCTGCCAAAAAAACACAGAGCTAAATCGCCGCGACCGACATAAGTATGTACTTACCCCGCCTTTCCGGCTTCCACGGATACGACCACTGTATCCACGAGTACCTGCCCATGTCTTTGCCCAGGCGCGCTTCGCCCCAATTCTTTCCGCCATCCACAGATACGATCACATCCTTGATGCTGTACCCTCTGGAAAATGCCAGGCCCAGTATGTTGACCTGAATATCGGACTGCAGAGCCGAACCGCTTGCAGGTTCAATGATAAGCGACCGCGTGGTCATGCGATTTATCGGGATGGTTTTTTTCGGCGCTGCACCCGGCTCTACACAACCGCAAGGAGTATCTGGTATACGATACGCAGTCTTCACCCAGAACCCCTCAAACGGCTTCGCCAGNNGCGGGGAATCCGTTCAGCATCGGCAAGGGCTGTCCGTTCATCTCATACGCGACGATGATATCATCATCGAGCGCTTTGTCGACGGGAAGACTCTTGACCAAATCAGGCACCAAAGCCAGAGGGGCAGATCGAGACCGTCAAACGAAATATCCACAGACCCCGCCTTAATACCTGCATTGTTAAGAAAGTCCTTAAGGCGCGCACCCGCCCAAGTGACGTTCCCCATCGAACCGTTCTTCCACTGACCTCCGAAACCCCTCGGTTCAAAAAAGCTCCTGCCGTTGCCGGAGCATTGAATTACAACGGTGTATCCGACCTTCTCATACCTTTTCAAGTCATCCATGGAAAGAGAAAGTTCTTTGTCGGTGTTTCCACCGACCTTGAGTCGCCATGAGGCCATGTCAACCGATGTCGGTATCTGTGAAATATGCCATCGTACGAAGACAGCTTAATTCGGAGTAATCATTTCCTTGAAGTAGTGCAGCGGAGTTTCCCGAAAAGACCGGCCTTGCAGTCAGGAGCTGCAGGTCGGTCTTTTCGGGAAACCTTGCCATCCGCTCGCTCGCAAAAAGATCCACTGGGATGCCTCCTTTTCAAATGGTAGTCAAAGTATATGGATGAATTCGTACTGCCCAAAATCTAGAGATACGATGAGGCAATCAGGGCGTAGATTTTCTCAATGCCGGAGGGCAAATGACCGGAGAGAATATAAAGTCTATCACTAACCAGAAGGCCGATCACTACAATCATATATGCATTCAGCCTTACGAAGACGGAGCGGGCAATACTGCTATTGCGCGCAATACCGGCCCCCTGCAAAATGAGCAACGTTGACGCCGCTAACAAAGAATATTGTATAAGCGACGACTGGGCCAATCCGAACAGGCATAAGGCCGGTCCGCATACAGCCGTAGCAGCGATCCATTGGAATACGATGCGTGCGATCTGTACTCTACTTAGGATTAGCGTCAGTGATGGAAGACCGGCATCCCTATATTCATTTCCATGGTTCATGAGCAAGAGCCAGAAGTGAGGGATCTGCCAGATGGCGAAAAAGAGGGAAATAGCCGACAGGCGCGGATCATACAGCTGGCCTCCTGCGGCAACCCATCCAATCGCGGGAGGCAGCGCACCTGTGAGTGCGCCGGGGATAGCTGCGAACGCACTCTTCTTTTTCAACAATGTATAAACACCGTTGTACCATATCGTTGCGATAAGGCCTAACATGGCCGGCATCGAGCCGCATCCTGCATAGAGGATATAAATGCCGGAAGCTGCGAGCATTATCGAAAACAGCAGTGCATTGTGCGGTCTAATCCGTCCCGAAGGTATCGGTCTGTCCTTTGTCCTGGACATCATAGCATCGGTTGCACGCTCCTGGCATTGGTTGAGACCAGATGCTCCGGACGCAAGTAGAAAGACCCCAGCAAAGACAATAACCAACTGCACCTGCAGGTGCGCTGCAACGAGAACATATCCGGCAACCGCAGACAAGCCTGAAAAGAAAGCTATCCTGATTTTGCAAAGTTGACAATAACTAGTGAATATCTTTAGATACATGCGATATCTGAATCCTCATTGTAGGGCCACACCTACAATAAAAAATTATTATTTAACTGTCTTCAGGTACTCGACAATAGCCTTGAGTTCACCTTCCGTTACCGGGATTACAGGCATGATCGGTGGGTATCCCTTAACCACATCGACGTTGGGATGTTCGATATAGTGTTTGATATATTCGTCATCCACTTTAACCTTCCGTTCCTTCCCGTCGGTCAGCACCGTTTCGATACTGTCACGCAGCCCCTTGAAGGTCGGCCCGACCTTCCTTTCCCCATCCGTGCTGTGACATCCCAGGCACCCCTTTTCCTGTACAAGCTTCTTCCCTTCAGCCGCCAATCCTCCGACCTCTTCTGCCGAATACCATTTGTAATACTCGGCGGCAGGCATCACGATCACCTTCGAGAGCATGTGCGAATGGCTCACACCGCAATATTCGGTGCAGAATATATCGTACGTGCCCACCTCGTCTGCATTAAACCACAAATATGTCTTCATGCCCGGGACGCAATCCTCTTTGATCCTGAAGGCCGGGATATAAAGGCTGTGGATGACATCGGCCGATGTGAGAATCAACTTTACCGGCTTGTTAAGCGGTACTCTCAACACGTCGCTCTGTTTGCCATTGTCATATGTGAAGCTCCAGGACCATTCGCGGCCGATCACGTTAACAGTCATGGCATTCTTCGGTGGAGTGCGGATGAATTCGAAATTCACCCAACCGAAATAGAACATCGAAAGGGCGAGTATTGTAGGGATCACGGTCCATACTATTTCCAGCCAGAGCGGTTCTCTGACAGCTTCCGGTTCAGGATGCTTCTTACGGTTGTACCTAAAAAGAAAGAAGACCATGACGATGGTCACTGAAACCAGAAGGACAACGGATATCGCGACGATGTAGAAGAATGATTCGTCAACCTTACCCGTCGAAATTGCCGATCCCGCGAACATGGCAGTCATTACCGGTACCAGACATCAACGAAGGTCAATCCGATGATGAAAAAGAGCGCCGCTACGGCAAGCAGGAGCATTCCCTTCACAACCCAGCCTTCGTGTTTCAGATGCATGAAATAGATCAATACAAGTCCGGCCTTGACTGTGGCAATGAANNGCATAGTGGACGTATCCTGCTGTCGGCTCACGAGATGTGTCTCTGTCCATTCTCTCAATCTGTCCTTAAGTTATCAAATAGAAAAGCGGAAACAGGTATATCCAAACGATATCTACAAAGTGCCAATAGAGGCCGGTATTTTCGAGCTTTGCGAAATTGTCCCGGTCGATGACACCGCGTCGTGTATAAACGAACATGATGGCTATAGCTATCACGCCGATCAGCACATGAATGCCGTGAATTCCGGTCATTACGTAATATAGACTGAAGAATAAGATATCGCCCTTTCCCCGGTTCAACAGTGCCGGCGAATCGGGATAGATTCCTTTTGATATCTTGGCGGACCACTCGAAATATTTTATGATCAGAAAGCAGATACCAAACATTATTGTAGTGGTCTGCATATACAACGAAAGTATTTTATTGCCCTTCCTGATAGCTGCAATCGCTACAGCTATCGTAAAGCTGCTTGTCAGAAGAATTGTAGTATTTACGGAGCCGAGAAGGAGGTTCTCTTCCTGCGCGGCCGAATGGAATTCNNCCGATCTTCTTACCCGTATAATCGATGCCGCTTTGCGCCTCAGCCGTTACGGCTGCTCCGGCATTACTCTCTTTTTCCATGGCCATAAGGACCTGATTCGACCACCGGTATTTCGATAAAATTCTCGGCCGGAGGCGGCGATGGAATGCTCCATTCGAGCGTTCCGCCTCCCCAAGGATTTGACGAAGCCTTGGGGCCTTTGAAGAGCGCTCTTATCAAGTTGCTGAAGATAATTATGAGGCCGACGGCGAGCAGCCACGACCCGACGGTTGATACAACCGACCATCCATGATATTGCGGCGGAGGCTCGAAATATCTTCGCGGCATTCCCTGATACCCCAGAATGAACATGCTAAAGTAGAGCACATTAAACCCTATGAAGAAAAAAAACCAGCCTATCTTTGCAACCTTCTCACTGAACATCCTGCCGAACATCTTTGGAAACCAGTAATGCAGCCCCGCCAGAAACGAAAAGCCGACGCCCCCGAACATTACATAGTGAAAATGAGCCACGATAAAATAAGTGCCGTGAACGTGCAGGTTTGGAGCAAGTGATCCGACGATAAGGCCCGTGAGTCCCCCGATTGAAAAAAGAAAGATGAACGACAGAGCGAAGAGCAGCGGCGAATCGACCTCGATCGACCCTTTGTACAGAGTGGCAACCCAGTTGAAGACCTTCACCCCGCTCGGCACGGCGACTAGAAAAGTGATGAACGAAAAGACTATCCGTGCCGTGTCGCTCATGCCGCTCGTGAACATGTGGTGTCCCCAGACAAAGTAGCCTACAGAAGCGATAGCCAACGCCGAGAAGACGATTGCTTTATATCCGAATATATTCCGCCGCGAGAATGTCGGCATTATCTCGCTGATGATTCCCATGGCCGGCAACACCATTATGTAGACAGCCGGGTGAGAGTAAACCCAGAATAGATGTTCATAGAGAATCGGGTCTCCTCCCTTTGACGGATCGAAGAAACCGACCCCGAAGACCCTCCCCAGAACTATAAATACAAGCGTTATGGCCAGCACCGGGGTCGCCAGGATCTGAACCCATCCCGTAGCATAAAGCGTCCAGACGAAGAGCGGCAGGCGGAACCATTTCATGCCGGGCGCCCTCATTCGGTGAATTGTAGTGACGAAATTCAGGCCCGTGAAGATGGATGAAAATCCAAGGACGAAGACCCCGAGGACGGCCAGTGAGACATTGGTCTTTGTCTGTATGCTGTACGGAGCGTAGAATGTCCAGCCCGTGTCAGGGGGTGCTCCCTTGATAAAAAGCGAAAGCATTACGATTGCAGCCCCTGCCAGGTATAGCCAGAGCGTCAGCCGGTTGAGCCGCGGAAATGCGACATCCCTAGCCCCTATCATAATCGGGAGAAAGAAGTTTCCGAATGCTACAGGGATGCCAGGTATGATAAACAGGAAAATCTGGATGATACCGTGGACCGTGAAGACCTCGTTATATTGCTGGGCGTTCAGGATTGCGCCCGGCGCTATAAGACTCAATCTGATCAACACCCCGAGCGTGACACCGACCGAGAAAAAACTGAGCAACGCACCGAGATACATGAGACCAATCCTCTTGTGATCAGTCGACATGAGCCATGCGAGGACACCGCTGTATTTTCCCTTTTCGTCATAAAAGCTCGATGCTTCCGNNTGAGATAGACAAAAAAGGCGGCTACCGATAAGAGGGTTACGATGCCGGTAACGACAAGCAGATTGAAGAACCTCTCCTGCCCCACTGGTTGATGAGTGAAACAATAGAACACCGGTTTTGTCACACCGAGCGTGACAACCCCGCGGGACGCATCAGCAAGTTCGGCATTAAGCTCTGCGGCTGAAAAAGTCACAGGATACTCCACGCCGTATTGATACCTTGAAACATAGTGATATCCCGTTATTACTCCGCGGGGCGAGAGAAATACAAGCACTACGGGGTGGATGAAACCATGCAAATCGCGCTGGAAATGAAAACCGACCGCATCGGTAATACGCGCGATGCTCTCCCTGTCTCCAGTCAGAAACTTCCATGCATCCTCGGGGAAAGACATGCCGGTCGCCTTGATATAATTGGCCTTCTTCTGTAAGGCTGTTGCAGCATCATCGTGAGCATCAAAGCTGATGGTGATCAACTGATAGTCCTTTCCCGGCGACATCTTCAGGCCGGGAAGAGCGACGGCGAGACCGCCGAGGACTTGGGGGCAGATATGATCGCAGGTCAGATAGACCAGCGAAAGAATCGTAGGCTTCGTGATGATATCTCCAAGCTTCAGAGTGGCCCCGTTTTCATCGTGGAACAAGATGTCCGGCGGAATAGTCGCACCTGTCTTCTCTACAATCCCAAGCCCCGCCTGGACCTTCGCATCATGTCCAAACGCAGCACTGGGAAACAAAACTGACATCATTATTGTCACAAAAAGAATAATATTCAAGTCCGGCCTGCCGTCTCTAGTTTTTTATAGGTGTAACATAATATGTGCCTATATTCAATAAGGGATAGGGATAGTGAAGTTTTGACCTCCACTGCTCTTCATGTTATCATCCACACAGGACGGTATATGATAGTCGGCACCCGCAACGCATCCGCTCATTTATTCTGCGGCAGCCTTATCGACGGCAGCGGCGGCCCCATACAGCAGCGCGTCTTGGTCGGTATAAAAGACAGCATCATAACCTCCATCGACAGAGAGTATGACCGCAAATACCTTCCGCCTGGAACTATCGATTGGAGCAACTGCACGCTGCTTCCAGGGTTAGTGGATTGCCATGTTCATCTATTCATGTCCGGCACCGCCAATCCTGCTGTCAGATCAAGTCAACTACACTACACGTTCACAGAGGCAAGACCGATCATCGCCGGTCATTTGTCTGACCAGATCCGGCACGGAATCATCGCCTTGAGGGACGGCGGCGACTATGGAGGCCATGCCCTTCGCTTCAAGCGCGAAGGGATGCAGGGGATGCGGAGTCCGGTTCTGATCAGCTGCGCAGGCCGCGCATGGCACGCCTCCGGCCGCTACGGACGTCTGATCGGCAGACCTCCGGAGGATAATTTGTCCCTTGCCCAGTCGATTGCCTCGGACGCCGAGAGTCCGGACCACATCAAGATTGTCAATTCGGGAATCAATAGCCTTACCGAGTTCGGCAAGGAAACACGCCCTCAGTTCAGCCTGCAGGAACTTATGAAGGCAGTGAAAACAACGGAGCATCTCGGCCTTAAAGCCATGGTCCATGCCAATGGACGCCTTCCTGTCGATGCTGCGGCACAAGCCGGATGCCATTCCATAGAACATGGTTATTTCATGGGCAAGGACAACCTGACACTTCTTGCGGATCGCTCGATTTATTGGGTTCCTACGGCCTACCCCATGAAAGCTTATACCGGGCTGGCGAAGAAAGGATCAGTCGAGGCGAACATAGCACTAAAGAACCTCGACCATCAGCTCAACCAGATAAGACTCGCTAGGGAATTCGGAGTTCCAATGGCTATAGGCACAGACTGCGGTAGCCTGGGGGTCCATCACGGCGAAGCCTTTTCCGAAGAGATGCGGCTTTTCGTCGAAGCCGGTTGCACTATACCGGAAGTCGTCCGCCTCGCAACAGCAAACGGGGCTCAGCTGATAGGCATAGAGCATGAAACCGGAGAGTTCAAGGTCGGGATGCCTGCTACTTTCGTAATTCTGAAGGGGACCCCGACAGCTTTATTTGATTCTCTGAAATTACCGGAGAGGGTCTACTTCAAGGGAATACGGCTTGCTTAGGCAGGCGCTGGATGTGATTTTAACCGAGTATCTTTGCGGCTTCTTTGGCGAAATAGGTGAGGATAAGATCTGCGCCGGCTCGTCTGATCGAGGTGAGAATTTCCATCATCGCCCTCTCTTCATCGATCCATCCCAGCTGCGCGGCCGCTTTCACGAGGGAATATTCACCGCTAACATTGTAGGCGGCAACAGGAAGGTTAAAGGTGTTCCTGACGTCTGAAATGATGTCGAGATATGCAAGGGCCGGTTTTACCATAACGATGTCAGCGCCTTCAGCAATGTCCATAGCAGCCTCTTTTAATGCCTCGCGCCTGTTTGCCGGGTCCATCTGGTAGGAGCGTCTGTCGCCGAATTGGGGGGTCGACTCAGCAGCCTCCCTGAAAGGTCCATAAAAGGCGGATGCGTACTTTGCTGCATAGGCCATAATAGGCGTGCCGGCAAATCCCTCCTGGTCGAGAGCCGCGCGGATGGCGGCCACTCTGCCGTCCATCATATCGGAAGGCGCTACCATATCGGCGCCTGCCTTCGCATGGGATACCGCTTCAAGCGAAAGCAGACTCAGGGTCTTGTCGTTGTCAACATCTCCTTTTGCGACGACGCCGCAATGGCCGTGGCTCGTGTATTCGCAAAGGCAGACGTCGGTGATAACATATAGTTCCGGAACAGCATCCTTGATGACTTTGATTGCCTGCTGCACGATGCCGTCTTCGGCATACGCACCGGTGCCGAGTTCGTCCTTATTCTCCGGGATTCCAAAGAGGATTACAGAGGGGATGCCAAGGGAATAGACCTCTTTGGCATTGATAGCCAGCTGATCAAGGGACTCCTGATAACAGCCCGGCATGGAGGAAATCTCTTTTCTGATGCCTTTTCCGCAGGTTACGAACAGAGGGTAGATGAAATCATCCGGAGATACGGAGGTCTCCCGCACCATCTTCCTAATGACGGGATTGCTTCTCAGCCTTCTGTATCGATGGATAGGGAACATTTACAGGACCGTTGTGAAATGCAATTGATATGTTGTCCGGGGCCTGTCATTGCAGGCCCCGGATTAAGTTATTATATTATCCGCAGCTGCTGCAGCCCGATCCGCAGGACGAGGCCTGTCCGCCCGATCCGCAAGAAGGAGCCTCCCCGCCGCTAAGGATAAATCCTGTTCTCTCGCCGTCATCATAATAGTCGAGAGACATTGCATTGAGGGACGTAAGGCAACTCTTGTCGACAAAGACCTTGAGGCCGTCTTTCTCGAACACCTCGTCTTCAGCAGAGGACTTCTCGTCTATATCAAGGCCGAAGGAANNAGGAAGGACCGCAGCATCCTCCGCCGGCATTGTAAACCCTGAGCCCCCACTCGGCTTTGCCTTCTTCAGCAAGAACCAGCTTGGCCTTTTCGGCCGCTTTATCAGTGATGGTAAACACATGAACCTCCAAAGTTTTGATACTTCTAGGATAATTGAATTTCGGCCTAAAAAGCAACTTTTTGACCTTTTATCATCCGATAGGATATTTTATTAAGTTATGTACATACTCCATCGGTTCATATTACGGGAGCTCCTCACCTCGTTCCTGCTGTCGGTCATCTTCCTCAACTTCACTCTGATGATGGAGAAGCTCCTCCGGCTTAGCAGGCTCCTGTCTAGCGTTGGAGCTTCACCCCTGGATGTCGGCCAGGTCATCCTTTACCTGCAGCCACAGCTACTCATACTTACTATACCGATGGCTATGCTTCTTTCAGTGCTGCTAACCTATTTCAGACTAACAGCTGACAATGAACTGATCATCATGCGAAATATTGGCATGCCGTTTAGGCTCATTTCGAGGCCCGTTATGTACTTGGGCATAGGGTGCTTTGCCACAAGCATGGCGATGAGCTTTTATCTCGGCCCCACAGGCAGTGTCATGCTGCGCGAAAAAATAACAAACATACTTGTAACACGGGCGCCGCTCGCTATTGAAGAGGGCATCTTCAACACCTCCTTCAAGGACATGGTAATACTCGTCAAGGGAAAACCTGCGCCAAATCTGCTTTCCGGGATATTCATAGTGGACGAGAGGAAGAAAGCCGAGTCGAAGATCATAGTTGCCAGAGAAGGCCAGATTCTTTCTGAGACTGATGCGCTCAGCTTTGCTCTGAGGGGGGGCCATGTTTATATCACCGGCCAAAACTCCTTTACGGAGATCACCTTCGGCTCCTATTATTTCAGACTGACCCCGGTCCTTGATCAATCTAATAAAAAAAGCAGCGAGCTGACGCCTTTCGAGCTGATTTCGGAGTCTAGGAGCAACCCCAAAGAAAAGATTTCTTATCTTCTTGAATTCTACCGGCGGCTCTCCATGCCTGGGGTCTGTCTCATCATAATCTTCCTTGGGCCGTCTCTTGCCTTAATAGCCGGCAAAACGGGAAGATTGGGAGGCTTAACAATCGGCCTGCTGGTCTTTGCAGCATATTATTCGGTCATGATCTATGGCGAAAATCTCGCGCGTTCAGGGGTCTTGCCCCATTTCGTGGGGGCTTGGCTCTCATTTGCAATGCTTGGCGCGTTTTCAATCTATGCTTTCGAGAGGGTCAACAAGAAATGATGCTAAGAGTACAACGGATGTACATTGCCGATTTCTTCAAAGTCCTCTTTGTCCTCACTCTCGGGATGTCGGCGCTATTCGGAGTCCTCAGCCTCATCGACAAGTTGGAAGAGTTCATGCCGCACAACCCTTCGTTCGGTCTTCTGCTTCAATATGCGCTTGCAAGCGTCCCGCGCAACATTATATACTTTTTGCCTATGACTACCCTGCTGAGCAGTCTGTTTGTTTTTTCACAGGCGATCAAAAGGAGGGAGATCGTAGCCATAAAGACTTCGGGGGGGCGAATGAAGGCAATTCTGGCCCCCTTTGTAGTGATAGGAGCTCTCCTTACGCTTGCAGGTTTCGTTTTGGGAGAATTCGTGGTGCCAGTCACAGCCAAGAAGGTGCGCGCGACCACCGCTGAAATAACAGGACAGGGTAAGAGGCTGGCATTTTTTAAAGAGGGCTCTCTTTACATACGTGGAAAAGATGGCTCAATTGTAAAGATCTCCCTCTTTCTGCCGTCTCAAAACATCTCCAAAGGCATCAGTATCTTCAAGTTCAACGAAGACGGACTTACGGAGCGAATCGATGCTGAAACCGGCACCTGGGAGAACAACGTATGGAAGCTAAAGAGTATTCAGGTTTATGATCTCTCCACCGGCAAGATATCGCGGATACCGGAAATGGCCTATACGGAGATCGAGTCGCCAAAGATATTCAGCGAAGATGCTATCAAGGTCGAGGAGATGGCTCTGATCGAATTGATCAGATACAAGAACAGGCTTGCTGAGGCCGGATTCAGAAATGTGAAACTCTCGGTCGACCTCGGTTCGCGTTTATCGTATCCCATCGTAAACCTTTTCATGCTGCTCCTCGGTATATCACTTTCCGTCGGCGGGGAGCAAAAGGGCATCGAAAAAGTATTCAGGATAAAGACCCAAGGGACGCATTCCAATGCAGGGGTCGTCTCGGCTGGATTGGGCCTGCTTATCAGCGTGCTCTATTGGCTCGGATATTCATTCACTCTTTCCTTGGGGTACTCAGGTACCGTCCCGCCCATCCTGGCCCCATGGATAGTGCCGATTATATTCTCCCTCATCTCATTATATCTGTACCATAACATCCCGGAATAAAGCATTATTCCCATAAGGACGGGCTTTCGCCTTGTTTCTCCCTGAGATAAGCGCTCACTTCTTCACGGTATTTTGAGAGCAGGAGTTTCGATACTTCGCCGGCCTCG
The DNA here is from genome assembly GCA_003170655.1 of Nitrospiraceae bacterium. Lineage (GTDB taxonomy): Bacteria > Nitrospirota > Thermodesulfovibrionia > Thermodesulfovibrionales > Dissulfurispiraceae > Fen-1308. The sequence continues at coordinate 21,776 of PMYY01000193.1, forward strand.
AAATGTTTATCGTCTACCCTTCGCACCGGCATTACTTCCATGGTCGAATTTGTGATGAAGACTTCCGAAGCGGCATACAGGTCTTCGGGCATGAACTCCCCTTCCTCCGCGGTAATACCGTTTCGTGATGCAAGCTCAAGAACAATTGTCCTGGTGATGCCATCGAGGATGCCGCATTCGACCGAAGGAGTGCAGAGAATGCCATCCTTCATAAAGAAGACATTGCTAATCGTTCCCTCGGCAAGAAATCCGACGGCATTCAGCATCAGTGCCTCATCGACATCCGCCTTTATCGCTTCTATTTTTGCGAGAATATTGTTAAGAAAGTTGAGCGACTTAATCTGAGGATTGAGCGCCTCCTTGAGGTTTCTCCTTACCGAAGAGATGATCAGACTCAATCCCTCTTCATAGCTTGCCTTCGGATAATCCTTGAATTCGTGCGCCATTACTATAAACGTGGGCGACTTGCAGAGCGCCGGATCGAGGCCTATTGCCCCCACTCCCCTCGATATCGTCATGCGTATATAGGCCGCCCTGAGATTGTTCGACTGCATGGTTTCATATATCGCTAGTTTAAGCTCTTCAGTCGATTTCCCGATGTCGAGCCCGATAAGTGCCGCCGACCTGCGAAGCCTGCGCATGTGCTCGTCGATCATGAAGACTACTCCATCATATGCACGCATCGTCTCATAGATTCCGTCGCCGTATAAAAACCCATGATCGAAGACCGATATCTTAGCTTCCGCCGAGGGGACTACCCTGTCGTTGAGATATACCTGCATAATATTCTAAAAAGCCTCCGCAATATGCTCGATTAGATTATCGCCATCTCTGATCCTTATGCTGAACACATCGAACCTTACCAATGACTCACTGCCGTCATACTTTTGCCCAAGCTTCAAATAAAATAGAGCTATCTTGCGGGGCTTCTCCCTAGTCTAGCGTCCACAGCATTGAAGTGTTCGCAGAACATGGCGCTGCTTCTCGTCTAACCTTCGACGAAGACCGTCGTATCTTTATCGCAGGCGATGATATCCGCCACTCCAAGAGGATTTTTCAATTGCGCTAAAGTATCCTTAACCGTTCCTAAAAATATATG
>PMYY01000203.1 GCA_003170655.1 Nitrospiraceae bacterium
CCGTTCATCTCTTTTTGCATACTGTCCTCCTTTCAGGGCAGCCTCTGGAGCCTGTCCCTTCCTTATCGCCAGCCTTTATCCGGGCCTTCCTCACGCGAATCGTATTGGCATGGGCTTCGAGTCCTTCCGCCTCGGCGAGCGATTCCACAACATCAGCCAGCTCCATAAACCCCTTCACGCTGAACTGCAAAAGACTCGTCCTCTTTATAAAATCGTAAACGCCCAGTGGAGATGAAAATCGTGCTGTCCCACCTGTCGGAAGGGTATGATTGGGACCGGCAGAGTAATCTCCCAGCGGCTCCGGCGTCCACTGACCGAGGAACGCCGCCCCTGCATTCTTTATCCCTGTGACAACTCCCGCGGGCTCAGCAGTCATGATCTCCAGATGCTCGGGGGCTATCCTGTTTGCGATATCTACGGCAACATCTAGACTCTTTGTCTTTATGATCGCCCCGTAACGACCGAGCGATTTTTTTGCGATCTCGCGGCGCTTCAGGGCTTTGAGCTGGACCCGAAGCTCACCATTCACCCTTTCAATAAGAGTATCGGACGGCGTCAATAATATGCTCGAGGCGAGCTCATCATGCTCAGCCTGGCTCAACATATCGGCAGCGATGAATGCAGGATTGGCGGTATCATCAGCGATTATCAGGATCTCGCTGGGTCCGGCAATCATGTCGATGTCCACTTCACCGAATACCATCTTCTTGGCAAGGGCCACGAATATATTGCCTGGACCGACGATCTTATCGACCTTGGCTATGCTTCCGGTCCCGTAAGCCATTGCCCCTATAGCCTGAGCGCCGCCTATCCTATATACTTCCCTCATCCCGAGGAGCTTCAATGCCGCCATGACATAAGGATTGATTTCTCCGCCCGGCGTCGGTACACAGACAGCTATCTCCTTGACCCCCGCAACCTGCGCCGGGATCACGTTCATCAACACCGTTGAGGGATACGATGCCTTGCCTCCCGGTACATACACGCCCGCCCTTTCTATCGGACGTATGATCTGACCCAGGACGATGCCACCTTTTTCAAAAGACCAAGATTCCTCTTTCTGGCGGACATGGAATTCATAAATCCGTGAGGCGGAAAGCTCAAGGGCCTTCACAATACCCTTGTCGGCCCTTCGTGCATGCTCATTGATCTCTGAAGTCTTGATCTTTATGGGTAGTGAATGATTGTCGAATCGGCTCGTATACTTGACTATCGCCTTATCGCCCTTCTTCCTGACATCCGCCAGGATGCTCTTGACGGTCTCTTCGATCTCTGGCCTGACACCGGCGGCACGCTTCCTCAGCACCTCTAAAAAAGCCCGCAACTGTTTGTCACTGTTAAGTATTCTCATCCGAACATTATACCACAACGGTTTTATTCGACAGCCCCGGCCAAGGCCTGCTTCCTGAAAATGCTTTTGTTGCAACATCAAAAACCATGCGACGAAGCAGTCCCCGGACCAATGATTTTATTTAGGCAACAAAATCCCGCAGGTTGCGTAGCCGCATAAGATATCTGCGTTGCATGTGAAAGCCTTTCCGGACAGCCGGGTCTGCCTGGGAAGCCTCTCTTTCAACTGGCCAAAAACTATCGACGGGCTAGTCCCCGTTAATCTGGTACTCGACCTCGACATAATCATCATATGTTGCCGTCCGTTTGAATCCCAGACGGTTGGCAAGGCTCAGCATATACGAGTTTATCTTCAGGATATCCATCAATATCCACTTTATCCCAGACCCTTTCGCCACCTTGAGGCAGTGCTCGGAAAGGGCTATGCCCACGCCTATGCCCTGCCACTTGTCAGACACCATTATCGCCATATCCGCGCGCTCCATGTCGGCCAGTTTTATCATGCGCACATCGCCGATGATCTTTTCGTGTCCTTCATCCTCGATAACACATACCAGTGCCAGTTCACGGTCGTAGTCGATCTGGCAATACCTGACCAGCTGTTCGTGCGCTAGATGGGGGAAGCGCTGAAAAAACCTCAGCACGATGGTCTGTTCGGAAAAGCTCTTGAAGAGCTCATCAATCATCGGTTCGTCCTCCGGTCGTATCGGACGTATAATCGCATGGGTCCCGTTTTTCAATGTAATTTCGGTGGCATATTTTCTCGGATACGGACAGATCGAAAGATGTGACGGGCATAATTCTCCTTCGATCTGCACGAAGCCGTCGAGGATTTCGTCCTCAAATAATATACTCGCGTCGAGTGCAAACCCACCATCTTGGGTAACATAGAACGAATTGATATCTATTTCCTTGATATGATGAAAGTCCACTATCAGTTGCGAAAATCTTACGACGATCTCCTGGAGATATTTTAATGACTCGGCATAGTTGGGTCGTCCCTGCAGAAACCGGAAGATCTTCGTATGCATCATCATATGTTTCGCTAGGGCTTGGTTAAGAGGGGGCAACGCAACAGCATAATCTTCCATCGCTTCAATGAGTTCGCCTCCGGTACCGAATATAATTACAGCTCCGAAGGTGGGATCTTTTTTGGCGCCGATAGCTACTTCATATCCTTGCTGCTTGATCATCGGCTGCACAAGCACCGCTGCATCTGGGTCTCCCGCTTGGGCGGCTGCCGCCCTCAGTTTCCTGAACGCCTCCGCAACGCCCTCCGGCTCTTTTATATTGCCTCTCTTGAGCTTAAGAAATATCTTAGACGAATCGACTTTAAGCACAACTGGAAAACCTATATCGGCGGAGATGGCGATTGCCTCCTCCTCGCTGAATGCCTTCCCCATCTTTATGACGGGAATACCGTATGCCTGTAGGATACCCCTCGCCTCGTTCAGGGTCAGGAGAAGTTTCCTTCTCTGAGATGCATCTTTTATGATGTCTGCAACGCGGCCTTTTTCAGGGAAAAAGTTCTTCAGGATATCCTCAGGCGTCTCGCGAAGCAGACGCAGGTTGTCGTCGTACCTGTACATATAAATGAAGTTTCTCACGGCCTGCTCCGGCGTGATAAAAGTCGGTATGCCTCTTTCATTCAGGACAGCCCTTCCGTCAGCAACCGAATCTTCTCCCATCCATGAAGTGAATACCGGTTTGTTCTGATAGGGATCAACCACGGCTGCGGCAGCTACCACTTCAGCAGTCTCTTTAGGCATGGCCGCTAATGACGGTACCAGGATAACAAGAACACCGTCGACATTATCATCCTTCAAGCAGCTGCCAACAGCGGCCTTATACTGTTCCGGCGTGGCATCAGAGAGGAGGTCAAGTGGGTTCTGGATACGCCGCTTGGACTGTGGAAGGACCTTTTTTAGTTCATCGGAAGTCTCCTGGCTGAGCTCAGCCACTGCGCCGCCCTGCTTCAATAGCTGGTCGACTGCAATAACCGCTGGCCCGCCCGCGTTGGATATGATTGCAAGACGGTTCCCCTTCGGCCTGCGCTGTTTAGCAAGGGTCTCGGCAAGGTAAAACATATCGAGCATATCATCCGCTCTGACTGCGCCAGCCCTGTTGAACGCTGCATCATAAACCATGTCCTCCCCGGCCAGGCTCCCCGAATAGGTGAGGGCGACATGGGCCGACTCTTCGAATTTGCCGGATTTGAAAATGACAATCGGTTTATTGTAGGAATAAGAGCGAACCGCAGTCATGAATTTACGCCCGTTCCAGAGTGATTCCACATAGAGGATTATGGCCCTTGTCTCCGTATCGACACCGAGGAAGTCGATCATATCTGCGAAATCGATATCGAATTTGGACCCAAGTGAAACGAAATAGCTGAACCCAACTTTCTTGCTCACCGCCCTGTCCAGCAGAGCGGTTGCAAGAGTTGAGCCCTGGGCGATAAAGGCGATATTGCCGCGGGGTGGCATCTTGGGAAAAATACTTGCATTTATCCCCTTGCTCGGCCTGATAAAGCCGAGAGAATTAGGCCCCAGGATTCTGAATCCGTATTTCTGAGATATTGCCTTGATCTTCACTTCTGTCTGCTGGGGGTCCGCCACGCGGAAATGATAATCCGGACACAAAATGATGACTCCCTTGACGCCTTTTTGGCCGCACTCTTCGAGCTGTTCGAGCATGACATCGCAGGTATCAGCCAGGATGGCCACATCGATTTCGCGCTGGATATCTGTAATCTTGCGATATGCCTCAACACCCCGCACCGTTTCCAATCGGCTACTTACCGGATAGACCGCCCCCTTATAGGCCTTGCCGATGAGATTGCCAAAGACAGCCGCCCCAATGGTCTTCGGATCTTCGGCGGCCCCGATCACGGCGATCCTTTTAGGATTGAACAAGGCATCCAGATTCTTAATTGACATGGTCAGGTCCTTTCATTTCATAGTTCTACGATTTCTTTTCTTCAGTTTTGGGGAGCTGATCGAGAGACCACTCCATGGGATTGAGGAGTGTGTACCCCATACCCTCCAGCTTTTTTTTCACTTTAACGACATTGTTCGTCAGCAGATATGGAAAGACTGCCCTTTTCCCAGCGTCCCAGTGTCTCGCAACAAGAATGCTCCCGAAGGGTATTCCTTCTGCAGTGATCGCGTCTACAATCCTTTTCATCTGACCTAGTTTATCTTCCACCTCAATACATAGGAGGGTTCCGGGTATCTCCATCCCCAGGACGTTGATAAATGCACGAATCAGGTCGCGAGTCGAGATGATACCCGTCAATTTCCCATGCTGGTCAACAACCGGAAACGCCCCTTTTCGCATCTTATGCATCATCATAAGCGCATCTTCGAGGGTGTTCATGGGGGAAATCGTGATCGGATCCTTAGTCATGACATCCTCAACCTTAAGTCCAGCGATACGCTGCATTTCCTCGGGGTTATTCAGGCACGTTGAGAACACGGACGGCAGGGCGCTTCGAATGTCCCGGTCAGTGATGATCCCAATCAGGGTATTATCTTCTTCAACCACAGGGAGATGCCTGATATTATTATCTTCCATCCGTTTTCTCGCCTCATCCAGACCGGCGTCCCTACTGATCGTGATAACCTTACTCGTCATTGATTTATCTATAAACATAGTGTGCGCCCCCTTTCATCCTTCACTGCCAAGCAGGATTTTNNCGAGATGATTCGCCCCCCCGCATATTTGTTCGCCATCGCTACAAGTTGTTCCATAACCCACGAAAAGCCCTCTGTCGACAGGTTTATGTCGGACATGTCATCGTCGATATGGGCGTCGAAGCCTGCCGACACCAGAATGACCTCGGGTTTGAATTGCTCGAAAGCAGGCAGCAAATCCCGCTGCAATAACTCTTTATATGCATCATCGCCCTGTCCGGGCAATACTGTTGAATTCAACGTAAAACCTTCACCCGGGCCTGACCCCTTCTCAAAGTCCCTGCCGGTGCCCGGATATGCAAATGAAGGATGCTCATGTATAGAATAAAAGAAGACCGAAGGATCGTCATCGAAAATACTCTGGGTGCCGTTGCCGTGATGGACGTCGAAATCCACTATACCGATCCGCTGCACTCTCCATTTGCTCTGCAGATATCGTGCTGCGATGGCGATATTGTTGAAGAAACAGAACCCCATGACCCTGTTGACCTCTGCATGATGCCCGGGAGGCCTTACCGCGCAGAAGGCGTTGTCGATTTCGCCTTTCATTACCATTTCCACAGAGTCGATAACGCCGCCCGCCGCCAGCATGGCGGTCCCGAAAGTATCACGACAAAGCTGATTGTCGGGATGGTCGAGCATATCCATTCCCAAGAGACTAGCTTCTTCAAAGCGCATGATGAGCTTTATGCTGTGAACGGCCTCGATACACTCCTGCTTAGCTCGGCCGGCCTTGAGTAACGTCAGCTGCGGCAGCAGGCCGCCTTCTTCCACCCCCTGGTAAATAGCAAGCAGCCGTTCGGGCGACTCTGGATGCTCCGGTCCCGTGTGATGCAGTAGATAGCGTTCGTCATAGAGGAACCCCGTCTTTCTCATTACAGTCTCCATTACAATAATAGCAATTGGACCCTTGCCGCTATTATTGTACACATAATAGAAGGGGCTGAAAAGACTTTCCTATCCCACTTTCTTTTATTACTGCCAAATCAACTCTGCAATCAGTTTGAGAATCTAGAACTCGACCTTGGTCTCTCCCTGAACCATCTTTGTGATCATATCGACTATTTCAGGATTTGCCAGTGTCATAACATCTCCCACACTAGTGCCGTTGGAAATAGCACCGAGTACCCGGCGCATAATTTTTCCGGAACGGGTCTTGGGCATATCAGGCACGATCCAGACCTTCCCCGGTTTTGCAATAGGCCCGATCTCGGTAACAATGGCCTTCATGATCTTCCTGGCCAGGTCCTCGCTCGGCTGAATGCCTGGTCTCAATGCGACGTACAGATCGGGCTCTATGCCTTTCACTTCATGCTTGACAGGGACAACGGCGGCTTCCGCTACTTCCAAGACGGTGAGAGCTGCTGACTCGATGTCCTTGGTCCCGAGCCTATGGCCCGAAACATTGATAACATCGTCAATCCGGCCTAAGATACGGACATAACCGTCGGACGCGACGACCGCGGCATCGCCGGTAAGGTAAGGCCAATCCCGCCAATCCTTACTCTTTGGGTTTTTGCAGTACTTTTCAAAATATTGCCTGACGAACCGGTCGCGATCTCCCCAGATGGTATGGAACATGCCTGGCCACGGGTTCTGAATGCAAATGTTTCCGGCCTTCCCGGAGCCGGAAGGGACGACGTTTCCATGCTCATCATAGACAATCGGGTGAATGCCAGGCATGCCTGGCCCTGCGCTGCCGGGCTTCATCGGTTGCAGCGCAGGAAGCGTGCTGCAGAGGAAGCCTCCGGTCTCTGTCTGCCACCATGTATCGACAATGATAGCCTCGTCCTTGCCGACCTCGTGATAATACCACTTCCAGACTTCGGGCTCGATCGGCTCTCCGACGGTAGTCATATGCTTGAAGTGGTAATTATACTTCTTCGGCTCGTCGGGACCGACCTTCCTGAGAGCCCTGATGGCTGTCGGGGTGGTGTGGAAAATATTTACATCGAGGTCTTGTGCGATCTTCCAGCATCTGCCTGCATCCGGATATGTGGGAATACCTTCGTAGATAACCGTAGAGGCAGCGATTGCAAGGGGACCGTACACAATGTACGAATGACCGGTTATCCATCCTATATGGGCCATGCACCAATAAACATCTTCAGGATGGATGTCCTGAACATACTTGGAGGTGCCCGCGGTGTATGCGAGATATCCTGCGGTATTATGCTGGCAACCCTTTGGTTTTCCTGCCGTACCGCTCGTATACATCAGGAAGAGCGGAGCTTCGGCAGGCATCGGCACCGGCTCGATCCGCACTCCATAATATTTCTTCAGCAGGTCGTTGACAAAGACATCCCGTCCGTCTACCATCGGGGTCTTTGAGGAATATTTGCCGGGATAGCGCTGCCATACCAGGACCTTCTCGATCTTCCTGCCCTCTTGTGCAGCCTCCTCAACGGCTATGTCAGCCTTTTCCTTGTGATCGATCAAAGACCCGCCCCTGAAATACGCGTCCATCGTGATCAGATAGTAACTTCCCGAGTCTACGATCCGGTCGGCGCAGGCCTTGCCGCTGAAGCCGCAAAAGGCCTGAGAGTGGATGATGCCGAGCCTCGCGCATGCAAGCATCGTGATGGGGAGCTCTGCAACCATCGGCATGTGCAGTGTTACCCTGTCTCCAGCCATAAGACCGCATTCGTATTTTAGAACAGCGGCAAATTCATTCACCCTTACATACAACTCCTGATAGGTGATATGCTCGACTTTATCGGTCTCAAGCTCGGGGACAAAATGGATCGCTGTCTTGTTCTTATACTTAGCCAGGTGCCTGTCAACACAGTTGTAGCTTGCGTTGATCAACCCGCCTTTGAAAAAATTGTAGCAGGGGGCATCACTAGTATCTAGAATTGTGTCCCAATACTTGTACCAGGTCAACAGGTCGGCGTACTCCTTCCAGTATTCAGGACATTTGTCCAGGGACATTCGGTCGTAAATATTTTCATCCGTCATGTTCGCCTGGGCGATGAATTTCGTCGAGGGATAGAAATATTGTTCTTCAGCCCAGTGTACCGCTATATCGGCTTCTGTTGTTTCAGTGGCTTCCTTTGCTTCTTTTCCATCTTTTCCGCTCATTTAGCTCTTCTCCTTGTCGCTATAACGTACGCATAAGAGAAGGGGGGGGCTGAAAAGACCTTTCATACCCCCCCCCTCTTTTTGGATACCGCTAAATCAATTCTGCGAATCAGTTTGAGTGTCTAGAACTCGATCTTGGCGTCTCCCTGAACCATCTCGCTGATCAGCGTGACTATTTCAGGATTTGCCAACGTCATGACATCGCCCACATCAGTGCCGTTGGAAATAGCGCCAAGTACGCGACGCATGATCTTTCCTGACCTNNCCGATTTCCTTGACTATGCACGCTGATATTGCTTTTGCGACTTCCGGGCTCGCTTTCTTGCCGGGTTTCAGGGCAACATACAAATCGGGTTCCTTGCCCTTAACCTCATGCTTAACCGGAACAACTGCCGCTTCTGCCACATCAGGGTGGGTAAGCGCAGCGGATTCAATCTCTTTGGTCCCCAGTCTATGACCGGAAACATTGATGACATCATCGATTCTGCCGAGGATGCGGACGTACCCGTCAGCTGCCATAACCGCTGCATCACCGGTAAGATATGGCCAATCCTGCCATCTTTTGCTCTTCGGGTCTTTGCAGTATCTTTCAAAATAGGTCTTAACAAAACGGTCGCGGTCTCCCCAAATGGTCTGAAACATGCCGGGCCACGGGTTCTGTATGCAGATATTTCCTGCTTTGCCGGATCCTGCCGGGACTACGACTCCGTCATTGTCATAAATAATCGGATGGATACCGGGGACTCCGGGGCCTGCGCTGCCCGGTTTCATGGGCTTTAATGCAGGGATTGTGCTGCAGAGGAAGCCGCCGTTTTCAGTCTGCCACCACGTATCACAAATGGCCGCCTCTTTTTTACCAACCTCGTTGTAATACCACCTCCAAACTTCCGGCTCGATCGGCTCACCGACTGTGGTCATATGTTTGAAGTGATAATTGTATTTCGCCGGCTCATCCGGACCGACCTTTCTCAGCGCCCTGATAGTGGTGGGTGCAGTATGGAAGATGTTAACATCCAGGTCCTGAGCAATCCTCCAGGCTCTTCCTGCATCCGGATATGTCGGAACTCCTTCGAAAATAACACTGGATGCACATAATGCCAAAGGACCATATACAATATAAGAATGACCGGTGATCCAGCCGATGTCGGCCATACACCAGTACACATCTTCAGGATGAATGTCCTGAATGTATTTCGATGTCCCGGCTACATAAGCAAGATAACCGCCAGTGCTGTGCTGAGCTCCCTTGGGCTTTCCGGTTGTGCCGCTGGTATACATGAGGAAGAGCGGCGCTTCAGCAGGCATCGGAACCGGATCAATCCTTACGCCATAATACTTCTTCAGCAGGTCGTTGACAAAGACGTCGCGGCCTTCCACCATAGGGGTCTTAGCAGAATATTTGCCGGGATAGCGCTGCCATACCAGAACCTTTTTGATCTTCCGACCTTCGGCTGCCGCCTCTGCAACGGCAATATCAGCCTTTTCCTTGTGATCTTGAATCTGCCCAGCCCTGAAATACGCATCCATAGTTATCAGATAGTCGCTTCCTGAATCAACAATCCTGTCAGCGCATGCCTTGCCGCTGAACCCGCCGAAGACCTGGGAGTGGATGATGCCGAGTCTTGCACAAGCAAGCATTGTGATGGGAAGCTCTGCTACCATCGGCAGGTGCAGGGTTACCCTGTCCCCTGCCTTTAGACCGCAATAGTCCCTTAGGATTGCGGCAAACTCATTCACCCTCACATACAACTCCTGATAGGTAACATGCTCGGTCTTATCAGTCTCAAGTTCTGGTACGAAGTGGATTGCAGTTTTGTTCTTGTTCTTTGCAAGATGTCTGTCAATACAGTTGTAACTTGCATTAATCAACCCGCCCTTGAACCATTTGTAGCAAGGGGCATCACTGGTGTCGAGGGTTTCGTCCCAATACTTGTACCAAGTCAAAAGGTCTGCATACTCCTTGAAACAGTTTGGAAAATTATCCAATGAAAAACGATCATAGATCGTTTCATCGGTCATATTTGCCTGCGCAATGAACTTTGTCGATGGTTTGTAAAATTCCTCTTCCCCCCAATGTACCGCTATCTCAGCTTCTGATGTTTCGACGCCTTTTTCGACTTTCTCACTCATTTAGCTTTTCCTCCCGAAATATATTTTTGATTCTGTGTTTCCAGTTCTAAATCCGCATCAGTGCTATCCTTATCCCTCATCTCACGCCGACTTCACTGCTACCTATCGCTGCCCAGCTGGGTCTCTTTGTAATCCTCACCAGTGCGACGGCGACGATCAGAACCGCAGCCGAAACATAGAATGCGTAATCGAGGCTCCCGGTCATATCCTTAATGGTGCCGGCCAGTCTTGCCATAAAGAACCCGAGACCCCACCCAAGGAATACTAACCCGTAGTTGAATCCGAGGTTCTTTGCGCCGAAGAAATCGGCTGTGAAGGCAGGCAGTAGTGCAAGTCCGCCGCCATACTGCCAGTAAGCGATTCCTACTGCCAGGAAGAGCAGCACGACGTTCTGGGATGCGATGATGGAAGGCATAGCCAAAAGACAAACGGCCGAAATGATGCAGTTCAGGGTGTAAGCATTTGCACGTCCGATCTTATCAGAATACATGCCTGTACCTACTCTGCCCAATGCATTGATGGCCCCGCCGAATGAGACAAGTATCCACGCATTAGCAACGAGGAATGGAACTCCCTTTGCCGCTTTTGCTAATATCCCTGCTGCGTTGGCGATGATCATTAGTCCGGATTGCGTGGAGCCGATAAACAGGATCACCAGTGCATAAAACTGCCATGTCTTTGTCATTTCGCCTGCACTCCAGTTATGTGCAGTCTGCTTCTTAGCCGTTGCCGCTGCTCCTGCTGCGGTCTGCGCTGCTGCCGCTGGGGGCACATAACCAGCTGGCGGCCATGCCAGAAGCTGTCCAGCTATAACCACTACAACCGCGAAGAAAACTCCCAGACCTATAAAACTGCCCGATACGCCATAAGAGTCGATCAGTTTTTGCGCAAGCGGCGCAATGTAAAGGGCCGCTCCTCCGTACCCGCCCACAACCAGACCGGCAATCAGGCCTCTTCTATGAGGTCCGAACCATTTCAAAGCAGCCGGGGTAGGAGCAGCATAGCCGATACCCATTCCGATGCCGCCGAGGATTCCGAAGCCGAGGATCAAACCTGAGTAGCTCCTCATTAGGCCTGCGAGGATACAGCCGGCAGCCAGACACAGACCGCCAACCGTCGCTCCGACCTTCGGGCCGAACTTGTCCTGGATGCGTCCGCCGGGAATCATGAACAATGCGAAGATGATAACACAAAGGGAAAATGGGGTAGCTGCCTCGGCATTGGTCAGATATGTCCAGCCCTCATTGATTCCGCTCATAGGCTGCCCGGCATTTTTTACGTCGATCAGGGCCTTCGCCCATACGCTCCATGCATACAGGATTCCCAAACACAAGTTGATAGTCATTCCGGCAAAAGTAACAACCCATGCCTTCCCTGGCACCTTATTGATACTAACTGCACTCTCTGCTGCCATTTTCCCTCCTTGTTGTACGGGATAACACGACACCTTTCACATAACCCGCTTCGTGTAAAAGGCTTTCCCCGCGTGAACAACCGCGGTTAATCCGGATACCGACTCGATGAAGATAATATTCCGTCATGCAGCGCTGCTGCCCGGCTTGTTTTTCCGTCACCTCAACCCTCCCGAAGGGTCGCCGATTCGCAGCAGATCACCGACCGTTTTTACCCCGGCCCTGATCAGCATGGGCATAAGCCGCTGAAAGACTTGAGCTGTTATAAAGGCATCATTCATGGAATTATGATTGCTCGATACGGCCACGCCCAGCTGGGAAGCCACCTCATTCAGCTTCACGTCTCTCGGCGTATAAAACGCGCCAGATGCTTCATGCCTCATTATCCAGTGATAAATCTGATACGTGTCGATTACAGGGTTCTTCACCTCCGTTCCAATAAGTCGTTTAACTTCATTTTTAAGAAAGGCTAGGTCGGTAGAGACCAGATGGCCCAAAAGGATATCGTTTCCACTTATAGACAGGAACTCCGAAAGGACAGGTGCGCGATTCTGTTCCAGCAGGAGGCTTGCCTGGGCAACCCCAGGTACCGTCGGATTCGCGACCGGAGACTCGTCATCGGGGGTCAAAAGGCGATAAAAAGTCTCTCCAAGCTCAATCCGGCCGCCGGACATCATGATCGCACCGATCGATAGAATAGAGTTTTTCTCCTCAACGAGCCCACTGAGTTTAATGTCTATTACTACATAATTTGCGTGTGTAATCGCCATATTCTCGTCTATAACCATCTGGGTTCGTTTTCTTAATCTTCCCGGCATGTCAATACCCGCTTAAGCGGCTTATATCGTTCACTGATCGATTCCTGAAGCCTAGATATCAGATTGAAGGCCTCTTTAATAGTCTTCTTCTGAAGATTCGTCAGACTGTCGGGGCTGATTAGATTGTCAAGCTCCTGACCGCGACTGAGCTGCTCCATATGGTGCTGGAGCCTGAGTAACATGATAAATTCAAATGCATGGGCTATCTCCTCACCGTATTCAGCTACATCGTCGTTGCGGGCTTTGAGGGCGTCCAGCCGTTCCAAAGTGGACGTTTCTCTTATCGCTGCTTCAAGGGAGAAGAGGCGCACGATACCGACGAGAGGTGCGAGCCCTTTGACCTTGAGATTCAGCTTGTCCTTATGCTCACCGCTTTTTTCGATCATCACTGATTTCAGAAAACCGATAGGCGGCTTGTTTCTGGCAACCAGGCCCGCAATATGCCCGATGAATTCCGACCGGCCTCTAAGTATCACTGTCAATAAATCCCTGAGTTGGTCCGCAAGCGAGAACTCGCCACCCACAGCCCGAAAGTCGAGAAAGATTAGAGAGTTAACCCCCGCTTCTCCGAGTTCGGTAGCCGGAGCCGCGACCCAGTCCGAAAAGAATTTCTTCCACTCCGAAAGAGACCGGCACCATCGCGGATTACTCGCCATGTGGGCGTCGGGACAGAACGGATAACCACACTGGACAAGACTGTCCCTTACAAAAGCGGCGAACACTGAAAAATACTTCTTCGCCTCATCCGATTCATAGGTTGTAATAGGGTCAGCAAAAATGATGGCGTTGTCCTGGTCGGTTTTGAAGGCCTGCTCCTTGCGGCCTTCGCTGCCGAAGACGACCCAGCAATATTGAAGAGGCGGCCTGGCGAAACGCCTTTCGGCGATCTCGAGGATCTTTCTAACGAGGCGATCGCTGATCTCCGATACTATCCTGGTGATGTTGCTTGCCCTCGCACCCTGTTTCAAAAGAATTCCAATAACATTGTAAATCTGTTTCGATAACGCCGCAAGACCTTCGATGTCCTGCTGGCTCTCGATGTCTTTGGCAACAAGCAGGGGAGACGTCCCCTGAAGCAGCATCAGATCGTGGTTTGTAACTATGCCTGCCAACGCGCCGTCCGACACAACAATGAGATGGTGCACATTGTACTTGATCATCTTCAGGACAGCTTCAAAGCAATAGTCTCTGGCATCAATCCTCATGAGAGGATAGCTCATGATACTACTGACCGGATCATTCACATCTCTTCCTTTTGCGACAACCTTCCCCCTCATGTCCCTGTCGGTGATGATGCCCACCGGCTTGTCCTCGTCATCTGCAAGGATCAGGGAACTGATCTTGTTGTCGCACATCAGGACTGCAGCCTCCCTTATAGTCATCTTCTGGGGGGCCGTAAGAACCACCTTGTTCACGACCTCTCCTACCGCAGTCGAGAAGAGTAGCCGGTCTCCGCAGCCTGAAAAAAAGAGGCTCCTGCCGTGCATCTCCTGAAAGGTCTTGTCGATATAGATATTAAGAAAGGATTTAAGAAAGAATTCTCTGACCGCGTTGTTGCTGTCGAGAAGGTGGCGTACAGTCTCTCTCTTAATGGTATAGCAAGTCGCATCCTCTACAGTCACAACATAGGCCCGTGATTTGTCGCCACCAAAAAGGGAAAGATACCCAAAAAGATCTCCCTGTCCTCGGAATTCGATAATAGTATCTTCGCCGCCTGCAGACCGCCTGAATACCTTTACTCCACCCTTTTTTATTACATAAAGATACCTGCTGGCAGGCCCACCTTGTCTAAGGATTGTAGTACCCTTAGGAAAGAATTCCATGGACATGCCGACAGCCAAATGGTAAAGCGCCGGCTCATCCAAGAACTGAAATGGCGGTACATATTTAAGGAACGCGACAACGTCCTCTATTATCATTTCATATCCACCAGCAAGCAGATGAGCAATTCCGGTGCCCGGCCAAAATGGCCAGACCGCAAAGCCATCGTTATGTTTTGATATGAAAGCGAAATATATCTAATATAGCGTCTGTTCTGCTCAACCTGAAATCAAGACCTGCATGTGAACTAATGTTACATTCGCTACATAAAGTAGCGCTGGAAATGCGCCCTTGCCGTCTATCTCACGCAGTCATTAACTGTTATTATTTAGAAGGCAGGCAGAAAAGACAGGCATTACGTGGAAATTTAAAGTGCCTTAATGTATAATTATTACTTATGAATCTATTAGCATGCTTGAATTGTATCCTTAACAAGTTTAATAGGGTACTGAGGGTATTCAGTGCCAGTGAGAAGAAGGGGGGCAAAGTAAATGGCTAAAGGTATTTATGTTGCGAGCGCGGAACCAAGGGTTGATAAGATAATTGTCGTTCTCGGAATGATGGAACTTCTTTGGAACCATGCCCAGAGGGTAGGCTTTTTTAAACCCATTATCCACGATGCAGTAGTGCCGGACCCCACGCTACACCTTATCAAAAGCCGCTATGCCATGAAATTTCCTTATGAATCTTTGTACGGATGTACCCTCGACGCTGCAAGAGACTTGATTGCTGCCGACCAGGGGGATGAACTGCTCAAGATAATCATAGAGAAGTACAAGGCCATCGAGGCAAAATGCGACATCGTACTTTGTTCTGGGTCGGACTACCGGAGTTCCGTCTCTCCCGTTGAGTTCGATTTCAACGTCGATGTGGCCAATAACCTCGGATGCCTGATGATGCCTGTAGTGAAAGGGCACGCGCGCTCTATGGTAAAGATCAGCGAGGCTGTCTCAGGCGTGGTCGATGCCCTGGAGAAAAAGAAATGCGACATCTTCGCGGTCGTAGTAAACAGAGTGCAGCCCAGCCTGGTAGTCGACGCCCCGGTGCGCCTCAGCAATATCCTGCCGCATGGGATTCCGGTATTCGCTCTCTTAGAGAATGAAGCGCTCTGGAAGCCTACGGTCTGCGAGATCGCCGAAGGGCTCAACGCCACTTTCTTGAGCGGACAGGAATCCTGTCTTAAGCGCGATGTGGCCGATTACAAAGTCGCTGCCATGCGACTTGCAAACTTCCTCGATCACATAAATGAGGGAACCATGGTAATCGTGCCCGGTGACCGTGACGATATAACTATCGGCAGCATCCTTGCCGACGCATCCTCAACCTATCCGAGGATAGGCGGAATCATACTCACCGGAGGTTTCAGGCCCTCTCCCCAGGTCCAGAAACTTATCGATGGCTTTACCAAGGATGCTGTGCCTATCCTTTTGGTAGATGCAGATACCTTCAGCACCACAGTTAAGATCAGTTCGGTCTCCGGCACCCTAGACCCGGACAACACACGCAAGATTGAAACGGCCCTCGGTATATTCGAATCGGGCGTCGGCAGCAAAGAACTCATGGACCGTCTCAATGTTACCCGCTCAAGCCGTGTAACACCGCTCATGTTCGAATACGATTTGATCCAACGAGCAAAGGCACAGCGCCAGCACGTCGTGATGCCCGAGGGCGAAGAGCCCCGCATCCTCCAGGCGTGCGAACTGCTTCTGTTGCGCGACGTCGTAGCTATCACGCTGCTGGGGAATACCAAGAAGATAAAACGGAAAATCGTCGAACTCGGGCTGAAACTCGATAAGGCATCCATAATCGACCCCGCAACATCTGAGTTGCGCAAGGATTATGCCGATACCTATTTTGAACTCAGAAAGGATAAAGGCATTACAAAGGAAGCAGCGTACGACATCATGGCCGACCCAAGCTACTTCGGCACAATGATGGTCCACAAGGGAGCGGCTACAGGCATGGTGTCAGGTTCGATCAACACTACAGCGCACACCATCCGCCCAGCCCTTGAATTCATCAAGACGAAACCCGGCACATCAATCGTATCGAGTGTATTCCTCATGTGTATGTCAGACCGCGTCCTCGTTTTCGGAGACTGCGCAGTAAACCCCAATCCGGATGAGAAACAGCTTGCTGACATAGCCATCAGCTCCGCTGAAACTGCAGCGGCATTTGGCATCGATCCTATGGTAGCAATGCTTTCATATTCTACTGGCGAGTCCGGAAAAGGCAAGGATGTTGACAAGGTCCGCGAAGCGACCCGCATCGCGAAAGAGCTGAGGGCCGACCTCAAGATCGAAGGCCCTCTTCAGTTCGACACGGCCATCGACTCATCTGTCGCAAAGATCAAACTTCCCGGCGACGAGGTTGCAGGACATGCCGTTGCAGGACACGCCACTGTCTTCATATTCCCCGACCTCAATACGGGCAACACCACATATAAAGCCGTTCAGCGTTCGGCAAATGCCGTGGCGATCGGGCCGGTCCTTCAGGGTCTTAACAAACCGGTGAACGACCTCAGCAGAGGCTGCACCGTGGCGGATATTCTCAATACCGTCATGATAACCGCTATCCAGGCACAAGCTGCCAAATAGGACAGAAATTATGAAAGTAATGGTCCTAAACGCGGGAAGTTCTTCGATAAAGTACCAGATTTTCGACATGAGAGACAGCTCTGTCCTCACAAGCGGACTTCTTGAGCAAATCGGCGAGGCATCCAGCCGCCTTAAATACAAATGGACGAACGGAGAAGGCAAGACCAAGGAGGCAGTCGAGGAAGGCTGCGTGGCCGACCATAGTGAAGGACTCAAGCTCATCCTCGACATAACACTGAAACTCGGCGTTATCCATGATCTTAATGAGCTTGCAGGCATCGGCCATCGCGTCGTTCATGGCGGCGAGGCGTTCTGGAAGCCGACCCTGATCGTCGACAAAGTCGTCGACGCCGTCCGCGGCATGATACCCCTGGCTCCGCTGCACAACCCTGCGAATCTCATTGGAATCGAAGTTTCCCGCCAGCTCTGCCCTGCGGTACCGCAGGTTGCAGTCTTCGACACAGCATTCCACCAGACAATGCCGCCCCATGCTTATCATTATGCGCTCCCCTACAACTTTTACAAGGAGTTGAGGGTCCGCAGGTACGGGTTCCACGGCACTTCTCACCATTATGTTGCAAAGCAGTGCGCTATCTACCTTGGCAAACCTCTTAGCTCATGTAATCTGGTCACCCTCCATCTCGGCAATGGTACAAGTACAGCGGCCATTAAAGACGGCGAAAGTATTGATACCTCGATGGGAATGACGCCCCTTGAAGGCCTTGTTATGGGTACCCGCTGTGGAGACCTCGATCCGTCTATTCCCTTTTATTTAGCACGGTCGACCGGTAAATCTTATGATGAAATCGAAAAAATCCTCAACAAAGAAAGCGGTCTCAAGGGCATCTGCGGATATAACGATATGCGCGAGGTGGAGCGTCTGGCAGCAGGAGGCAATGCACCGGCGAAGCTTGCAATAGAGATGTTCTGTTACCGCATTAAGAAATATATCGGCGCCTATTATGCAGCAATCGGCAGCCTTGATGCCATTATCTTCACAGGTGGGATCGGTGAAAATTCGAACGTTATCAGAAAAGAATCTTGCGCAGGCCTCCAAAACCTCGGCATCGCCATCGACGAGGCGAAAAACCATGTCCGGGCAAGCAAGATTACTGACATCTCTGCGTCTTCATCGAAGATCAAAGTCATTATAGTTCCGACCAATGAAGAACTCGAGATCGCTCAACAAACCGTCGAGTGCATAAAGACATCAGAGGCTAAATAACATTCTTGCTCCATCCATCGGAGCCGCCTGTCAGTTCAATGGGGTTCATTTCTTGATCCCCCATCGTTTCCTCTTTTCCCAAAGGGCTTTTCTCGTTATACCAAGCATGTCCGCAAGCTGCTGTTCGTTGCAGGCCGACTGATGCTTCAGTATGAATTCCTTTGTATATTCCTCTATTGAAAGCCCCTCTCCGTTTGACCCGTTGGGAACCGGAACAACCACAGCGGTGTACGTATTGCGAAGTTCTACAGTGAGGTGAGAAGGCATCAAGACCTCCCCTTCGGCAAGAAGCACGGCCCGTTCGATGATGTTCTGCAATTCCCTGACATTGCCGGGCCACCCGTACTCCATGAGAAGCTTCATAGCCTTGTCATTGATGGACCTGAGGGGTTTGCCTATCTCCCTGGCATAGCGATCGAGAAAGGTTGTCGTGAGGATGGGTATGTCCTCTTTTCTTTCCCTTAGAGGCGGTATCTTTAGAGTGACCACATTCAGCCGGTAATAAAGATCCTCCCTGAACCTTCCCTCCTTGACCTCCTTCACTATGTTCTTGTTCGTCGCAGCCACGAACCGTATATCGATCTTTCGTGTCTGTATGCTCCCCAAGGGTCTTATCTCGCGGTCGTCCATCACCCGCAGCAGCTTTGCCTGGAGCGGCTGTCCCAAGTCGCCTATCTCGTCAAGAAAAAGTGTTCCGCCGTCAGCCGCCTCGAAGAGCCCTTTCTTAGGCGCAGCCGCACCGGTAAAGGCGCCGCGTTCATATCCGAAGAATTCGGTCTCAAGAAGCGTCTCAGGAATCGCGCTGCAATTAATCGGAATGAACGGCCCCTTGCGCCGCGGGCTTCCTGAATGAACAGCCCTGGCGAACAGTTCCTTGCCTGTGCCGGTCTCGCCCACCACCAGAACGTTGCTCCGCGAGTCGGCAACCTTCTTTACATCGACGATAAGTCTCCTCATGATAGCGCTGTCGCCCAATATTCGGGTGAAATCAAGTTTTTTTGCGGGCTCACAGCTGATTGCCGCAGGATCAGCGCCCGGCTTTTCCTGAAGCGATTTTCTTATGCTTTTTATGGCCTCGTCATACATCAGAGGCTTGAGCAGATAGTCCGAGGCGCCGCCTTTGATGGCCTTAAGTGCACTATCGAGAGTGGCATTGGCCGTCATGATGATAAATCTCTTGCCGGGGTCTCTGACCTTGATAGATCTCAGGAACTCGATGCCGTCCATCCCCGGCAGTGTCAGTTCAGAGAGGATCAGGTCATAAGACAGCTCGTCGAGCAGCTTCATCGCAGCCTCGGCATTGCCGGTGCAATCGGCTTCGTATCCTTCCTTGAGGAATACCCTCTTCAGGGCCTCACAATTCCTTTCATCGGGTTCAACGATCAGAAGACGCAGTATCATATCACTCTTCAAAGTTCCAGGACTACCCGGGCGCTGTCCTCATCTTCATGGACCACTCTGAACCCAAGCTTTGTGGACAACCCCATCATATAGAAATTTATCTTAAGGATCTCCATCCAGATTCTCTTGATCCCCAGATCGCGAGCGATATTAATACACCGGCCGCAGAGGCTCTTGCCCACCCCTAGTCCCTGCCAGGGGTCTCCCACCATCACAGCCATCTCGGCATTATCCAGGTCCGGCTGCTTGATAAGGCGAGCATCGCCGACGATCCGGTCCCTGCCATCTTTTGTAGTGACACAGACGAAGGCGATTTCCCTGTCATAATCGATCTGGCAATACATTACGAGCTGTTCGTGCCGAAGCTCTATAATGCGCTTATAAAATCTCATACTTATGGTCGCCTCGGAAAAGCTCTTGAAAAGTTCGTCGATAAGATGCTCATCCTCGGGCCTGATAGGCCTTATGAGAGCGAAAGTGCCATCCTTCAGCACCAATTCCGTCGTATACTGGACAGGATAAGGGCAGATCGACAGATGGGGCGGACAGAATTCACCCTTGAAATCCATAAGCCCCTCCAGTATGTTTTCCTCGAGCAGTATGCCGCCGTCAAAGACAAACCCTTCTTCCTTGCCGGCAACAAAAAAAGGATTGATGTCGATCTCATTTATCTGCGGAAAATCGACGACCAGCTGCGAAAAGTGGACAACCACCTCTTCCAGATGCCTCATGGTGTTCGCATAGGCAGGCTGCTTATAAAGATAGCTTCCTATCCTGGTCTCCTGCATCACCTTTTTGACAAGGGCCTGGTTCAGCGGGGGCATACCTATGGAGTAATCCTCAATAGCCTCTAACAGTTCCCCCCCCGTGCCGAATATGATCACCGACCCAAAGGTGGAGTCCTTCTTGGAGCCGATCACAAGTTCATGTCCACGCCTTATTATCATCGGCTGGATGACGACATGCGCCTGTGCGTCTCCGCTCGACGCTGCAATATCTTTGAGTTCCTTGAAAGCTTCTTCGACAGCCGATCTGTCCTTGAGATTAAGTCTTACTCTCCCTGGTTTAAGCTTGTGAAATATTTTCGGGGTATCTATCTTTAACACTACCGGATAGCCGATCTCATCGGCAGCCTTCACGACATCTTCCACCTCGTCGGCCCGTATGGTTGGGATGACAGGAATGCCGTAGGCGAGCATTATTTCCCTTACCTCATAAAAATTCAGTACAACCCTCTTCTCTTTGGATGCTGTACGCAGGATTTCCTCGGCGCGTTTCTTATCCGGTGTGAAATCCTGCAGGAGGGCCTCGGGCGTCTCCAGAAGCAACTTCAGGTTCAAGTCATATCGGTACATATATATAAAAGCCCTTACAGCTTGCTCCGGTGTGACAAAGGTCGGAATTCCCCTGTTCTCTATCAGCGTCCTTGCTTCATTCACCTGTGCGACACCCAACCAGGTCGTGAATAACGGCTTATAATGATGCGCTCTTACCGCATCAGCAATAGCTTCCGCCGTCTCCTTGGGTTTGGTGCCGAGAGAAGGACAGAAGATGACAAGCACGCCGTCTACCTGAGGGTCTTTCATGCAAGCTTGGATCGCTGTCTTGAACTCGGACGGAGAAGCATTGGAAAGAAGATCGACAGGGTTTTTGGCACACTTCTTCGGAACACCGTCCTTCGTGTCCTCAATGGCTTCGGGGCTCATCCGGGCCAGTTCACCATTCATTTTCAAAAGGGTGTCGACCGCGATGACCGCTGGCGCGCCGGAGTTAGAGACAATTGCGAGGCGCATGCCCTTGGGACGCCTCTGTTTTGAAATAGTTTCGGTAAGATAAAAAAGATCAAGCATCTCTTCGACCCTTAAAGCCCCTGCCCTCTTAAAAGCCGCATCATAAACCTTGTCCTCACCCGCCACTATGCCTGAGCGGGTCATGACGACTTCGGCAGAGAGATCGAACTTGCCTGATTTGACGACAACTATCGGTTTGGAGCAGGAAAACGACCTGGCGGAACTCATGAAACGACGTCCGTTTCTTATCCCTTCGATATAGAGTATTATGGCCTTTGTTTCCGGATCAACGCCGAGGAAATCGATCATGTCGGCAAATCCGATATCGAAGACCCCTCCAAGTGAGGCGAAGAAGCTGAATCCGACGTTCTTGCTCACCGCTCTTTCGAGCAGTGCCGTCGCCACGGCCGCGCTCTGGGAGATGAAAGCAATGGAGCCGCGCCCGGGCATTTTCGGAAAAAGACTGGCATTCAGTTGATAGCCCGGACGGATGAACCCCAGGGAATTGGGGCCTAGCACCCTGAAGCCGTATGAAGAAGAAATGGCCTTTATCTGGTTTTCATAATGCAGCGGGTCATCCACACGAAAGTGGAAATCCGGGCACAATATAATGACGCCCTTCACACCCTTCCATCCGCACTCTTCCAGTCTCTGAAGGAGTTCTATGCATGGCATCGCCATGATGGCAAGATCAATGTCGCGGGGGATGTCGTTAATCGTGCGATATGACTCTACGCCCTGAACGGCTTCAACCTTGGGGTTAACAGGATAGACGGCCCCACTAAAGCCCTCTCCCACCAGATTGCGAAAAATGGTATAGCCCAATGACCCCTGTTCCTCGCTCGCACCTATCACAGCAATCCTGCGCGGGTTGAAAAGAAACTCGAGGTTTCTGATGGACATTACACCCTCCGGTGGCTATTCTTCTACGACTCTTCCCATGCTGACGATCCTGTCCTCGGGATCGAGGTCCATAAGCTTGACGCCCTGGGTGTTCCTTCCCAATACCGAAATATTGCGGGCAGGCATTCTTATCACCATGCCCCCGTTGGTTATAAGCACTATCTCATCCTCGTCCTGGACCTGTATCAATCCGACGGCATTGCCACCCTTTTCAACAACCTTGATAGATATAACGCCCTTCCCGCCCCTTCGGTGAACGGGATATCCATCGATATTGGTCCTCTTGCCGAGGCCCTTTTCCGTAACTGTGAGCAAGGTTGTCCTTTCCTCGATGACATTGGCCGAAACGACCTCGTCTCCTTCGGTCAGTCGTATCCCGATGACCCCTCTGGCGGTGCGGCCGACTGACCGGGCATCTTCCTCTTTAAACCGGATGGCGAGACCGTTTTTGGTTCCAATGACAAGATCGCTCTTGCCCGAGGTCCTGCTGACTACGATCAATTCATCTCCCTCGTCGAGGTTGACAGCGATAATCCCCTTCGACCGCGGATTGCTGTATTCATCGAGCTTAGTCTTTTTCACGATACCGGCTTTTGTGAACATCACGAGATAGCCGTCCTTGAAGTCCTTCACGCTGATGGCCGTCGAAATCCTTTCGCCCTCGGCAAGAGGAAACAAATTGACCATGGCCTTGCCCTTTGCGGTACGGCTCGATTCGGGTATCTGATAGGTCTTCAGCCAGTAAAGTCTTCCAAAGTTACTGAAGAATAGCATGTAATCGTGGGTCGATCCGATGAAGAGCTGTTCCACGTAATCTTCTTCACGCGTCTCCATCCCCGTAAGCCCCTTACCGCCGCGGCGCTGGCTCCGATACGTCGAAAGTGCCAACCGCTTAATATAACCATAATGAGTGACGGTAATAACCATCTCTTCTTCGGTGATGAGGTCCTCAATTGTCAGGTCGGCGGTTTCGGGAACGATCTCGGTCTTTCTCTCATCGGCATATTTATTCCTGATCTCAAGAAGCTCTTCCTTGATAATCTGCGTAACGAGTGCCTCGCTTCCCAAAATACCCTTTAGCCTCTCTATTTCCTTGAGGATCTCCTCGTAATCCCTGACGATCTTGTCCCTTTCAAGTCCTGTCAACCGCTGGAGCCTCATATCGAGTATGGCCTGGGCCTGAATAGCCGACAGAGGATAATTTGTCATCAGGCCCGTCTTGGCCTCTTCGGGAGTCTTGGAATTCCTGATAAGAGCGATGATCTCATCGAGATGATCGAGGGCGATCTTCAGGCCTTCCAAAATATGCGCTCTCTCTTCGGCCTTTCTCAACTCGAAGCGGGTCCTGCGAATAACCACGTCGCGACGGTGCTGGATGAAGTGATCAAGTATCCGCTTAAGGTCCATGACGCGCGGCTGACCATTGGCCAGGGCGAGCATGATGATACCGAATGTAGATTCCATCTGGGTGTGCTTGTAAAGATTGTTCAGGACTACCTGCGGGACTTCGCCTCTCTTGAGTTCGAGAACTATGCGCACCGCATCGTTGCGGTCGGACTCGTCACGAATGTCCGATATGCCTTCGAGCTTCTTTTCGCGGACAAGCTCGGCTATTTTTTCTATCAGTCTCGACTTGTTCAACTGATAAGGTATTTCCGAAATAATGATGCTGTCGCCGCTCTTGGCCTCGCGCTCGATGCGGGCCTTGGCCCTCACCTTGATAAGGCCCCTGCCAGTATTGTACGCGTCGATGATGCCTTGCGTTCCGTGGATAACGGCGCCCGTAGGAAAATCAGGCCCCTTAATTATTGCAATGAGATCGTTGATTGTAGTATCGGGATTCTCGAGGAGCATGATCAGCCCATCGATGACCTCTCCCAGGTTATGGGGCGGAATGTTCGTCGCCATGCCGACGGCAATACCGGACGAGCCGTTAATGAGCAGGTTAGGAATCCTTGCCGGAAGAACAGTCGGTTCTTCCGTGGTATCATCGAAGTTAGGGGTGAAATCGACCGTCTCTTTTTCAATGTCGGCGAGCATCTCCTCGGCTATCTTTGCCAGCCGGGCTTCCGTATAACGATAAGCTGCGGCGGGGTCTCCATCGAGTGACCCGAAATTGCCCTGTCCATCTACGAGGGGATACCTCATGTTGAAGTCCTGGGCGAGCCTCACCATAGCGTCATAAACAGCGGAATCGCCGTGGGGATGATACTTCTTCAGCACCTCGCCGACGACACCGGCGCTCTTTGAATATTTCTTGTTGGGGAGAAGCCCTTCCTTGTACATCGCGTACAAGATCCTTCTGTGGACAGGCTTCATGCCGTCCCGCACCTCGGGCAAAGCCCTCCCGATAATTACGCTCATCGCGTAATCGAGATAACTAACCTTCATCTCTTCTTCTATATTTATTGAAACTCTCGACATTTCCGGACCCCTTCTGTTGAGTTAAAAAAGACCTAATATTTTAACACATTACGTAGCATTATAGGGGTATATCAGTACCGATCTAAAGATGAACGAAAAGCTGCGCAGAAACCTTCGCGGACCTACGTAAAACTTCAGTACTCGACGTCTTTATTCCCTTGTTATCCTATTCTTCGTCCTCTTCCTCAATAATCACGAGCGTCAGGCCACAATCGGGACACTCGTTAGCGCCTGCACGCACGGGGGAACCACAGGCCGGGCACTTCCCCTGGCTGACCAGTTCGTTGGAAGCCCGGATCTCCGGATGCATTTCCATAAAATATTCCTCAATGCGTTCTTCTGCCCTTTCAACGTCCTCTTTCGACGCGATCAATTGCCAGTTATCGCCGCAACGGCCTTTGTTACAGCCCTCATCGGAAATGACGCTGCAAGGGATACCGGCATCAATAAGAACGTTGCACAGTTCATCCAACCACTTCAGATCTCCCTCCCTGAGCATGACTGCGTTTCGAACGGCCTTCTCCGCCAGCTGCTTTTTTTCCTCCCGAACCCTGCTATACTCCTCGTGCAAAAGAAGGACCGTACCGCAATCAGCACATTTCTCGATATGCGGGAGATACTCGGTTTCGCAGTCAGGACATATCTTATTCAGGTTCATAGTTCGGAAAAGGGAAGGAACATTTATTTTCAGGCATCATTCTAATATATTAGCAGACCTCGGGATAAATGAGAGGGCAGGGCTGCAATGCATGACCTGCACCCCTGCCTTCCTCCCCCATTTGCACACGAAAGATGAGCGAAACATATAAAATACTTCTGACGCTACGATAACCCCGCAGAAGCATAAATCGCTCATACACGTGAGTACTATAAACGCCGACCAGGTATCCCACAAAATCGTTCCCAGCGTGGCAAAGATCAAAGTGACCACAGATCATCCACAAACTAATGCAATGAAATTTAGGACATTCTTGAGCTTGGCGGCCTTTTCTGCAATAAATATAAACAAGGCTTTATGCGTAAAAATATTTCATCTTATGCGTAAAATAATTTCACGATATGGGTAACGAATTTCATCTTATGCGTAATATGGGGTGTCGCATAAGCTGATGTTTCCCCTCTATAGCAATCAAAGACTTACGCTCAGGATTGGCGCATAACCCTGCAATGAATTGGCGCATACACTGCTAGAAAGCGGGTCAATTGGCGCATAAGGTGCTTTATTCCGAAATCCTTTTCAGTCTTGGGAACCCCCGTTATAGGAACCTTATCACAGGGGTTACCTCTGCTATAGGCATCTTAACGCAGCAGCACTGGCTCGTTTAGGGATGTCGGAAACTCACTCACTTACTTATGCTTCAATTATTGCTGCTTATCCTTCAAACCGAAGCAACTTATGGTTCAGAAAAAGCAGCTTATGCTTCAACCGATATGCATCCTACATTAAATATCGATGTTCCTAGCCTCAAGAGCATGGTTCTGAATAAAAGCCTTACGCGGTTCTACTTGATCCCCCATGAGAATCGAGAATATCTCGTCAGCGCCGACTGAGTCCTCTATCGTCACTTGCAGGAATGTCCTCTTGTCCGGGTCCATGGTGGTTTCCCACAACTGTTGCGGGTTCATCTCTCCCAGACCTTTGTATCTCTGAATCGTAAGGCCTTTCTTGGACGACTCGGTCGCAAAGGTCAGGAGCTCTTTCGTAGTTGCAATCTCTCGTGTGTCTTCCTTCATTCGGATTTTAAAAGGTGCCTTTCCAAGTGTATCGATGATCTCGCGGTAAAGGTTGGCGGCCTCTTTGTACTCCGGCGATGTCAGGAGGTTGAACGAGATGTTCACCTTGCCGCTGTGCTTCTTTATCTCGAAAGCATACGTCTCATGCTCTTCGTCGAAGATGATCTCGCCCGCCTTTGCATCCGCGAAGAGGCCGAGGATCTGCTCCAGGAGTTGCGCGGTTGATTCCTGAGTTCTAATCGTCTCCTTCCCGATATTCCACTTCAAAAGCTCCTCGACAATTTCGGGCGCCTTGCGCCTTCTTTCGAACCAGTCCATCACCTTATGGTAGTTCGAAATCTTTTTCAGAACAGGGATAAGGTTTTTACCACCAAGTTCACCAGTAGCGGTGATCACGGTTAAATCTTCTGCAGCCAGTTCAAAGAGGATCTTCAGGAGCTCTGCTTCATTCTGTATGTACTTCTCAGTTTTACCCTTCTTGACCCTGAAAAGCGGTGGTTGGGCAATATATAGATATCCTTTCTCGATGATCTCCGGCATCTGCCGGTAGAAGAATGTAAGCAGGAGCGTCCTGATATGAGCCCCGTCCACGTCTGCGTCAGTCATGATTACAATTTTATGATAGCGCGCCTTCAGAATGTCGAAATCCTCGGCGCCAATACTTGTACCTAGTGCGGTGATCAATGTCTTGATTTCTTCGGAGGTGAGCATCTTGTCGAAGCGCGCCTTCTCGACATTCAATATCTTTCCCCGAAGCGGAAGAATGGCCATACTGCGTCGGTCCCTTCCCTGTTTAGCTGACCCACCTGCGGAATCTCCCTCAACAATATAGAGTTCGGACCTGGCCGGGTCCTTTTCGGAGCAGTCCGCGAGCTTGCCGGGAAGTCCCGTGTCTTCGAGTATTCCCTTCCTTCGAGTCAGCTCGCGCGCCTTGCGTGCTGCCTCGCGTGCTCGGGCCGCAGATATCGCCTTTTCGATGATCTTTCTCGCAATAGAGGGATTTTCTTCGTAATAGATCCCGAGCGATTCGTTAGTGATGGACTCCACGATACCCTTGATCTCGCTGTTGCCAAGTTTCATCTTCGTCTGCCCCTCGAACTGCGGGTTCTGTAATTTCACACTTATGACGGCAGTGAGGCCTTCTCGGATATCATCGCCCGATATGCTTTCCTTCCCCTCTTTGATGATTCCCTTGGAAAGGGCATAAGAGTTCGAGGTCCTCGTGAGGGCGGACTTGAACCCGATTAGGTGCGTACCTCCTTCCCGTGTGTTGATATTGTTTGCGAATGTGAAGATGTTCTCGTTGTAGCTGTCATTATACTGCATGGCTACTTCGACGATGATGCCTTCCTTTTCCATCGTAAAGTAGACAGGCTTTGGATGAACAGCCGTCTTGTTCCTGTTGAGATGCTCCACAAAGGATTCGATGCCGCCTTTGTAAAGAAATTCCTTGCTCTCGGCAGTCCTCTCGTCGATAAAGCTGATCTTGAGTCCGCGGTTGAGGAATGCCAACTCCCTGAGGCGCTGGGTAAGTACGTCATAGGACAGTTCCGTAGATTCGAAGATCTCGGGATCGGGCTTGAAGGTGATCTTTGTTCCATTGCCTTTCGTCTTGCCGACAATGGTGAGCGGCCCTGCCGGTTTACCGCGCTCGAAGCGCTGCTGAAAGACCTGGCCGTTCTGCTTTATCTCGACCTCCAGCCATTCCGAAAGGGCATTCACTACAGAGACGCCTACGCCGTGGAGTCCCCCCGAAATCTTGTACGCCTTGGATTCGAACTTTCCGCCGGCGTGAAGTTCAGTAAGAACAATCTCAGCGGCTGTCCTGCCTTCGGGATCGCCTTTATGAATGTCCGTCGGAATGCCCCTTCCGTTATCGATGACGGTGCAGCTACCATCGTGGTGCAGCAGCACATCAATCGTGGTGCAAAAGCCTGCAAGTGCTTCGTCGACACTGTTGTCCACCACTTCATAAACGAGATGGTGAAGTCCGTCAATCCCGGTAGAACCTATATACATGGCAGGCCTTACCCGGACCGCCGTCAATCCCTTGAGTATCTTTATCTGGTCGGCACCGTAAGCCTCGTCGTTCTGTTCATTTATTTGGTTAGACAATTGCTCTGGTTTGATCTCTTCCATTTATCTCCCTGCTGCCGTTCTTTAGCCCTTTCTACAGCCTCATCGGCATTACAACGCATTTATAGTCGGTCCTGTCTTCTTCCATGAGGAGAACAGGGCTGAGTGCTTCGTTCAGCTTCAGCGTGATCGTCTTGCTTTCCATTACGCCGAGAACATCAAGGAGATAGCGCGCATTGAAAGCTATAGTCATAGCGTCTCCGCTATATGTCACTGCGATTTCATCTTTAGCATCGCCGAGATCGGGATTTGATGTGGAAATAACCATGACGTCGGGATTGAAATCGACCTTCACGGCGCTGCTCCTCTCTTTACTGAGTATGGATACTATCTTTAGGGCCTTGCTGAAGGCATCCCGGCCGACGCCGAGGTCCTTGTTGTTATCGGAAGGTATCACCTGCTCGTAATTCGGATACGTCCCCTCGATGAGTCTTGTCAGGAACTGGATGCTGCCGACTGAAAAGAGGACATGGTTTTTCCCGATCGTCAACTTCACAGGCTTCTGCTCCTCGTCGAGGAACCTTCTAAGCTCCGAAACCGACTTCCTTGAAAGGATTATCTTTATCTCTTCGTCTAGCGTCTCGGCGATCTTCTTCTGGGAAAGCGCAAGGCGATGCCCGTCGGTACCAACTACATTCAATATCTGGTCGGTCTTGAGGTGGAACAGGAGTCCGTTGAGCACATACCTGGTGTCGGATTCCCCTGCAGCATACAATGTCTTCTCGATAGCGTCCAAGAGCATTGCAGAGTCAAGTTCGACGCTCCTGGCCTCGTCTGATGAGATAGAAGGCCAGACTGGGAACTCGTCGGGAGATATGCAGGCGAGCCTGAAATGGCTCTTTCCGCATTTGATCTTTATCCACTGGTTGTCGGCAGATTCGAGGACGATTTCTCCGTCCATTTCACGGGCTATCTCGAACAGCTTCTTCGCCGGGATGCACATCTTTCCTTCCTCAAGCACACTCAATTCGATAGGTTCCTTGAGGGCCGTTTCAAGGTCGGTGGCCGTAATAGAGGACCCCGCACTCTCGGCTGACAGGAGAAAATTGTTGAGCACCGGCATGGTATTCCGCTTTTCAACAATGTTCTGGATGTCGGAAAGTTTTTTCAGAAGCTCGTTTCTGTCGACTTTTACCTTCATATTTCCTCCAATCTTACGCCTATTTTTTCTTGGTAACCTATGCGACCTTTATTCGCCTGATGATATTGTCGATACCCTTGTTGAAGACCTCGTCGGCTGACCGCTTCTCCTCGATCTGTTTACAGGCATAAATCACAGTCGCATGATCCTTACCGCCGAAAGACCTGCCTATATCGCTGAGAGAGAGCGGGGTAAACTTCTTCGCCAGGTACATCGCGACCTGGCGTGAATTTACGATCTCCTTGGTCCTCTTCTTGCCCTTTATCTCAATAGGCTTTACACCGAAATAGTCGCTGACGGTCTTGACGATGCTGTCGACCGTTAGCGGCCTGTCTTCATCGGCAATAAGGTCCTTGAGCACATTCTTCGCAAGAGTGATGTCGATGGGCATACCTGTAAGGGATGAATGGGCGCCAAGTTTGATGAGGCAGCCTTCGAGCTCCCTGATATTAGATTTGACACGGGCGGCGATAAAATAGGCGACATCTTCAGGTATAATGAGCCTTTCGGCATCTGCTTTTTTATACAGAATGGCGACCTTAGTCTCGACCTCGGGACATTGGATATCGGCAATGAGTCCCATACCGAACCTAGACCTGAGGCGGTCAGTAATGTCCGAGATGTCCATAGGCGCCCTGTCGCTCGAAATAACGATCTGGCTTTGACGTGCATACAGTGAATTGAATGTATGGAAAAATTCCTCCTGCGTGGCAGTTTTGCCGGCAATGAACTGTATATCATCAACTAACAGTATATCAGCATTTCGATATTTGTCCTTGAATTCTCCCATCTTCTCATGCCGTATTGACGAGATGACTTCATTCGTGAACTGCTCAGCCGAAACATAATAAATCACCTTGCTCGGAAATTTATCGACGATAACATTGCCGATAGCATTTATCAAATGTGTTTTACCGAGCCCTACGCCGCCATATATGAAGAGCGGATTGTAAATGCTCCCCGGGCCTTCACATATCCTCTTTGCAGCAGCATTGGCGAATTGATTCGATGAGCCGACGACAAATGTATCGAACGTATACTTCGGATTTAAGTATATGCCCCTGTTAGCCAGACGTGTGCGCCTGCTTTCATTTTTCGAATCCATCTTCTTTAGTACATCGTCCTCTTTGGCGCCTATCCTGAATTTAACAGCAACCTGATGCCCCAGTTCCGCCTCCATAGCCTCACTGATAAGATTGGGATAATTATCCTCTACCCAATCCTTGAAGAACCTGTTCGGTATCTCGATCGTAGTCGTCTTGTCCTTTAAATGGAGAAGCTTCATAGGCTTGAACCATAACTCGAAAACGCTATCTCCCACCTTTTCGTGTATCTTTGAAAAGGTGCTGTTCCAAAAATCGTCTTTTCCGCTCATTCCCTCTGCCTTAATAATCCTTAATCTGGTTTTCTATATATTTATCAACAGGTAATTAACAATTGTGAAAAACCTTTCTTTTTCTACCCGCTCATTATAGCCTATACACAAAAAACAGGGCAATAAAATGTTTGCCGTTTTGTTCATAAAAATTTCTTCACAGATCAGTTCTTATTCATCTAATAACCTTATTCATTTATCCATGGGCATATATCATTGAAATTATATTGTATTTATCACTTTTAAACATATTAGCACTGCCTAATACTACGGCTTTAAATCTTATATATAAAAGAATAATAGAATAGAATGGAATAACTTTCTATTTAAGAGATTT
>PMYY01000035.1 GCA_003170655.1 Nitrospiraceae bacterium
CCCTTCCCGTACAAATATACGCCGGGAAGGCGATGAGGCATACCTGTCAAGTTTATCAGGCTACTTCAAGGAAAATATCAGCATTCCTATTACGACTGTTGGGGGAATACGTTCTCCGGAAATAATTTCAAGGATACTTTCCGAAGGGCTTGCTGATTATGTGGCACTATGCCGACCGCTGATCAGGGAACCCTATCTGATCAGTCGCTGGAAAAACGGGGACCTGGGAAAGGCGAAGTGCATATCCTGCAACGGTTGCTACGAAACGGGACTCAAAGGATTGGCCATCAGCTGTAAAGTAGAAAGAAAGCTCAGGGAGATGGAAGAGAGTGGAAGAAACCAAAGGAAGCATGACCGCTAAACGTACTGCCTTCAAGGTGCTTGGCGCGATCAGCTTTTCACATTTTCTAAACGACACGATCCAATCATTGATCGTTGCCATCTATCCGCTGCTAAAGGGCAAGTTCGAGCTAAGTTTCACTCAGATCGGTCTGATTACTCTGAGTTATCAGCTTACCGCTTCTCTACTCCAACCACTGGTCGGGCTCTACACCGATCACCATCCAAAGCCATACTCCTTGGCCTTAGGAATGGGTTGCACACTTGTCGGCCTTCTGGTCTTGGGGACTGCACCGAACTATAGCACGCTTCTCCTCGCCGCTGCACTGGTCGGCACAGGTTCGTCTATCTTCCACCCGGAATCCTCACGCGTTGCCCGTATGGCATCAGGTGGACGGCACGGGCTGGCACAATCGATCTTCCAAGTCGGCGGCAATCTGGGCTCCTCGCTGGGTCCCCTGATGGCCGCGTTTATAGTTATTCCTTACGGGCAGGTCAGCGTCGTATGGTTCTCACTTGCTGCGCTGCTAGCTATCGCGGTGCTCTGGAAGGTTGGCGGTTGGTATAGGCGTCGTCAGGCTCTCACTGCACACAGTGTTGCGGCTGATAAAGGGTCGTACCCCAATTTGCCGGCGCGCACAGTTTTTCTATCCCTGCTAATTCTGCTGGTTCTGATGTTCTCCAAGTTTTTTTACTTGGCCAGCTTGAGCAGTTATTATATTTTTTACCTGATGAATCGCTTCCACCTGTCTGTCCAATCTGCTCAGGTGCATCTTTTCACATTCTTGTTTGCCGTTGCCATAGGCACTCTTTTCGGTGGACCCATCGGCGATCGGATCGGCAGAAAGCGCGTGATCTGGATATCGATCCTGGGCGCTGCCCCGTTCGCCTTGGCTCTGCCTTATGCAAACCTGGCTTGGACCGGCATCCTCGCTTTTATTGTTGGGCTCATCCTCGCTTCCGCCTTCTCGGCCATTCTCGTGTTTGCGCAGGAACTTATTCCGGGCAAGGTGGGTACTGTCTCGGGTCTCTTCTTTGGCCTTGCCTTCGGCATGGCTGGAATCGGAGCCGCAGTATTCGGCAGACTCGCTGATCATCATGGAATCGAATTCGTTTATCATGTGTGCTCATATCTGCCATTACTCGGNNTTGCTAGTCGGCTAGTTTGGTGAACATTTCACTTCTCAGCAATGCAGATAGCTGCGGTTCTACTCTGAACACCATTTTTCGCTTAAATCGACTGTACTACATCCTTACAATACGAATTACGGGTATTTAATATGCACACCGTCTTCATTTTAAAACCCCCTCCCTTCCATTTTCAAAAGGGCCACTGTTCTTTGCGAGTTTTAATGTCCTCTTACATATATGTTTCAAGTCGCCGCCAGATTGACGTCTCTTATTTGGCATGTGTTCATAATAAATGGTGATCACGACTTGCGCTTCTCTGAAACTTTTCTTTTAATATCTTCCATCCTCTTGGTAAATGACTCTTTCTGCCTCCGTTCTGTCTCATCCTTGGGCTCAGATTCAGGGTGGGTAAACCTCCATGTAAGTTGAGCGCTGACCGGCCCTTCCGGATATGCTCCGATATCATAAAGCAGCTGGTCATCGAATGAACTCGGAGTTTCCTGATAACAGGACCAGACAGCCTTTCTTACGAGATCGGTCGTGCCGCGGTTGAGCAAATCAATTATCGAAACAATCTGTTTTCTGAAGTGCTCGATAAATTCTACAGGAAGATTAAAAAGATATGGTGTCGGGGCGTCAGTATTCCTGATTTTTTTGCGCTCGTCGATACCGTATTTCAACAAGGACAGGATGGCTTCGCCTGTAGAACGCCCTGGAGATTCCGGTCCCGTCAATATAAGATAGCGGATATTGGGATTGCCGATGATATTGCAGACCATCTTTTCGATCCCGATGTTTTCCTTCTGTATTGTCCCTGACAGGGCCGCCCCTGCCTCGACACCGGTCCTTACAAGAGCTTCGATATCCTTAGGGATTTTGTCCTGATCATACGTTAAAACAACAGCAACAGCCACTGGAGAATAATCATTTCCCCGGAGGTATAGACCGTCTTCAGTCGGATAATCAGGTGCAGGATCAATCTTGAGCATCAGGCGTTCCTTTCCAGCTTCAAGCGTATTATTCTTGTTGCGCTCGAGCATTTTATCGGGTTCGGACATACCTTCAGCTATGGCACTAATTAAGTCCTGCTGATCGAATTCAAGCCCCTCGTTCATCAAATAATCCCTTTGCGTCGCAGCATCAAGAATGCCCCGGACTTTCGCCCTGAACTCCTTGTCCTCTTTCATTTTCGACAAGAATTGTAGTGCTTTTTCCAAAGACATAATTTATCTCCTGTCAGCGCTCACATTCCGCGTTAGTCTCCTGAAGCTGCAATGATACCGAAGTAAGATTCTCGATAGTGCTTGATACGGGACACCGCTCACCGACTTCTTTGCGGAAGCTCTTCTTCTCTTCGCCTCAGATATCGGCGTCAATGTTCGCCTCGACATCAATGCCGGGGAACCCGGCACGCTTGTCGCAGTTCTTGCCAAGCAGCTCTTCCGTGCCGATAGTCCCTTCAACACGCAATGCCAGTGAGCGAAGGTTGATCCTCTTTTGGTTGGCCGCAATTCTCGCTTCGCGGAAATGCAGCCCGCCAGTGACAAAAGAAGACACTCGAGTAGATTTCGGACCGGGGTCAGTCCCTCCCATTGCCACAGGCTGGTCCGTTTGCCAATCCTGCTTTCCATTTTGAACTTTCCGCCGAGGCAACTTCAAACACTACAGTTATTTTGCCATGATTTCCTTCTTTGCCGATTATTAATTTATAAGTTACTGTTCACAGCTCTTCCGGCTCATGCAACACCGGCTTGATATCAATGATCGGTGTCCCGTTAAGGGCCTCCAACGGACCAACTCTTAGACGGCATGGGGTCGACATATCCAGGATTTTCACGCGATGCAGGCCGA
>PMYY01000129.1 GCA_003170655.1 Nitrospiraceae bacterium
AAACAAACGTAAAAAAGTAACTAATACGGTAACTACTAGAACAATAGACCTGCGGAAGGCGTTGAAACTATCACCTAAGAATTATGAGCTAATGCCCATGCCATAGATTACCGAGTGTGATTAGGGCGGATGAGAACGGTAATTGTCGCCATATTCTCCCGAGTCTGGTCCAGACGCACACATCTGTACTAATATGAAAAGCAAGGAGATAGTGCCTTATAAAGGAGTACCGATGGACTACAATTCAGCAGACACCACTGAACTTGAGACTATGCTGGCCCGTTTGCAACGTGAACTTGAAGATGTGGAGGAAACGATAGACTTTCATTTCACATATACTTCGGCGCATATCGGCGGCCACGAGGTAAGAAAGGATGCGGAACGTCTAGAGCAACTTAAAAGAGACATTGCAAATATCAAGGAGGTATTGTCAACGCGAACATAAAGCTGCTCAGCTCGACTATGCCTTGACAAATGGACTGCACGAATCCTCATCATGGAGTGGAGGTATTATTATTATATTATGAGTGAGTCAAGAAAATTCGATCCGGCCAAACTTGCCAAACTCAACGATCCGAAAAGGCTGGAAATTCTGAATCCTGAATTGATATGGACGAAGGCCGATCTCAAGGATCCCGATATCTTAGTCGACATTGGAGCCGGCACCGGCTTTTTTGCTCTCCCCTTCAGCAGAAAAGTACGGAAGGGAAAGGTATATGCGTGCGATATTTCTGAGGAAATGATCTCATGGATGAAAAATAATCTCCCTCTGGAGTCACAGGGCGTGGTTATTCCGCTGAAAATGGAAGAAAGTTCGGTTCCACTGCCTGATGTCATTGCCGACTTGGTTTATATGATCAACCTTCACCATGAGCTTGAAGATCCGGTTGCGGCAATAAAAGAGGCACTGCGACTATTGAAATCCGGTGGTAAGCTCATCATTATAGATTGGAAGAAAGAGGAAACACCCGAAGGGCCTCCTCTTACAATAAGGTTAACCGAGGAAACAATCGAGAGTCAGATGCTTGCCTGCGGCTTTACAAATATCAGAAAACATGCTGTTCTGCCATACCATAGTTTCTTGGTTGGGGGAAAGATCTCCAAATGATGACTTCGGATAAACGGTAACCTGACATGGCTGACCCAGATAAATACTCGCTGCGGCCTATTGGTCTTGTGCATTCTACCCTACAGCATCGTGAGGACTCGCCGAGACAGTGGCCTTAATTCACAATTTGTCATCTTCCATTCATCATGTATTCACAATCATGTGGTATCTTTTAAAAGAGTACTGGACAAACTGAAAGTGTATCTACTAGGCCACTCTGCGAAAGGGGGTAAATGTGCTGAAATATGCGATGATGATCATAAGCTGTATTATGCTTAGTGCTTATGCGGCCATAGGATGGGGATTTGCACATGAGGTGAAATCTGCTGATGGCATCCGGGTCGATAGAGGCAATTACGCTGATTTTGTCGATATGGTTCCCATCTCAATGGCATCCGCTGTCAGGGCGGCTCGCTGGTCAGTACCAGTGCAGTCATTTGAAATGAAACTCAAGAAGGCAGATGCTTATCTTGTCTACCGGGTCGGGATCCTCCGGGACGGTTATAAGAAAGCCCAGGGTAGATGCAACCAACAGCAAAGTTTTAAAATATTGATGTTAATATAAGAGCCGCATAAGATCAGAAATTGACAACACCGAAAAGAACTACGAAGGACAAGAAGATATATAACTGGGAATTTCTTATCAGCTGCAGGGGCTAGCTGTCATACCAGTGCAGAGGATTCGGTTCCGCTGACAGCAATCTTCTGTTTTTCGCCAAGTAGAGGAGGGCGGCAGTCGGGGGAGAACGCGGTTGATTGATGGCCGGAATCACATGAAAAAAGAGAAGGGCATTTCCAGCATCGCCAACAAAGTTATCTTGGAGAGCATCTCGGACGGAGTCTTTACCGTCGATCACGAGTGGCGGATCACATCGTTCAACAAGGCTGCCGAGGAGATTACCGGTATTCTGCGCGGTGAAGCTATCGGCCGTTACTGCTGGGAGGTCTTCCGTTCGAACATGTGCGAGGGCGACTGTGCCCTGAAGCGGACGATGAAGGAGGGAAAATCCTTCGTCAACTCGTCGACCCATTTTGTCAACAGCGAGAAGAAGAGAATACCGATCTTGGTATCGACTTCGCTGTTGAAAAGTGCCGACGACGAGGTCCTCGGCGGAGTCGAGACCTTTCGTGACATCAGCGTTGTAGAGGAAATGCGGCGGGAATTGAGCGGCATCGTGCAACTCGGCGATATGGTCAGCCGGAGCCGGACGATGACGCGCATCTTCGGCATACTCGATCAGGTGGCCCTGAGCGACAGTACGGTGCTGATCGAAGGAGAGACCGGGACCGGCAAGGAGCTGCTAGCGCGCGCCATCCGCAACCTTTCCGCGAGGAAAGACCGCCGTTTCGTCGGCATCAACTGCGGTGCCCTGCCCGATACCCTGCTGGAGTCGGAGCTGTTCGGCTACAAGAAAGGCGCTTTTACCGGAGCTCAGAAGGACAAGCCGGGACTGTTCCTCGCAGCGTCAGGCGGGACGATCCTCCTTGACGAGATAGGCGACACGAGTCCGTCCTTTCAGGTCAAGCTGTTGCGCGTTCTCGAGGAACGGGAGTTCCAGCCCCTCGGCAGTGTGGATAAGGTGCGGACTGATGTCCGTGTTATCGCCGCTACGAACCGTGATCTTGCGCAGATGGTCGGAGAGGGTGTGTTCCGTCGCGATCTTTTCTACCGCATCAACGTCATCCATCTGAAAATGCCGCCGCTACGGCAGCGACGCGAAGACATTCCCCTCCTAATCGAACGGTTTATCTCCCGGATGAATCGTCTTAAAGACCGGGCTATCGCAGGCATTGACAGCGAGGCTCTCGCGCTGCTCATGGATCATTCCTATCCCGGCAATATCAGGGAACTCGAAAATATCATCGAGCACGCCTTTGTCCTCTGTACTGAAAGCATGATCGGCGTCCGCCATCTTCCTGCCGACATCATCACGTTGTCCAAGAAGCAGGGAATTGCACCGAGCTTGCCGGACGGTTCGGAGACGACCCTCAATGCGGCGATTGACTCGACCGAAACGCGGCTTATAATGGAGGCGCTCGAACGGAACGAATACAACCGCCGGGCTGCGGCCGAGGAGCTGGGAATGCACAAGACGACGCTGTTCCGCAAGCTGCACCGCCTCGGCATAAAACTCCCGGCCAGGGACGGACGATCGGCCTTCGTAAAAAAGGGTGTATAGTTGCAATAGTGCAATATTGCTACTCTATGCATCGGTAATAGTTGCAGTTCTGCAATCCTGACCTTTCAAGCAAGCTTTCACCGCACTCCTTTCATTCCTGTCTATCACCTTGTTATTGATAAATTATTTTGACGTGCCATAGCGGAATATAGCCTGTGGCACGACTGTTGCTCTTTACATAGCAATAATCTGAGAGAAGGATTGGGGTATGCGTGTTGCCATGACTGTCTGGGGTGATCG
>PMYY01000155.1 GCA_003170655.1 Nitrospiraceae bacterium
ATGGGTGGCCTTAGAAAATATATGCCTCTGACTTTCTGGACATTCTTCATCGCTTCTCTCAGCATTGCGGGCATTCCGGGTTTTGCAGGTTTTTTCAGCAAGGACGAAATCCTCTGGCTTGCGTTTAATGGGGGCACTGTCGGGAAAATTGTATGGGCCATGGGAACGCTGGTAGCGGGCCTCACTGCGTTCTACAGCTTCAGGATAATATGGCTTGCCTTCTTCGGCTCATTCAGGGGCGGTCATGAGCTCGAGCATCATCTGCACGAATCGCCTTCGTCAATGACCGTTCCACTTCTAATCCTAGGGGTCGGGGCAATCGCTGCCGGCTGGATCGGCATATCTCCGCTTCTCGGCGGAAACAACTGGGTTGCGCACTTTCTCGCGCCGGCAGTGGGCCATCCGCACGTGCATGGCTCCCACACTGAGGAATGGATGGTCATGGGCATATCAGTGGCTGTCGCTGGCGCCGGAATTCTTGCATCGATGGTCTTTTATCTCTGGCTGCCTGATTTGCCTGGAAAACTTTCCTTGAAACTTCGGTTTGTTCATAAGGTACTTTGGAACAAATATTATGTCGACGAACTCTACGATTTCATCATAGTGAGGCCGGTGATGTGGACCGCTACCAATATCCTGGTTGCTGTCACCGACGGCCAGATAATCGAAGGCATTGTGAACGGCATCCCGAGGAGGATAGCCGCGTTTGGAGAGCAGATCAGAAAGGTCCAGAGCGGAAACCTTCAGCATTACGCTATAGGCATGTGCATTGGTTTCTTCGCTATCCTGACTCTCATTATGATAATTTTCACCAAGTAGAACGCAGACTTTCAGAAATTGACTAATTACAGGAGGACTTAAATGGGGCATGCGAGCCACCCCGTAGAGACAGAAGCTCCGGAATCAAACTTTCCTCTTATGAGGACAGTGGCCATGATTCCGATGCTCGCTCTGCTGATCTTTTTCGGTGCTGAAGTGGCAAGGAACCTGCACTATCCGGTGCTTTCAACTGTTATCTTTCTTCCCATTTTTGGCGCCATTGCAATCATCCTCATGAAGCGCGGCCATGAAGCTTTAGTAAGGTGGAGCGCCCTTCTAGTCAGCATAACAACTTTCCTGCTAAGTCTTCCTCTTTATACAAACTTCAACAAGGGCACCGCCGCAATGCAGTTCGTGGAACGTTCTTCTTGGATACGCACATGGTCAATTGAGTATTTTATCGGGGTCGACGGTATAAGCGTGCTGTTCGTCCTTCTCTCCGCTTTGCTTACTATCCTCTGCGTGACCGTTTCCTGGACCAGCATTACGGAGCGGACTAAGGAGTTCTATGCTGCATTGCTGCTCCTAGAGGGTTTGATGATCGGGGTCTTCTGCAGCCTGGATCTATTCCTATTCTACATGTTCTGGGAAGCCATGCTCATACCGATGTATCTTCTCATCGGCATCTGGGGCGGTCCGAACAGGATATATGCAGCCATCAAGTTTTTCCTCTTTACTCTTGTCGGAAGCGTGCTTATGCTGGTCGGAATAATAGTGCTTTACTTACATACGGACAGGTCTTTTGACATGCTCCGCATGATGTCTTCTCATTATCCGTATGATCTCCAAATAATCCTTTTCTGGGCGTTCTTCGCCGCTTTCGCCGTAAAAGTGCCCATGTTTCCGGTCCACACATGGCTGCCGGATGCCCATACTGAAGCCCCTACTGCGGGCAGTGTAATCCTCGCAGGAATCCTCATTAAAATGGGGGCATACGGTTTCTTGAGATTCAGCATGCCAATGCTACCAGAGGCATCAAAGGCCCTGGCGCCTGCAATGATGGTCCTTTCCGTAATTGGTATCATTTACGGTGCTGTCATCTGTCTTGGGCAGACGGACCTAAAAAGACTGATAGCTTACAGTTCAGTCAGCCACATGGGGTTCGTAACACTCGGCATTTTTGCCCTTAATACCCAAGGAGTACAGGGCGGCATCCTTCAGATGATAAACCACGGTATCGTGACCGGCGGGCTCTTCCTTCTCATAGGGATCGTATATGAGCGCACACACACAAGGCGTATCGCTGATTATGGCGGTGCTGCAAGCGTCTTTCCTGTCTACTCCGCCCTTTTCATGGTTTTTACACTTGCAGCAATCGGACTGCCCGGGACCAACGGGTTCATCGGTGAATTTCTCATCCTCCTTGGAGGGTTCACGGCTTCAAAGACGCTTGGGGTATTGGCAGCCACCGGCGTTATTATCGGTGCCGCTTACATGCTCTGGCTCTACCAGAATATCTTTTTTGTCAATACTAATCCGGCCCTCCTCGGCCATGGGTACCGCGATGTCGGGATGCGAGAGATGCTGACATTGCTCCCCTTGGTTGTCCTTGTCTTCTGGATAGGCGTATATCCCAATACTTTTCTTAGTTTCATGGATGTATCGGTCCAGGGCCTGCTGGAAAGAGTAAACAGCGCCGGGCAGGCAAATGTCGCTGCGCAGATCATAGAGGTGGTAAAATGAACATCCCATATCCCGATCTGACCCCTGTCATTCCGGAGATCATCATGGCCACCGTTGCCAGTTTACTGCTCCTTGCGGAATTGGTGGCCTCAAACAAAAGAGCTCTGGGGTATATCGGCATCGTCGTTGCTGCAATCGCCATTTACCTTTTACCCGCATGTAAGGGAGAGGCCTTCGGCGGCATGTTTATCAACGACACCTTCAGCGTCTACTTCAAGACTATCTGTCTCATAAGCCTGATCCTGACGATACTAATTTCCCTTAAATACATTCAGGTCGAGCATGCAGATTTCGGAGAGTATTACAGCCTGCTGCTTTTTTCTACGACCGGGATGATGCTCATGGCCTCGGCCAGGGACTTCATCATAGTATTTTTAGGAATTGAACTCATGTCCCTGAGCCTGTACATTCTATGCGGGATCAAAAAACATGATCCCCGCTCTACAGAGGCTGCCATGAAATACTTTCTGCTCGGTGCCTTTTCCTCGGCACTGCTGCTGTACGGCATCTCGATGGTTTACGGGCTTACGACATCTACTGATATTTATCGTATCGCCGATTATCTGCGTCAGACGCCTCCGACACTTCCTCTCATGTTAAGTATGACACTAATAATTGTGGCCTTCTCATTCAAGATATCGGCGGTACCATTCCACATGTGGGCGCCCGATGTATACGAAGGTGCTCCGACTTCGATCACCGCCTTCATGTCGACCGCCCCGAAAGCAGCTGCATTTGCCGTTCTTGGCAGGATATTCTTCACCGCCTTCCAGGCCTTTGAGCCCTACTGGACAACTATCCTCATCGTCATTTCCATACTAACCATGGCGGTAGGAACTGTGATGGCCATCGTCCAGACCAATATCAAGAGAATGCTTGCATACTCGTCTATAGCACATGCCGGATACATCCTGATCGCCATTGCCGTGGGAGGAAACGAGGCAATGAACGCCATGAAGGTTTATCTCCTCATCTATACTTTCATGAATCTGGGCGCTTTCGGCATCGTCATTCTTCTCGACAAGGGAGAAAATATTTCCGACTATAACGGTCTGTCAAAAAGCCACCCCTATGCGGCAGCTCTGATGCTGGTCTTCATGTTTTCACTTGCCGGCATCCCTCCGACAGCCGGATTTATCGGTAAATTTTATATTTTCATGGCGGCAATTAATGCAGGATATACGTGGTTGGTCGCCATCGCGGTCATATTTAGCGCCATTTCAGCATATTTCTACTTGCGGATCATTATGAACATGTACATGAAACCCCTTGGCGAGACGGTCGGCATAACACCATCACTCGGCCTTGCTGCTGCTCTTTTTATTAGTGCTGTCATGATCTTCGTTATCGGCCTAGCTCCATCGGTAGTCCTGTTCTGACAGATAGAAAGATCAAGCGAGCGGCACTGAATATCCAGATCGCCGTCGCTTGATCTTTCTTATTGCCGCATGTGATAGGTAAAGGTTATTTGCTACAGTATCTTATCTTATTAT
The DNA here is from genome assembly GCA_003170655.1 of Nitrospiraceae bacterium. Lineage (GTDB taxonomy): Bacteria > Nitrospirota > Thermodesulfovibrionia > Thermodesulfovibrionales > Dissulfurispiraceae > Fen-1308. The sequence goes on from PMYY01000155.1 coordinate 3,996, forward strand.
TTGCCTTTTTGATTCTTTACCGTCAACACCGGGCGGTCAGAATTCCTGACCACTTTTTCTGCCGTACTCCCGAATATCACCCTGTCTAAGCCGCTTCGGCCTTGTGTCCCCATTACAATCAAATCTACGCCCTTTTCTTCAGCGAATTTCAGGATTTCCTCATAGGGGACACCCCTGACAACACTGCATTCAACATCGTTGAGTCCATCCCTCAACTCACCACCAAAATTTTCGAGTTCCTTTCTGGCGCCTTTCTCCATTTCGTCATACAAGGCATCGAACGAGACGTGAGGTATATTCAGCCCGGTCGACATGCTCATGTCGTAGATAACATGAAGCAGAAAGAGCTTTGCCTTATAGGATTTTGCGAGATCCACAGCATGCGGCAGTGCCGCCAGCGCGCCTTCGGTGAAGTCGGTAGGAAAAAGGATTTTCTTGATCTCCATAAAAAGTCCCCCTTAGCTTTTTTACGATCAGTATACAGAACTTTTTCAAGTTTCCCAAGGATAATGGCATTATCAAAACGCTCCGTGAACATTATAGTTGCCTATATAGGTCATATTTTGTTATAACAAGTATAGATAGCTTGCCTGCCCTGTGCGTGATTAAGCGAAAAAGTTGATCCCGGCAAGTTAGATCTTTAGGGAGTCGAGTAAGGTATTCGGTGTGCATGTCTCCCTTGCGGAGAAAGCCTAAGGCACCTTCAAGGCACCCACTTATAACAACGGGGATCTAATTTTTTGCTACACGGCAGGGTGGGTTATAATATTTGTCACATCATGTAAAGTTATTGGGTTTATAAATGCTGTTGATGCGGTGGCAGCGGTCGATAGTCGAATTACACAGGAAGATATAGAGGCGTGGGGTGTTGATAAAAGACATAATATACAGAGATATATCCAAGAGTCCCGGGAGATCAGAGCCGTATCTGCTCTGCCCCGCCTCTTCCCTCCGCCATAAAGACCTTCGGGGCTTTTCCAGGTAATACTTCCTTTTTTCGCTATCCCCCCCATCCCGCATCAAGCCGCTTGCGCGTAGTGCAAGTTGCCGAAAGTAAAAGAGAGGTCCATTTAATAGCTATGCCGAAAGTCCTCATTCCTGTTCACAATGCTATCTGCTCAAGCCTCTCTTTTCATTACCATAGAGGAGGATACCAAACATGACGTACACGCTTTTGTACATCCTGGTCGCTGTCATTGCCGGAGTCCTAAGCGGTCTCGCCTTCGTATACTCTTACAAGAAAACCTTGAAGGCTCGGCAGATTTCTTTTGAAAAAGAACGGGACCGTCAGCTCGAAGACGCAAAGAGGGAGGCTGAGGTCATCAAAAAAGATGCTGCCGTTTCTGTAAAGGATGCTGTCTACCAGGCCAAGGCCGAGGCAGAACGGGAAGTACGCGAACGGACCAGAGAATTTAATCATCTGGACAAGAGACTGAGACAAAAAGAGGAATCTCTTGAGAAAAAGATCGATCAGCTCGAAAGNNAAAATGATTTAGCCAAAAAAGAACGCGATTTAGGGTCCAAGGAAAAACAGCTTACCGAGAAAGAAAACCAGCACCTGCAACTCGTAAAGGAACAGATGCTGGTGCTCGAAACCCTCTCCGGCATGCGCCATGATGAAGCCAAGCAGGAGTTATTCAGGCGGATCGAAGAAGAGTCCCGTTTCGAGGCAGCAAAGCTGATTAAAAAGATCGAAGACGAGGCAAAAGAGAACGCTGAGAAAAAAGCCAACGAGGTAATAAGTTTTGCCATTCAGCGCNNCCTCAACGAGGCCCGTGAGACAGCCGAAACGCAGGCCCGCGAGATCGTCATCACCGCCATTCAGCGCTATGCCGCCGATTATGTGGCGGATGCGACGGTTTCGGCGGTCAGCCTGCCGGGAGATGAAATGAAAGGCCGGATCATAGGCCGTGAAGGTAGAAACATCCGCGCCTTCGAGGCTGCTACTGGGGTCGATATAATTGTCGACGACACCCCTGAAATGGTCACACTTTCAGCCCATGATCCGGTAAGGAGAGAGATCGCCCGTCTTTCCCTGAGCAAACTGGTGACGGATGGCAGAATTCACCCTGCCAGGATCGAAGAGGTTGTCGACAAAGTAAGAAAAGAGGTCGAGACGACTATCAGGGAAGAAGGAGAGAAGGCAGTCTTCGAACTCGGAGTATCGGGCGTGCATCCGGAGATTGTCAGGATAATAGGAAGGCTCAGGTATAGAACATCATACGGTCAGAATGTCCTGCAGCATTCGAAAGAGGTCGCCTTTCTTGCCGGCATGATGGCCGGTGAACTCGGCGTAGATACTAAACTTGCCAAACGCGGCGGATTGCTTCATGATATCGGCAAGGCTGTTGACCACGAAATGGAGGGCTCGCATCAAGAGATCGGCGCGACTCTCGCAAAAAAATATGGCGAATCCGAGGCGGTCATCAACGCAATTATGGCTCATCATGGAGATGTCGAAGCGCGCTGGGTCGAATCAGCCCTCGTGGCTGCCGGTGACGCCCTTTCAGCAGCACGTCCGGGCGTCAGGAGGGAAAGCATCGAATTGTATCTCAAGAGGCTGGAAAAGCTTGAGGAGATGGCCATGTCATTTGCCGGCGTGANNATCCAGGCCGGAAGAGAAATCCGCATTATCGTCAAGCCTGAAACCGTCAACGATGAGATGTGCACACTAATGGCTCGCGACCTCGGCAAGAAGATCGAAGCTGAACTCACCTATCCCGGCCAGATCAANNGTGACGGTCATAAGGGAATCAAGGCACGTCGACTATGCGAAATAGTCGCGTTGAACATAGTTAACAGAATGCAGTCGGCGTTAAGAATTGTACTATGAAAATACTGTTTATCGGTGACATCGTGGGGAAACCGGGGAGGCAGGCTGTAAAGGCCCTCCTCCCCAACATCGTTAGCAGATATAAAATAAACGTGGTCCTGGCTAATGGTGAAAATGCGGCCGGAGGGTTCGGTATTACGGAGCCGATGGCAACGGAACTTTTCTCATACGGCGTCGATATCTTAACCACCGGCAACCATGTCTGGGACAGAAAGGACGCTCTCCCCTACCTCGTAAAGGAACACCGTATCCTGAGGCCACTTAACTACCCACCCGAAGTGCCTGGGTCAGGAAGCATAATTATCACTGTGCAAAAAAAGATTCCTGTAGCCATCATCAATGTTTCAGGCAGAATTTTCATGAATACGCTGGACTGTCCGTTCAGGGCCACAAAAGCCGCCCTTCAGAAGATCAGAGAGTCAGCCAAGATAGTCATCATAGATTTTCATGCCGAAGCCACCTCTGAAAAGATTGCTTTCGGTTACTACGTAGATGGGCAGGTCAGCGCTGTAGTAGGCACTCACACCCATGTGCAGACTGCTGATGAAAGGATTCTGCCCGGAGGGACCGCCTATATTACTGATGTCGGCATGACCGGACCGAATTCGGGGGTCATCGGGATCGAGAAAGAACAAATAATTGATAAATTTCTCACCCATATGCCGAAGAAATTCAATGTTGCGGAAGGCCAGGCGATATTATCGGCCGTAATCATTGAGGTCGACGACGAGAGCGGCAAGGCGACGGCAATTCAGAGAGTACAGCTGACAAATCCGTAGCCGGTAGGGGCGCTACTCGCCGGCCCCTTGAAAAAATAAACCGGGGTCCGGGCTAGTCATGTCCTAACCCTGCTTATCAAAAGGAGGCTTCAATGCTGACTGCCAAGGTAAAATTGGTCGACGGATTTCAGTTTGTTGGTGAATCAGGTTCAGGTCATGCGATCGTAATGGATGCAAGTCCGGAAGCTGGAAAAATCACAACGGGAATGACCCCGATGGAAATGCTGCTGGTTGCTACCGGAGGTTGTTCAGGAATGGATGTTGCTTCAGTGCTGAAAAAGAAGCGGCAGGAAGTGATCGATATCCAGGTGAGCGTCAGCGGCGAAAAAGCCGAAACACATCCTCAAAAGTTCATAAATATCAAACTTGAGTATACCGTGACCGGCAGGAATATATCGGACGACGCTGTAAAAAAAGCGGTGGAGTTATCAATGGAGAAATATTGTTCGGTTAAAGCGACCCTCGAAGGTTCCGCCAAAATCGGCTACAGCTACAAGATCGTAAACATATAAAATCAGAGCGAGATATATCCATCAGGGGCTTGGCTGCTTGCCGTCATGAATCTCACGAGATATCTACGTGATCGGCCACACATTTTTAACCGACCGGCTCCGTTCTACTTAACCTTCCAAGACGCCACGATACCGGTAATATGCAGCGCAGCTACCTTCAGAACTTACCATGCAAGCGCCCACGGGTTTGTCTGGATTGCAGACCTTTGCAAAAAGTGGGCACTCCGAAGGAATCTTGACGCCTCTGAGCACAAGGCCGCACATACAGCCTTTGGGCTCGGATATATCCGGCACTTCGAGGGTGAAGATCTTCTCGGCATCTCTGTGCTTCCAGGAGCTTCGAAGTTTGAGACCACTGCCGGGTATCATTCCTATGCCGCGCCAATAACTGTCTGAGGGTTCGAAAACGTCTTCGATGAACTTGACCGCTTTCGGATTACCTTCTTCCTTAACGACAGTCTTGTATTCGACCTCGACAGACGCCTTACCTTCGATGGTCTGTTTCAGGAGCATTGCGATACCGCCAAGAATGTCGTTGGCACCGAATCCTGTCACAGCGCAAGGGATAGAGTACTTTTCAGAGATGAACTGATACGGCTTTGTCCCGATGATCGTGCTTACATGGCCGGGTAGGATAAATCCATCTATCCTGACGTCGTCAGATAGCAGCAGTGCCTCTAAAGCGGGCGGCACGACCTTGTGAACCGAGTAAAGAAAAAAGTTCGGGATTCCCATTCTCTCAGCCTCAGAGACAGTAGCGGCGGCAGAAGGAGCTGTCGTCTCGAATCCGGCAGAGAAGAAAACAACTTTCTTGCCAGGGTTATCCTTAGCAATCTTCAGTGAGTCCAGCGGTGAATAAACTATCCGGATATCTGAGCCCTCTGCCCTAACCTCCATGAGAGACTGCTTCCCTCCAGGTACCCTCATCATATCGCCGAAGGTGGTCAGTATTGCGTCATCACTTCTGGCAATGGCTATAGCTGTATCGATGTCCCTGATCGATGTCACGCATACAGGGCATCCGGGCCCGCTCAGCAGCTTAAGGCCATCAGGAAGAATACTCCTTATTCCGTGGCGGAATATAGCGACGGTATGAGTGCCGCAGACCTCCATGAAATTAAGGGGGCGTCCGATGCGTCCATATAGATTCTTGACTATGTCTATCAAGCTCGAAAGGCCCTCCTCAAAACAGATTTACATTTACTTGTTCGCCCTGGTCGAGTCCGAGTCTGGAGGCAGGTATTGCAACGATTCCATCAGCCTTCACAAGTGTCGTGATCAATCCTGATTTCCCCAGAATCGGATAGGCCTTCAATTCTCCATTTTCAGGCTCGATATAAACCCGAATATGGTCTTCTCTTCCGGCCGCCGATGCGATGCTTTTGCCCATTACAGCTATAATGGTCTTCTTAAATTCCATGCGCTCATCGATCCCCGTTAATCTCCTGATTAGCGGGCCGATAAAAAGATTGAAAGACACAACAGCAGCTGCAGGATGCCCAGGAAGTCCAAGCACCGGCTTATCGCCGATGAGACCTCCTATCAGTGGTTTGCCCGGCTTCACAGCTACGCCGTGAAACAGGACTC
>PMYY01000239.1 GCA_003170655.1 Nitrospiraceae bacterium
GATACGAATACCCATCCGCCCTGTGTAGCACAGAACAGTGTTTGTGACTGATAATATCACAAAAGACTATAATGGTAACGTATATACATAGAAAATTAAAAAATAAAGGCACGCCTTATATCCCCAGGCTTTACGCCGACTTCTTGGTAATGAGCTATGTCCCCGCATTCCATACAATTTCGGGAGTCTCCGCAAGTTTATCTCGCCACCCACTGTGTCCCGCATATACGCGCATAATCGCATATCGGACAATATTTTTTCTTATCAGGCGTCGGATGAAAAGGTATCTTCGGATCAGCGATCTCCGTGAGTAATCTAAACAGTACATCATCCAGCATAGAGGATAACTTTGCAGGCGCCACGCCTTCTCCCTGAAAAAGCGGCATCTCGATTTCATGGTTGACTTGTGTCATGCCGAGAAGTAAGAACATGGCGTAAATCGACGAGCGGTCGACCTTTTTCTCGTGCGCATAGATAATTCGGTAGATGGGCAATTGGAGGGAACCGATGGCGGACCAGGTATCGCGCTCTTCTGGATTCACCCGATGGAATGCAATCTTGAACGCATTCCTGTTTGCTGAAGTCTTGTAGTCGACAATACAAATTTGCTCGCCCCGCTTTTGAACAGCGTCGATCTTGCCGCTCAGAAGGAAACCACGGAACGTTGCCTTCATCTTAGCCTCGACTTCGAGCATTGTCACCGGCAGCTCACGTACAAGCTGGCCGCAATATTTCGCGATATAATCGCCAAGCCGTTTTTGCACCTGTTTCATAAGGAGGTATTCCCTCCCCGACGGCACCCCGCCGAATGATTCCTCGACGATCCGGCCGACGCGCTGAGACATTTCATTAGAATCGAGGTCACGCTCAGTCAGAGGCCTGCCCAGCCTCGGCGTGAAATAGTCTGCAAGAGCTTGATGCACAAGACTACCGATATCGGCCCTGTCCATCTCGCCAGCTGTTTCAAGCCTTTCGGCAATCCTCAGCACATACCGGTAATAAAATCTGAGGGGACAGACGAGATAGGTATCAATGGCTGTGGCGCTATACGTGAAGCGGCCCAGGAATTCTGCTATTTCGAGGCTCTTGGCAACCGGCTCGGGTACACGGTTCTCAAGATGCACCCGGTATTGTAGCGAGCGGATTGAGCGGCTGCTGTCTGTTGTCCGCTCACGCTGCTGAAGCTCCCATAGGATTTTTTCCACAAAACGTGACTTCTCCTGTCTGTTGTTCTCGACAAAGAAAATGCAGACTTCCTTTGCACCCTTCACTAGCACATCGAAATAGTATGACGCAAGACGGTCCCTGTCGCGATAAGTCGGCAGCCCGAGTATCTCTCGCACCCGGCCCGGCAGGAGCGAATCCTCACGCTTTGTGTCAGGTAGTATATCTTCGTTGGCATCGAGGACAAATACGCGCTCGAAACGGATGTTGCGGGTTTCGAGCATGCCGAGCACCTGCAATCCCCTAAGCGGCGTCCCCTCAAAAGGTGCATGCCGGGTCGTCAGGTAGCGCCTGAAGAATGTGAAATAGCTGCTCCGTTCCTCGAAATGCTTAGTACCCAACAGGGACTGCGCAATAGCATCGAGCGACTCGATGAAAGCTTCGCAAAAAGGAGAGAATAGCGGATGAAGCCTTGCCGTGCTTTGTTCTTCAATAAAGGCGAGAAGCGCCACGCACTTCATGCTGAAATCGCGCACATTCACAATATCCATAAAAGGGCGCATCGTCCGACTGTGTATCATGGTAAGATGAGTTCGCACCTCGGCCGCTGGGATATTATTCAGACCTTCACCTTCCGGAAGCCTCTCCATTATCAGACTGAAAAGGCGTTCATCTGATTCGATCTCATCGAGCGTAACAAAAGTCTTTGACGTATGCCGGACATAATACTCCTCGATAGCGTGAAAGATGATGCGTGTCGTCTCTGCGCTTCCGCTGAAATAGATGTTCTTTGTATAGGGATGGAGAACAAAAGATAGATATGCTGGTGTGTAGATTCGCGCTCCGTCGGCTGCGCTGATCATTTCCATGAGCGCATGGATAAACCCGAAGAGCGGCGTGCGTACGAGTGGATATCCAAGCGAGATATTGAATTCTCTGTCATCGAAATCAGGCAAGCCGTGCCGCAGCAGCGGGAAAAGAGTATCTGGGGACGGTAATACCACCGCGCTCTTTTCATCCAGCCCACCATCATCACGCAATGGTTCGATCATGTCCGCAAGTGCGAAGACCTGCCCGTGCGTATCCGGGCTCCCTGTAAAAAGAACTGTCGGATGAACCGCCGTCTTATCCTTCTTTTCAGGTACAATCCCAAGCTGGGCGAGCATCTCTCCTATATAGGGACCGTCCTGGAAGAAGAGGCATGTGTTGTCCCATTCATTCGCCTTTTGAAATATCGTCTTTTCAGATGCAGTAAGGGCAAAGAATCCNNCGGAGCGAACGGGTCGATAGAGATTCTGCATTAATTTTTCGATAAAATTGCTCAAAGAATATTTCGAATGACGCGAGCCTCTGCTGCGAGGGGCCGGGCATTGTCTCGTCGGGCACAAGGCACATCTCTCGAAGGCTCCCAGCGGTAATCCGCTCGATGAGAAGTTCCTCCAGATCGCGGTAAAGTCTAAGCCCGATGTTAAAGAAGGCATCGAGCGTCTTGAACCCTTCCCCGCCAATACGCTCTGCCGTACTACAGTGAATATCGTACAGCAAAGCGACCGCATCGAGCGGATCGATCTTCCGGCGGTCGTCTATAGAGGAGAATGACTGATCAATAAACTCGTCAATCGACAGGATGACCGGTGGAATGAAGCTGCCCCCTGCCCGGCCCGCAATTATCTTACGCAAAAAATGAGCAGGCCGTTTGCCCGGAAACACGACAAGGTTTTTCGAGTAATCTTTTCCCTCGCAATCAAGCCCGGCAGCGATCTGATCCACGAGTGATATGCGGGGTGAAAGCAGATATGCCCTCATGAGATCCTCCGCAGTTTCTGCTGATCGACATAGGCAATGATACCCGACACTGAGCGATCGGAATAGATGCCGCGCACAATGTGCAAGTAGTTTCGCATCTGAGGCAGATGATACTCTTCAGCATCCTCTTGTCCGCCGGTCTTATAATCTATTACTGTAGTTTCTTTGGGATCAACTACCAGACGGTCGATTCGGAAAAGACGGCCTCCTTCATCGACGAGTTCCTGCTCGTTCCAGACCTTCCGATCGGGCTTTTGGAAGAGATATGCCGCAACCTCAGAGTGACTCAGAAACGAAGCAAGAGTTTTGCAGACCGCATCCAGCGGATATTCCATGGTATACAAAGAAGGAAGCTTTTGAATCGCCTGATCTATGGCGGATTCAGGCCCTTCGTCCATATATTGAATTCCGGCAAGAATGGCATGAATCAGGTCGCCGCGCCGTTTCTCCGTGATATTAAGCACGCCCTCGACTGCCGAAGGAAAGACAATCTCGGCATGACGATGCAACAGCTGGACATCATTTCGCACGCCCGCTTCTTCAGGAGCTCTCCTTTCAGGACGGTAGCAGCTTTGATACGCACTAAAAGGTAGTAGTGAAAGCGGATACCCGGGTTGTTCGAGCTTGCCGGTAACGCCAATTACATACAGTTCCTCTTCCGGACGGGTAAAACCCACATATAGGCTGTTCAGACTGTTGACGATCTCTTTTTGCGCCGCAGCTTCGTAGAGCTCACCCAGTCCTTCATCGAGCTGAGCCATATCTTTCGTGATCTTGAGAATTGAAAAGACATCCTTATCATCTTTCACGACATAGCCGAACCCCTGCGGCCGGTGCTCGAAAAGCATCACAACAGCAACCGGGAAACCGAGTCCCTTGGCCTTATGAATGGTCATTACCCTTACCGCATCCTGCGTTGTAGGGACATTCATGTGCCATTCAGCTGCCGCTGCCTCTTCGCTTTCTGCAAAATCGAGGAAGTCTCCGAGACTGTTGAATCCCTGGCCTTCAAAATCCTTCACGGTTTCGAGAAGCTTGATCAACGTCGCCTCTTCTTCAGCAAAGATGTCGAAAAGCCTGAATGCATGATACGCTTGGGTCACCAGGTCATAGAGCGGGAAATATCCGGAGGAGCGAAAAAGCCTCGAGAAATACCGCTCCCAGAGATCGGGATAGCTGTCCTGAAATGCCTTGTAGAGAGTCCCTCGCTGTCTGACGAAAAAAAGGAAGGCATGGAAATCCGGTCGCTTACCGGCTGAATCGGCGGCGGCAAGCGTTCGCGAAAAAACATCTCCGAGGAGGAAGTTAGCAAAAGAGAAGTCGTCGGTCGGAGAATCCAGAAAGCGAAGCAGAGCCACCATCTCGCCCGTCAACTTTCTCAGGCGGATGTCGAGACTACTGAATGAGAGGAAGGGTATATTCTTATCGTTGAGCCATGAAGTTATCCTTACCGCTTCCTCATTGCGCTGAGTTAGTATTGCTATATCACTGTATCGGTATTGCCGCATCTTAAGTGACTGAATGATCTCAACGAGCTTCTCTTTTTCAGCATGCTCGTCATCGCCCTTTATAACGCAGTGCAGTTCAACATGTCCTGGAATCGCGCAGTTCGGATCGGCTTGCTGCACATACTCGTTCAGTCCGCTTTCACGCGCCGCTACTTGATAGTCTTCATTGGCTGCAAGGTCTTTCTTGAATACGCATTCATTATACGAAAGGATTTCAGGACAGCTGCGGTAATTAGTCTCAAGCTCCCTGACAGTGTATGATGCAGAGGGAAAGGGATTCTTATTCTCCGCATCCTTCATAATCTTATAGTCTGCATCGCGGAAACCATAAATCGCCTGTTTTGTATCGCCTACAACAAATACGCTCCCGTGCTCTGCAAGCGCGTTTTCAAGCAGCGGATATAGGTTCTTCCACTGGATCGGAGAAGTGTCCTGGAATTCGTCGATAAAGAAGTGATTGATCGTCTCGCCAAGCCTGAAATAAATGTCAGGCACAATGTTCAAGTCCAGATATGAAGCAAGGCAGCGGTTGATATCCTCGATAAAAATAACGCTCTGTTTGCGTTTGACATCCTCGATCGTCTGCCCGAATGCCTCTAACACCGAAAGATAGGGCCGATAAAATGAAAGTGCATACAGCAAGGTATATTCATGCACGAGCTCACCCAGATTTCCCCATGCCTTCTGGGTTGCTTCATATGCATCGACAAGCCTCAAATCCTTTTTCTTGGGCTTATTAACCGGCTTGGCCGCCAGCTTCTTTCCGACCAGGTCCGAAAATCTTCCGTCTCTTGCCAGTGCCGGAATGTCAGATTTGGTATAGGCCGAGTTGCCGCTAACCTCAAGCCCGGAATCACGAATGACCTTTTCAATAGCCTCGATGCATTCCCTGATCTTTGACTCGCATATCCTGAGATTGTCGGCAGCGTCCGGGATAACCAGCTGCTTTCCGCGCGAGGCAGTCACCCGTGATAGTTGCTTCATTTCTTCGAGCAGATTTGAAGACGGGTCCCAAAGATATGCGGCCTCGCTCCGCTTCTGCCCCATAATCCGCCCAACCATCGCCTCGATCATCGCAGCGTCACCCGTCCCTTCCGCCACCCTTCGCAGAAAGCGGTGAAAGGCGTACTCCATCGTAAGGGCATTGTCCAATAAAATATCGAACTCGGGGTGGTATCCGAAATCCAGGGCAGATGCCTTGAATATAGTGGTCATAAAACTGTCGATCGTTCTTACCTGAAAATCGGCGTATTGTTCGAGTATCTCATCGAGCAGGCACCCGGCCTTGCTCTGCAGATCTTCGGCAGGGAGTGAAAGGAGACCTGAGAATCTCGCCAGAGTCTTTTCGTCGCCCAGGGACAACAATTTGAGCCATAAGAGAATGCGCTCTCGCATCTCCTTCGCGGCATTGTTCGAAAACGTCATCGCAACGATATTCCGTAGCCGGTTTTTAGGAATGCGCTCCGAAAGGAGGTACTGGACAAAGCGGTTAGAAAGGGCATAGGTCTTGCCCGATCCTGCCGAGGCCTTGAGGATAGTGAAGTGCGGGAAGAGAAGATCGGTGTCTTTTTCTAAGACCGGTTTATCCATCCGCTGAATGTCCTCGTTATCCTGAAATTTTCCACTAAGAAATTCTACTCCTTCCGAACAAGTCCTGCAATAATTATATCCGAAGCTTGCGTTTGATAGTATGGATTTTCATAGTCAAATATCTCGCTGACCATTACTGTCCTTTAAGCTGTGCCAGATTCCCTGCGAAGTAAGGGTTAGC
>PMYY01000231.1 GCA_003170655.1 Nitrospiraceae bacterium
CCTCCAATAAAAAATCCCCAGGGCTTTCTCAAGTCTCTGGGGTCCCTAAGCTTTGAAAAGCTAGCATTAGTATATATGAAAACAATTCCAAATGTATATATGCGTACGAAGGTCTATTATCGCAACTATCGGGTCGGCTGTTTGGCAGTTTTGCTGTCATCCGCGAAGAGCAAAAAGCCTTCGCCCTTCCTCCAAGCGACATCTCTTACTTTTTCTTCTTAACTTTGGTTGCCTTGGCCGTTCTCATCGCTTCTTCACGCATGTCGGCAGCCCTCTCTCTGATTTCGGTTATGTCCCTCTGCATAGTGCTCCAGCCATACCGCAGGTCTAATCCGGATTGGCATGGAACGTTAAGAGATCAGGGAATGCTGCGGCATAGGTCTTAGGCTGTTTCAGGATGCCATCCTTGTAAAGAGCTGTTTTTATCCGTATCGCCAACCATCAGATGGTCGGTGGCTTTGATGATCTGGTCCCCTTGTCGAGTTTAGACTTCGCGAAATTCGTATAATGGCACTGGTTGCAAGTTTTCCGCTTTTTGTCTCAGTCCTTTTGCCATTCCTCCTGCGACCACCTTTGCTTTAAATGTTGCTACGTGATTCTTTCTCTTCTTTGAAATAGCCGCTCCTTTCAATCCTTATTTTAGATCAGCTTTATCACTTATATCGCTGTACAGTTTTACAGGACCGGCTCTTTTTGATTTATTCTCCCCGCAAAATAGTCGGATTCAGGGGTCAAGTCAAGGCTACGCGTTAGAACATGAAGGTCTGGCTACTCAAGATGAAGCTGGATGGAAGAACCACTGTCGCGCGCCAAGATTCCCTGTTGCGCTATCTGCGCCTGGACGGCTAGGAATTCGGGCAACTGCTGGACCGGAAAGGGTCGGCTTAATAGATAGCCTTGAAGCTCGTCGCAGCCCCATTCACGAAGGAAAGTAAGTTGTTGGTCGGTCTCGACGCCTTCGGCGACGATATTTAACTCAAGACTGTGGCCCAAAGCGATAATAGCCTTGATAATAGCCTGATCGCTGGCGCTTGATTCTATATGCATTACAAAAGAACGATCAATCTTCAAGGAATCCAGTGGAATGCGCCTCAGGTAATTTAAAGACGAATAACCGGTGCCGAAGTCATCAACGGAAATCTTAATACCCATGTTTTTGAGTATGTATAAAATGGTGATGGCCTCATCAGGGTCCCGCATGATTGTGCTTTCAGTGATTTCCAACTCCAGGTATTGCGGTTCAAGGTTCGCATCGCGCAAGGCTTGGGTCACTATTTCTATAAAGTTCTTTTGATCGAATTGACGGCTCGACAGATTAACTGATACGACAAACGGCCCATACCCTGCCTCCTGCCAAGCTTTGTTTTGCATGCACGCCGTGCGCAAGACCCATTCTCCGATAGGGATGATAAGACCCATCTCTTCTATAAGTGGAATAAAGTTGGCGGGAGGCACCAAATCTGAATCAGCAGGTTTCCAGCGCAGCAATGCCTCAAAGCCGATTATTCTTCCGTCTGCCAAGGACTGCTTCGGCTGGTAGTAAAGCAGCAATTCATTGTTGTCTTGAGCCTTGCGCATCTTGGTCTCCAAGGCCAGATATTCAGCCGCTTCTGAGGTCATGCGTTGAGAGTAATGCTGATAATTGTTTCTTCCCTTTGCCTTCGCATGATACATGGCTGCGTCCGCGTTCTTCAATAAATTTTCTGCATCATTACCGTCATTCGGATAGAGTGATATACCTATGCTTGCAGTAACATACACTTCACTGCTTGACACTACAAATGGTTCAGACAGGTCTTTCAAAATGCGAAGGGCTACCTTGCCCGGATCGCTGACATGAGTAATGTTGTGCAGGAGCAAAATGAATTCGTCACCGCCCAGCCGCGACACAACATCAGTCATTTCATGCTCATTCGGACGACCGGTATAGTCCGAACTTCTTATAGAATTAAGCAGTCTTCGTGTGACAGACTGTAAAAGCTCGTCGCCTACATGATGCCCAAGTGTGTCGTTTATGCGTTTAAAAAAGTCCAGATCAATAAACAGAAGCGCCATGATAAAATCGTGTTGCTGCGCATGGCTAATTGCCCGCTCCAATATTTCATTGAAGAGCGTACGGTTTGGAAGATTAGTCAGGACGTCGTAGTAAGCCAGATATCTGATTTCCTTTTCAGCCTCCTTACGACTCTGTAATTCCTGCTGGAGTTTGCTTATTCTTGAAACAAGAAATATTAAGGCAGGAACAATTAATAACGGCGCAAAAAAAGCATCTATAGCGCCAATAATCATGATCTCGGAGGGAATGTATCCCCACCACATGTAGCTTTGTATAGCGGACGTCAATGCCGTCGAGGTTTCTGAAATAACGACCGCACCCCAGACAAAGTGCCATGGATTTATAGACTTAATTTTTTCTGCGATTTGAGAGATTCGATCCAAAACACTCATCCTTATTATGTAATTCCCAAAGAGAATTAACAAGCTTATATATGGTTAAAACAAATCTTACATATTGCCATCGTCATTATATCACAATAGAGCGTTACTAATGGTTATAATTTATCGCACGAAATCCTGCTACATAAATTTCATTATTAGGAAGGCTCAAAATTGTCAGGCGAACAATATTGTTGATCATTACCACTCGTCCTTGTTAAAATAGGGTGTTCTTAGTGCAACCTTTCAAGTATGTCTTTTCGGCAAGAAAAGGCGACTTAGAAAGCTGTTGACTTAATAATGCCTGGGGGCAATACGTGAGCATCGGCATAACTTATTGATATTTCCTATAGACATATATTATACGTGCTTGCACGCCGAATCGCCCCGGTTTAGTACTTGTGCTTACTTGCACGATCGGCAATATCATAACAGCCCACAATGCTCAGAACAGCCTTTCCACATATCGCTGCCAATTTGGTCCCTGCAATGGGAACATGGTGTATTTTAGCTGCGGCCTTTGAGGCTGGCCAGCGACGAAGGCGCAGCAATACCTGATAATGGAAAAATTGAAAGCAAGCGGCTGTTTCTGCTAACAATGGTATGAGTTAAGGACAATTTAATACTGAAATCATCATTGGTAACAAGGCTCTGGTTTAATTTACAATTTGCATGGATTCAACAGCCTGGATTACGGACATGATTAGCAATCCAGGCTTCTTCATGCAGCAAAGACACATTTAAGAAAGCTGCTGTCCTTGATTAACACGGGTGCCGCTGTTAGAGATAGTGCGGCTGAATTTAGATGGGGGAGCCACGAATGGAGCAAAGAATCAGCAAGAGAATACCTGTCAGTTTAGAAGCCCATCTCACATGGGGTGGCATAACCTACAGGGCCTTTATTACTGGCATCTCGGAAAAGGGTCTGTATGTTATCGCACCATCCAGTGCCATGGATTTTGCTGGACGCAACAAGAGTGCCGTGACGGTTGAGTTCCATGCAGCGCCTGATGAAATGCTCGAATTGCAATGCAAAGAAGTGTGGTCCGACAACGACACGTCAGCGCATTCAACGCAAACCATTGGCCTGGAAATTCAGAATCCCCCACCCGCATATGCAGAATTCTACAGATCATCCTTCTTCAAGATAAAGAAAGATATGTCGCATGACGCCATAGCCGTTGTCGGCATGGCCTGCTACTATCCCGATGCGCCGGACCTTAAATCGTTCTGGGAAAACATCCTTGCGAGGAGAAGGTCATTTCGACGGATACCAGCCCAACGTTTGCCTTTGTCCGAATATTACGATGCGGACCCCTTTGCCCCCGATAAGACCTATGGGAACCGGGCTGCGGTCATCGATGGGTTCGAGTTTGACTGGGTCAAGAGGGGCATACCGAAAAGCGTCGTAGAGTCCTCAGACATAGTCCACTGGCTGGCGCTTGAAGTTGCATTGCGCGCGATGGAAGATGCGGGATACAGCAAGGGGAACACGCCTTCGGATCGGTCAGGGGTTATCCTAGGGAACACCCTAACCGGCGAGCACAGTAGGTCACAAAATATGAGATTACGCTGGCCTTATGTCAAGAAAGTACTGACGGCTGCAGCTCAAAAAAAACGGATGCCGCCAGATGCAATAAATGAACTCATCGAGACAATGGAGGGTTATTACAAAGCCGCCTTTGCTCCAGTTACTGAAGATACCCTCGCAGGGAACCTTTCAAACACTATTGCCGGCAGAATTTGCAATTTCCTCGATTTGCACGGAGGTGGGTACACCGTGGATGGAGCATGCTCTTCGTCCCTCATAGCGCTCACTACAGCGGCTAATGCCCTATCTACCGGCACCCTCGACCTTGCCGTAGTCGGAGGAATTGACATCAGCCTGGATACATTCGAGCTGGTCGGCTTTGCCAAGACGAATGCCCTGACAAAGACTGACATGAAAGTCTATGATCGCAGCGCCAGCGGTTTCATTCCGGGTGAAGGTGCCGGTTGCGTCGTATTAAAAAGACTGCAGAATGCACGCGCTCACGGAAACTATATATATGCAGTTCTGAGTGGATGGGGTATGTCTTCAGACGGAAAGGGTGGAATGACCGCGCCGAAGGCCCAGACTCAGGCCCTTGCGATACGGCGGGCATATGGTAATGCCGAGTATGGTCTTGACGAGGTTGATTTCATCGAAGGTCACGGGACAGGCACAATAGCCGGCGATAAGGCGGAGCTTGAAGGAATAGCAATCGCCATGGATGAAAGAGATCCAGGTCCCCTTCGGTCCTGTGGAGTCACCTCACTTAAATCCCTGATCGGTCATACAAAGGCCGCTTCGGGGATCGGAGGGTTCATCAAGGCGGTAATGGCAGTGAACAGGCGTGTAATCCCCCCTACTGCAGGATATACAGATCCAAATCCGGTATTCCAGGAGAAGGCCCATAGGGTTTACGCTGTCACACAAGGAGAAATCAGAAGTGCTGACAACGTGGTCCGTGCGGGCGTATCAGGCATGGGGTTTGGAGGCATAAACTGCCATGTAACCATTGAATCCTCCGGAGAACCAGCAAAACATATCGAACCATCTGTCGGGGAACGCGAGCTTCTTGCATCATACCAGGAGACCGAACTTTTCGTAATGTCTGCAGACTCTCAGCTAAAAATGGTTGAGCGCATCAAATATCTGAAAGGGCTTGCTGAGGGCATGAGTACCGGCGAAATGGTCGACCTATCAAGGCAGCTGACCCGCGAAACTTCAGACGACGAGCCTTTTCGTATGGCACTTATCGTCGGCTCTCCTGAAGATATGATCATTTGCCTCGATAGCGCGGAACGAATGCTTGGCGCGAACACTATAGCTAAGGGCGAGATGATTTCCAGCCCTCATCAGGATATCTGGTTCAGCAATTCTGTGTCGAGTGACCGTATCGGCTTTCTCTTTCCGGGGCAGGGTTCTCAGCAGTTGAATATGGGACGTCGTCTTGTGGAGCGCTACCCCTGGGCACGGGATTTCAAGGACAAAGCGGAAACATGGCTCTCGGAGAGTAGCTATGAAAAAATAGATGAATACATTTATCGCCCGCTCGACCGAGCCCTCAACGACGACCAAGTAACTGCATGGAAAGAGCAGCTGTCCCGTTCGGAAATAGCACAGCCTGCAGTATGCATGACATCGCTTTTATGGATGCGGCATCTTGATCATCTTGGAATCAAGCCCGTTGTGGCCGGCGGCCATAGCCTCGGTGAACTGCCAGCTTTCTATGCTGCGGGTGCGTTTGACGAGAAATCGTTGCTTTGTTTCGCGGCGTTCAGGGGGAAAGCTATGGCTGCTCCTGATGACAGCCGCGGACAAATGGCCGTTTTGGGCTGTGGACGGGAAAAGGTTGAAGGACTGCTTAGGGAGATAGAAGGCTACGCTGTTGTAGCAAATATAAACAGTCCTATGCAGACAGTGATCTCCGGCGAGAGATCGGCTGTAGAAAAAGCTGTAAGGTCAGGATCGCTTTTGAATATCAGCGCGAAATTGCTGCCCGTTTCCAATGCATTCCATTCACGTTTCATGATCGGGGCCGCCGACAATATCCATAAACATGCACCCATTCCGGAGTTGCTGACTAGGACCGACATCAAGTTATTCACATCGATGGACGGCAAAGAAATAGCGCTGGGGACCGATCTTCGGATGCATTTTTCAAAACAGGCGACCCATCAGGTAGATTATATATCCCTGATTAATAATATGAAAAGGGAGTGTGACCTTTTAGTTGAAGTCGGCCCTGGACGCGTGCTCTCGGATCTGGTCAAATCGATTACGGGGACGGATGGGACAGCATGCCTACCGACTGAATCGAAGGCCGGCGATGATCGCTCTCTGAATGTCTTTCTCGGAAGTTACTTTGCTCGTGGCGGCAATATAAACTGGCCTGCCCTTTTTGAAAACCGCTTAGTCAGACCGTTTATTCCAGCAGATAAACGCCTCTTTATTGACAACCCGTGCGAACGACATTTGGACATTCCATATGACGCGTCGGACAACGATCTTCCCCAACGCGAGGAAACGTCAACCGCAGATATTTCGATGGTTACGGCTGATGCAGCCGGACTCTTCTCGAAACAACAAATAGATTACATCCGCAGATTGATACATGCAGAAGTAAAGGTAACGGGGGATGAGCCGAAAGAATATGGTGAACGTTCAATGAAGGCAGTGCCGGCCATTCCGCCTGCAAGACTTGTCAACGCTGATCAAAGTGCTCCATCTCACTTAAAAGGCGCAATACGGAACCCGGACATGTTACTGCAACTCGCAGCTAAAACAACGGGATTCCCAATAAATTCCATCTCTCTTGATCACCGCCTCCTTGATAATCTCAATCTCGACTCCATCAAGGCAGGGATATTTGTCGCCAAGGCAACAAAGCTGTATGGAGCAGAGGGGATACTCGACCCTGCAGCTATGGCAAACAGTTCGTTGCGGGAAATCTATGCCCGTATCGAATCCCATTTATTGCCGACACAACAGGCCCGCGAATCTTCAGACGGACCGCAGAACAGACCGTTCCCTGAATCTGTGTCACAGCATGCTGCAGACACCTGGGTCCGTAATTTCAAAGTTGTTTACAAGGAACAACAGCGCACTTCGCACTTATCCTTCGATGATATTATAGCTGCTGCCTTTGTAGAAAAAAAACAAATTTTAATTGTATCCGACGATGACGCAGACAGACTGTCTTCGGATATGCAGGCTATTTTAACCCCAAAAGGCGTCACTGTTACATTGATGGATTATAAGAGTCTTAGTAACTGTAATCTTCGCGATTATGAAAAATACGACGACTTTGTATTTCTGTTGCCACGAGGAAAAAATACGGGCCTACTTACAGTCGGACAAGTGCATGACATGGCGGCACGGATGCATTGCATCGGGGAAGTTATCACATCAATGAAGCTGCAGACTGATAAACCGACGTATGCAGCAGTACAGTTCGGCAGCGGTGATTTTTTTGAATCCAATGCAAATATAACTCTTGAAGCAAAGGGGAGCGCGGCATTTCTTTGCAGCATACATCTGGAAAATCCGGCTGAAAGGATACGAATCCTAGAGTTTTGTGACACCAAGGATGCTTTTCATATTCTTCAGAAGATCGTGGAGGAGCTCCGTTTCGATGAAAATTTCAGCATAGCGACCTTTGACAGCCAATTCGTAAGATATGTCCCCGTGCTGGAGCTTATCAGACCGGAGACAGTCAAAGAAAGAAAGATTAACTGGACGGGTGAGGATGTAGTCCTGGTTACGGGAGGGGCCAAGGGAATCACGGCGGAGTGTGCCCTTGCTTTTGCCATTAAGACAGGTGTGAAACTGGCAGTCGTCGGGAGCACGGTCCTGATCGACAATAACGAAGAGATACAGAACGTGTTGCAGCGCTACAAGGAAAACGGAAATACTTACCGTTACTATGCCTGCGATATTTCCGACAAAGCGACTGTTGCAGACCTTAAGAAGCGGATAGAAAACGACCTCGGAGCGATTACCGGCGTTATTCATGGGGCAGCTATCAACAAGCCACGTCGTGCTGAAAAGGTTACTCTTTCCGAAGCTCTCAGCGAAATAGCGCCGAAAATTATTGGAGCAATAAATATTTGCGAGTG
>PMYY01000180.1:0-22445 GCA_003170655.1 Nitrospiraceae bacterium
GCGGCAGATTCGCCGCAATGGTTTTTATCGGCTTTTGCGCTACCTCACGTAGCCCTTCGGCAAAAGCCTTAATCTCCAGATTAGCCGAAGCTGCAAGCCTTGTGAGATCGGACAAGCCCCCCTGAGTGATCGCCGAGTAGACCTCAAGTAGTCCCGACAGAGGCCTCACGGCTTTAAAGTACCCATATAATGATATAACGACGGTTGAGCCCACCGTGACGACAAGCAGTCCAATATATGAGAGATTGCTTTGTCGGGAGTAGAGGTAAAGCATGATGCATGCCTGAAATAGGATCAAAAATAGAGACAATCGGAGATATGTTTTTACATCAATACTCCTTACGTTGCCAGCGGTACTGATTGTCCCCATAAGAAACCCTCCGTGTGGGTGGGGTGATACTCCCCATGTATTTTAAGATGTCCTTTGCGGCCTCCATTTTAGAAGATGCGCCGAAAGTGTTTTTACTTAATACTAAGTATCAAGCCGACTGAAAAAGTCAATCAAGACATACTTCCGCTAGCTCTGAAGTCTGGAGTTCCCCGACTGCAGTGAGATGAAAGCTACGCGGCAAAAGGTCTTTTTTATCCTGATTTAAACAATTTCTAAGCAAGCCGCATTTCTGATTGAAGACTATTTTTTGGTTATCATCAATTATGCAAGACTGCGGCTACCAGTGGTTTCCAGGTGTTATCGAGAATAGTTCTCAGTGAGTACTCGAAATTCGCCTCGCTTTTTTAAATCCGCTTTTTCACATTCCTATTCAATGCTTTCGACACATGAGAGCGGATATTCAATAATTCCTAAACGTCGCAGTCTCAAAATGGCGGCGCTTTTAACCAGTGCCTGATAGTTATCAGCGGTGCGAGCACCTCCCTATGGCTGTTCGTTTCCAAAACAATCTGATAATGAGCGGTAGCTATGGAGATGGCCTTCAATAATGAATGGGCCGTCAATACTTCATTGCAAACAGGTGTGATAAAATGAACAAACACAGAACGGAGCTGGCTGCGTTATGTATCGCCTGAGGTTAGGCCCTGGATGGCGTGAGATATCCAGCCAATTATTATTGTTCATAATCGTTATATTGGTTTGTCACGGCAGACAGAAGACATTTTGTTCTATGAAATTAAGAAATTGTGCAACATTCATAGACCAGTCGTAACCGAAACCGTCAATTTAGAATAGCGCTTATCAACCCATAAGATTAAATCATGCACGGATAAATATGAAGAAGACCAAACTTAAACTTACCACAAAATTTATGCTTGGGATCGGAATAATACTGGTTTGTGCCGCCAGTATAAGCTCCATGCTGTTTTATGCATACCTGAAGGATCTTTATATAAAAGAGACATACCAGAAGACCGAATTGGTACTGGGACATATTAATGCCACAATGGAATATGTACGTGATGAGCTGAGACCTCAGATGTTCCATATATTGCCAAAGGACGAATTCATTCGAGAGGCCATGTCGACATCATTTGTTAACAAAGGAGTTATGGAAAGATTTGGTAGAAGATTCCCGAGCTATATATACAGAAGGGTAGCCATAAACCCTATGAATCCGAATAACAAAGCAGATCCTTTTGAAGTGGGCTTGATAAGGGGATTTGCTCAAAAAACTTCGGAAGGTCCTGAATGGAGAGGACTTGTTGCCAGGAACGGCAATAATTATTTTATCCACGTTAAGGCTATAACTATGGAAGAACAGTGCATAATATGTCATGGGGATCCTGCCCTTGCACCGAAATCGCTTGTTCAACGCTATGGGAACATAAACGGCCATTACCAAAAGGCAGGGAATGTAATCGGATTAGAATCTATTGCAATCCCAGTTGATGAAACTTTCTATCAAATACGTCAGGTTGCCTTTTCTATATTTCTTTTTGCATTAATGGGTATTACTATCCTCTTTCTGGTCCTTAATTATTTTTACTATACGGTCGCAGTAAAGCCGTTAAAAAAGGCGAGTGCTTTTTTTAAATCCGTTGTGAGTGGTCAGAAAGGACTCGACGTGCGCTTTGATGTAAAGGGGCATGATGAGATAGCCGAGGTTGCAGAATCCTTTAATGAAATGGTGTATCATTTGGAGAAATCTCAGGGAGAAAGAGAAAAGATCGAAGAAAGATTACGGCAGGCCGACAAGCTTGCCTCCATCGGACAATTGGCAGCGGGAGTGGCGCACGAGATTAACAATCCGCTAAGCATAGTTCTGGGATATACAAAGCTCATTATGAAAGATCCTCCTGTGGACGACAGGATTAAAGAGGACCTGAGCGTGATTCACAAAAATGCCGAGATCTGCAAAAAGATTGTAGAGGACCTCCTCAATTTTGCGAGACAAAAGAAAACGCGGTATGTTCAGGCAGATGTGAACGCAACATTAGAATCTGTCATTTCGACAATGGAGGATAAATTAACAGCAAGCAACATAGCAATTGTCCGTAAATATGATCCCTCTGTTCCACGGATTTATATGGATATTGACAAAATGAATCAGGTCTATACAAATATTCTCATGAATGCGCACCAAGCAATACGTTCCTCAGGGGTCATAACTGTATCCACCTTCTGCGATAACGAGAAGAAAGTGGTATCGATCATCGTTTCCGACACTGGAAGTGGCATCCCGGAGGATCTACAGGATAAAATATTTGAGCCATTTTTCACTACCAAGGAACCGGGAGAAGGAACGGGGTTGGGTCTGGCTGTAAGCTATGGTATAGTTCATGAGCATGGTGGCGAGATTACAGTTGAAAGCAAGAAGAATGAGGGCGCCATATTTACTATAAAGTTGCCCATTGGGGATATGAAATCATGAAACCTTCGGTGCTCATTGTTGATGATAAGCATGATATGCTGATGCTCCTGGAGAGGATTATCAGCGGCGAACTGGATGTGGATGTTAATACATCGGACAACGGGAAAGATGCATTAGCTCTTATTTCAAGGAAGCCTGTTAGCGTTGTTCTTGCCGATATAAAAATGCCAGGAATGGATGGGATCGAGCTCCTTAGGCAGGTTAAAAAGATGGGTAATTCAATTGTCGTCATCATGATGACCGCGTATGGAACTATCGAGACCGCTGTCGAGTCCTTGAAGCTTGGAGCGTATGATTTTGTTGCAAAGCCGTTTGACGAAGAGAGATTGGTGCACACTGTTAAAATGGCCTTGGAACGTTGTGACCTTATCAGGAAGAATCTCACTCTGGAACAGAGGATTAAAGAAAAAGAGACCGTTGAACAGTTTGTCGGTCAATCGCAGCCAGTACAGAAGCTCGTTGAGACTATACGCCTAGTAGCCAAAACCGATGTAACCGTTCTGATCACCGGTGAGACAGGTACAGGCAAGGATTTGGCAGCGAAGATGATCCATGCGCTAAGCAACAGGGCAGATAAACCCTTTGTTGCTGTAAACTGCCCTGCCATACCCGAGAATATCCTAGAGAGCGAACTGTTCGGCTATAAAAAAGGTGCGTTTACGGGCGCGACTCATGATAGGGATGGTCTTTTCCAGACTGCACAAGGCGGCACGATTCTGCTTGACGAAATTGGTGACATATCACCAGTGCTCCAGGCAAAACTCCTGAGGGTCCTTCAGGAGAAGGAAATAAAGCCGTTGGGAGAAACCCGCACGCATAAGGTTGATGTCAGAGTGATTGCAGCAACTAATCAGAATCTCACAGAGAAGATTGCATCCGACCAATTCAGGCAGGATCTGTACTACAGATTAAATGTTGTCTCAATTCATACACCTTCACTTAGGGAAATATCCACGGACATCCCCCTAGTCGCAAACCATCTTCTTGCTTTATACTGTTCTGAATTAACAATGCCTCAAAAGAGATTTTCTGAAGATGCGTTGAAAATACTGGTTTCAAAAAAATGGAACGGCAATATAAGGGAACTCCAGAATGAAATCAAGAGAGTTGTAATATTCTCAAAGGGCCAAACAATCAATCCCGAGGATTTCAGTTGTGAATGTCTCAGGGCAGTTTGCCCTGAAGACAGCCTGTCCACCATCTGCAATCTTGCATATAAAGAAGCAAGAAAAAGTATTCTCGAAAAATTCAACGTCCAATACATAACTAATTTATTGAAGGATTTGGAAGGCAACGTCTCATTATCAGCAAAAAAAGCATGCATTGAAAGGCAATCACTCCAGCAGCTAATGAGAAAATACGGGATCAACGCCGACGACTACAGGAAAAGTGCTAACAAGATATAGCACTGAAAGATAATTATTGCACCAAAGCCGTTCTTGCCTCTTTTGATCTGTTCTCTTTATAATCACAACTATCATATAAATAAGCTTATTTTAGATCATGGGATTGTTCTCGAGTCTGGCATTCTCTTTGCTTCTACTGTCCGATATGCGTACTATTCATTTAATAGCATTAACTAAGGGGGGGGAATGTCATGTCTGAAAAAGAAATAAAACCATCACCAGATTATTGTGAAACACCAAAGTGCGCCGTTTCGGCGACTCAAAAGCCTGCTGCCATGGGATGGAAGGAACTGTACCTCAAAGAAGATTGGTGGGCCATCTATGTAGGCTTTGGCATTGCGCTGCTTTGCCTACTGGCCTTTTTAAACGGTTCGACATTTGCAAAGTCGCTTGCAATCAATCCAGGTGGATTGAAATGGACCTCCGACTCCTTCGGCAAGGTGGTTGATCACTTCTCAAACAACATAGGTCTGTACGGCATACAATTTGTGTTCTGGCTGGTAATATTCAGCATTACTACAAAGATAATGCGTATAAAAACGTCGGAGTTTATTCCCGCATTCTTTATTCTCTATATCTTATCAATTTTAGCTTTTTTGATTGGTGGATGGCAGGATGCGGGCAGGTGGATGCTGGAACCGCCAATCGCGGCTCTTTTGATAGGGCTTGTTATAGCGAATGTTTTCCCATTCCCCAAATGGATGGATTCTGGGTTCAGGGTGGAATACTACATCAAGACAGGCATTGTCCTTCTCGGGGCAACGTTTCCCATCAACCTTGTGGTGTCAGCAGGACCGGTTGCTCTCTTTCAGGCAACGCTGATATCTCTTACAACATGTCTGACAATTTATTTTGTGGCAACGAAAGTCTTCGGACTCGATAAGCGGCTTGCAGCGGTAATCGGCACGGGAGGTGCCGTATGCGGGATATCAGGTTCCATGGCCATCGCAAGCGCGGTTGGCGCCAAAAAAGAGCATTTGTATACCTCAGTTACTCTCGTAGTCATATGGGCTATATTTATGGTCTTCTTTATCCCGTTTGTGTCGAAGATGCTTAATCTTCATCCCGGAATAGCAGGTGCATGGGTGGGGACATCAGAATTTGCCGATGCCGCCGGTTTTGCTGCTGCCAGCGCCTATGGGAAGATGGCAGGCAATGAGGACGCGGCCATTCAGGGATTTACATTAATGAAAGTTATTGGAAGAGATATTTGGATAGGTATATGGTCATTTGTCTTTGCGTTGATCGCCTGCCTAAAATGGGAGAAAGAAGAGTGCGGTGTAAGGCCGAGCGCCATGGAGATATGGTGGAGGTTCCCGAAATTTGTGCTGGGATTTTTCTTGGCATCGCTACTTATGACCATTATAGCAGCCGGCTATTCGGCAGTAGACTTCAATAAGGTCTTTAAACCAGGCGTCTTTGGCCCCATCGCAGGGCTCCGTACATGGGCCTTTATATTCTGTTTCATGAGCATCGGGCTTACCACCAGATTCAAAGAACTTAAGTCAGCTGGAGCGAAACCTTTCATCTCATTCACCGTTGGAGTTTTGGTAAATGTTACGTTAGGGTTTATCCTCTCTGTTTATGTTTTCGGAGACTATTGGATGAAGTTGGGTAAGTAGAATACGGTGGGACAGATAACTTCTAAGCGCGATACGGAGGGTAGCATGAGAGTCAAATGTATAGATTGCAGATACTTTGATAACCGCTCGGAAATGATTGAGCGTACCTTTCCTGGACTGAATTCACTGAGTTCCGCTTACTCATCCGTGTGGGCCGAGTCCGGGATTTGCAGCCGCCATGAATTGTTTCTCTCTCCATGGAGAAGGTGTGAGGATTTCCAGGAATGCCTTATCGGCATTGCTGATACATAATAACAGCCAATGAATATCAATCGGGAAAACAGACAGTGGCGCTATCAGGGCCGGTCTGTTTTCCCAGCGTTAAGAGTCGACATCCATACCATGGCAGTACGAAGAGCGTGATTTTAAATAATTGGATGCATGCGCGTACTTTAAAATGGACTGAGTATGTTGCTTAACTCAATTAAATACGGCGTACTCATTGTGAATGATAACGCTGATGTAAGAAGCAAATCGCGTCCCGTTCTGTCCAGGGAAGGACAATTATCATCCACCTCTAAATTGACCGAATTGAATCACTCCTTCTCCATCCTGTATCCTTAATCCATGACAGGGGTGCTCCTACTTAACCTGGGCGGTCCGGATTCGCTCAAAGCCGTGAAGCCTTTTCTCTACAACCTTTTTTCCGACAGGACGATCATAAAGCTTGGACCTCCATTTCTCCAGAGGCCTATTGCCGCCTTCATCGCGACAACACGGGCAGGCAAAACGCGGGCAATGTACAGTCTGATCGGCGGAAAGTCGCCTATCCTCGATATCACGAAGGCACAGGCGGCTGAGCTCGAAGAAGTGTTGAACTCAGGAGCGACGCCGGAAGATAAAGCATATCGTGTTTATATCGGGATGAGGTACTGGCATCCGTTCATTGAAGACGCGGTGAAGCAGATGCATCGGGATGGCATAAAGAATGTTATCGCCCTCGGCCTCTATCCACACTACTCTATTGCGACTACTGGTTCATCGGTCGAAAAATTGAAAGATATCATGAAGAATTATCCCAGCCTTTCACTCCGCTGCATAGAATCATGGTACGATCATCCACTTTATATAGAGGCTGTTGTTGAACAAATCAATAACGGCTTGGCGCAATTCAAAGGGAAGCCTGATGTGCTCTTCAGCGCCCACAGCCTGCCACAACAATTTATTGATGACGGAGACCCCTACCTGAAAGAGATAGAAGGCACGATTGCATCGATCACGAAAAAGATCGGCGTCAGGTCGCATCTCTCGTTCCAGAGCAAGAGCGGGCCGGTGAAATGGCTCAAACCATCTACTGAGCACATGCTCGGCGAGTTGGCACGTAAAGGCGTGAAAGACTTGCTCGTTGTGCCGATCAGCTTCGTCTCGGACCATATCGAGACTCTGTATGAGATCGATATTCTTTACAAAGACATGGCAACCGGACTCGGCATCAATCTTAAGAGAACGGAATCGCTCAACACCTCTCCCACTTTTATTAAGGCCCTTGCTGAAATTGTTCCCGGGGTATAATTCTAATCATGGACGTAAATTTATGATCTTCCCATCCACACCCGAGTTGCTGTCTCACCGTATAGCTTGCAATGCCGCTTTAAGTTATAATCTTTAAACAGTAAATGCATGGAGGATTTGATGAGGATTGCTATTGTAGGCGGCGGTATATCTGGTCTTTCCCTTGCCTATGCGCTCCTTGAGAAGGGAGAGGGCTTGGATATAAAGGTTTTTGAGGCGAAGAACCGCCCGGGCGGTAAGATTTATACCGAAAAGGTAAACGGATATGTCTGCGAGGCCGGAGTTAACGGGTTTCTTGACAACAAGCCGAGTACACTCGAACTGGCTGCGAGGATCAATCTTTCTCCGCTGAGGAGCAGTGACAATGCACGAAACCGGTTTATCTATACGGATGGGGCTCTTCAGCAAATCCCCGATTCGGCGGTTAAATTCTTCATGTCCAATTTCCTGAGCCTTTCCGGAAGGCTGCGAATGATCGGCGAATATTTTGTCCCGAGGGCAATGAAGGATGACGAGACCCTAGAATCCTTTGCGGAGAGAAGAGTCGGCAGGGAGTTCTACGAGAAGCTTCTTGATCCTATGGCGTCGGGCGTCTACGCAGGAGACCCTACAAAGATGAGCATCAGGAGCTGCTTTTCAAAGGTGTATGGCCTCGAACGGAACTATGGCGGCCTTATAAAGGGCTTTATGGCAGTCGGCAAGGAGGCCAAGAAGTCGGGGAAAAAGGTTGAGGCCGGTCCCGGCGGTACGCTCATGTCATTCAGGGAAGGCATGTATAGCCTGATCGAATCGCTGGAAAACCTGCTTGGAGATAGGGTCGAAACAGGCAAGGCGGCAAAGGGCATCGATAAGATTCCGAACGGGTACCAGCTGCATTTCCAGGATGGCTCTACATACGAAGCCGATTGCGTTGTCTTAGCATCCCCTGCCATTGATTCGGCGGATATAGTGCGCGACTTCGACAAGACTATCTTCGATACATTGAAGACCATTCCGTATCCGGCCCTGTCAGTCGTCTCATTCGGGTTTAAAAGAGAGAAGATTCACAGGGACATTAACCTTTTCGGTTATCTTATCCCCGGCAAGGAGAGGCGCAAAATCCTCGGGACGCTATTCGATTCGAGCATATTTGAGAACCGAGCGCCGGAAGGCTATGTACTTCTCAGGAGCATGGTGGGCGGTGCGAGGGCCGAACGCCTGGCCATGCTGGATGATGAGAAACTGATCGGCACTGTGCGCGATGAGCTTGCAGCCATCTTGGGCCTGATGGCGGAGCCGGATTTCGTAAAGGTCTTCAGGTGGGAGAAGGCGATCCCGCAATATCTTCTGGGCCACTACCGTAAACTCGAGACTCTGGATGCGGCCTCGGCCAAGCATAAAAATTTCTACCTCACCGGAAACGCCTATCGCGGAGTAGCGGTGAATGATTGCATAGCCAATAGCTATAATCTTGCGGAAGTGATAGTAAAAAGCGCAATGTAGAGCGGACAACGGGGATTCCGGTTTTCGGCAAAAAGAGATTAGCCCTTATGCATGAGGCGAAGGTTTGTTTTCGATAACGATATTTTTCTTCTGCGGAAAGCTGCGAACCGGATGATCCGGACTCTTTTAATCTCAAACCGGAATCCCATTGTCCTTGTGATTTGCCTCGCACGGAGGCCTAGCAGACCCTTCAGAGGCTGCTTGCTACTACATTGGGGGAGTCTTCGGTGATCATGTGGCAATCGACTCTGACCGGAGATTTCTTTACATGGGATTCGATCCTTCTTCTCGCCATAACGCAAACTTTTTTCAGCACATCGATCTGCTTGCCGTAGTAAAGGTAGGGGAAAAGATCGCTTGTCGGCGAATCTGAAAAGGGAGCAAGGGCGGTGTCCGTTACCCCCGCATTCTTAAGCACGATAAACACATCCCTGATCAAAGCGAAGTCAGCCTGCCATGCGGCCACCCTTAGCATGTTTTCCCATCCGACCGCGAGATGAATTCGTGTCGGACATGATACTGCTGCATTGCAAATATTAACGAGATTAACGACAAGCGGGAAGGCATTGCTTGCGTTGTCGGTGGTTATATAGGAATGTTGGTTGTACCTGAACAGCTCTCTATGTGCCTGGAGTGCGGACTTGCTGTCGCATATGACGACCTCGGTAAGATCTGAGATGTTTTCAGGCGAGAGGTACATGATTAATTTTAGCATAAGCGATACCGGGGAGGCTCGCAAATCACCTGGCACATCTATTTATCCAGTATCCCCTCGAAGACCTCTTTAACTTTGTCCTGCAGCACGGAATGAATCAAAACATTACCAGCAACGATATTGCCGGTCGAAAGGAAATCGTCTCCTCCGCCGAAGTCGGTGATGACTCCACTCGCCTCCTTTATCAGCAGGCTTCCCGCCGCGCAATCCCACGGTCCAAGCCCGATCTCGAAGAACCCGTCAAACCTGCCGCAGGCGATATAAGCGAGGTCAAGGGCAGCGGAACCGGCCCGCCGTATGTCGCTCACTCCGAGGAAGATGTTCTTGAAGAGAGTGAGATAAGGCTCTGTCTGATTTTTTCTTTTGAAGGGAAAACCGGTGGCTATCAAAGCATTGGCCATTTGGGACACAGTCGATGCTGTAATCCTCTTTCCATTCAGGAAAGCTCCACTTCCTTTGGCGGCAGTAAAGAGTTCGTTCCTGAACGGATCGTATATAACGCCAATGATGATCTCCCTCTTATATTGCAGTGCAATCGAAACTGCTGAGAAGGGAAATCCGTGAATGTAGTTTGTCGTTCCGTCGAGGGGGTCGACTATCCAGCGGAAATCATCAGTCTCGACCTCATGCATCGATTCCTCGGCCAGGAATTTGTGATTGGGAAAACGCTTTCCGATGGCTCTGAGAATAAGTGCTTCAGATTCCGTATCGACTCGAGTGACGAAATCGAAGGCCTGCTTTACCGCGATGTCGCCAAACGCAAGAGTTCCTCGGTTGTCCCGAATCAGTTTACCTGCTCTTTGAGCGGATTCAACGGCAATTCTAAGAAACTCTTTAAGCTCGTTGTCAGGCATCAGACAGGTCTCCGAGAGCTGAATTAGCGCAGCCTCAGGACCGCAAGTGATTCGATATGGTAGGTCTGCGGGAAAAAGTCGATGACCCGCATGGATTCGATGTCGTACTGGCCGAGAAGTTTCTTTATGTCGCGCGCAAGGGTCGAAGGGTTGCATGATATATAGGCAATCCGCTCAGGTTCCAGTACGAGAATTTTGTCGAGGGCACTGTTCGTAAGACCGGGTCTGGGGGGATCGACTACGAGGATGTCTACGGTGTCGCACACCTTGAGACGCTCTGCCGAGCATGCTATGAAGCGGCAATTCTTGATACCGTTGAGCGCCGCATTTCTCTTCCCGTCTACTATTGCTTCAGGGTTTTCCTCAATGGCATAAACGTCAGCGCCGTTGAGAGCAAAGGGCAGCGAAAAATTGCCGGCGCCGGAGTATAGATCGATAACTCTTTTCTTGGAGATCGGCTGCATGCTCTTTAAAATAAATCTAACCAGTGTCTGGTTCAGATGCCAGTTGCTTTGGAAGAAACTGAGAGGTGAAACCGTATATTTTAGCCCTTCAAGTTCAAGTGTCATGTGCTCGCTACCGAAGGTGACAACTTTGCCGTTTCCTGACGTTCCGCTAAC
This sequence comes from Nitrospiraceae bacterium, assembly GCA_003170655.1. Lineage (GTDB taxonomy): Bacteria > Nitrospirota > Thermodesulfovibrionia > Thermodesulfovibrionales > Dissulfurispiraceae > Fen-1308. The sequence continues at coordinate 11,037 of PMYY01000180.1, forward strand.
TCCTCCAAACCCGGCCTCCAGAAGCAGCATACCTATTTGGTTCCAGCGGGCCGTAGATATCTTCGTTGTGGATTTCAGGAAGGCCAACCCCTCGTCGCCGCAGGAGATATGGAACTCCGATATGCCGTCGAAAAGAGTGCGTGACGATTTATATACTTCCCGCGCCTTTGAGAACAGGTGGTTTACCTCATTGTTCATGATCGGGCAGTAGTCAAAGTCGATGACGTCTCTCGATTTTTCCCTGTAAAAGCCAAAGGAGCCCTTGCCGATCTTGAATTGCCCCCTGTGACGGTAGTTCCATGGGCTGTTGCCGACTAATGGATCGGAGAGATCGACCTGTTTCTTGGCTATCCTGCGAAGACAATCAAGGAGTATCTCCTCCTTCATAGCGACTTGGCGGGGGTAAGATACATATTGGATCTGACAGCCGCCGCATATGCCGAATACCGGGCACGGAGGCTCGATCCTATCGGGCGAAGCCGCAAGGACCCTCACCACGGAAGCAAATGCGTGATCATTTTTTTGTTCGTCAATCCGTGCTTCTACAGTCTCTCCGGGGATTGCATTCCTGATTAGCAGGATACAGCCGTTTCCTCTTGCAAGCGCGAATCCGCCATAAGCGGGCAGGTCCGCCTTAACGGTGATTATGGAGTTATTTTTTTTCAATTATCTGTTTAATTGTCGCTTTCAGGGTTACCAGATCGGACGACTTCACCACATAAGCATCCGAGACCCAGACAGAAAAATCGTCGCGGTAATCGTATGCAGTGAGCATGATAACCGGTATCTGAGGCTTTTCCTGTTTCAGCTGTCTCAATACCTGAATGCCGTCGATGTCGGGCATCATGATATCGAGAGTTACGACATCAGGCTCCTCGGCCCGGAAAACTTCCAATGCTTCTTTGCCNNAGGATATTCTTTTCATCATCTACGACCAGTATCTTCATGCCGGTCCTCCTTTAAGAGGTAGATAAATTCTAAAAACTGTGCCGTCTCCCACTTTGCTTTCGACTTCTATCCTGCCGACATGTTCTTCGATAATCCTCTTGGTTATCGAAAGTCCTAAGCCTGTGCCTGTCGGCCGCGTGGTGAAGAACGGGTCCCATATCCTGTTAAGGTCTTCTTCCCTGATACCATGTCCTGTGTCCTTTATTTCGATGACCGCCTCTTTTCCCTCTGCCCGGTGTCCCAGGAGGTCAGGTGCCGAAAAGACAGATTCGGAATAGACCTTGATGGTTATTACGCCGTTCTCGGTGGCATGGTTCGCGTTGCCGACGAGATTGAGGATAGCCTCCTTGAACCTGTCATAGTTGATCAGCAGCGTTACTGCATGGTCGACCTCTTTGCTCAAAACATTTCCGCGGTCATTCACAGTCGGTTCCAGCAGGGTGGATATATCATTGATGAGGTCGGTCGCCGCCACTTCCCTCCGCTCGGTAACGGAGCTCTTTACAAAGCTGAGGGTATTATTTAGTATACCTTCGAGTCTCCTCACCTCGTCAACGATAATTTTAGCATGTTCCCTAAGATCACTGTCGAGCCTCTTCTCAAGCCTTCTGGCAAACCCGCCGATTGACAGCAGGGGATTTCTTATCTCATGGGCCACCTTGGCTGCCATTTCGCCGAGAGCCGCCATCCTCTCGACGGATGCCACCTTTTCCTTAAGCTTCTTTATCTCGGAGACGTCGCGTGCAATGTGGACCGTGCCGGTGAGTTCGCCGTTCTTGTCAAACAGAGGTGAACTTGATATAAGGAATGTACCCCCTAGGTTGGGATCATCCACTTCGCCGACAAAAGGTTGGTTTGTCGCGATGGTTTTATGATGAGGGCAGAGTTCCCAAGGACTTTCCATCCCATGGAAGATTTCATAACACTTCCTGCCGATAATTTCATCGGGCGATTTGCCAATTTTTTCAGCAACGGCGCGGTTTATCTTCTTGATCGAATAGTCCCTGCCGTTGATGTACATCAGGTCTGATANNTGCTCGAACAGGCGCAGGTTCTCGATGGCCGATGCGATTTGGTCAGTGAAGCCCTTCAGGATGTTCATGTCGTGATCTGTGATCGGCTTTCGCGAATAGAGGTTGTCGACCCAGAGGACCCCTATTACCTTGTTTCTCGATATCAGCGGCAGCACGGCATATGCCATTGTGCCTAGTTGCTGGATAAGCACTGGGTCCGACAGAGGTTCCGTTCTCACGTCTGTCACGTTGAAAGGCTTCTTTTCCTTGACAGCCCGCGTAAGAACGGTATCGTCGTCGAGATTTACATCGATTCCGCAGCACAGCCGGTCGATGAGGGAATCCTTGCTAAGCGGACCCAGTTCGATCTCCTGCATGATAGTATTGATGTCCTTATTTTCCATGGAGAGCCGGGACCAGATCTCCCAGGCCTCATCGTGATTTGCAGGACCTACCCCCATCGCGCCCCTGATGACATTACTGCTTTCGTCCACGAGAAGGAGCATCGATCTGTTGAAGCCGAGGCCGTCGCCCATCGTAACGGCTGTGAGGACCATCCTTAGCAGGCGGTCGAGTTCGAGTGTCCCCCGCATCGTCGAACTGATGAAGAGCAGGCGAGATAATTCATTATTCTTGCGAAGGAGGTCTTTTTCGATCCTTTTGCGCTCCGTTACATCCCTGCCTATTCTGCTGATGCCGATGATTTTACCGGAGGAGTTCTTGATGGGGGCCATGTTGATGTTGACATCTATGATATTGCCATCCTTAGTCTTCCTTACAGTTTCGAGGTCCTTCAAAGTCTCTCCTCGCCTGATCTGTTCGATATAGCTCTTCTCTGTGTCGATAAGGAAATGAGGGACGTTCGGCAGGAACGTGCCTATGGACTCATTACGAGAAAATCCGAACATCTTCTCAGATGCGTCATTCCATGAGGTCACAATGCCGTCGAGGTCGGTGGTGACTATTGCATCCGGCGAATTCTCGATCAGCCCCTGGAGATAGTCCCTAAGCTCCTCCACCTGTCTCTTTGCGCTCACCGCCTCGCGTTCCTGTCTCAGCGCTTTCTCATAAAGCATCGATTTTTCGATGACGATTGCGGCGACCGAGGCAAAGCCTTCGAGAGTGATCCTGTCCTCTTCTCCAAAAGGTATGGTCTTGCCTTCTACCGTCATCTTGTCGTAAAGGCCGAAGGTGCCGATAAGCGTATCGCCTATCTTCAACGGCGTGCATATTCCCACTTCGATACTTTCTGTCGCAGGATGCAGGTAGTTCGTTTCAGACCGATTATAAAAAATGGTTTTCCCTTCCAATGCAGCTTGGCCGCAAATGCCTTCTCCAATCTGAAGCTCGGCTTTAATATCGTCGCAAAGGCCCCAGCATGCCTCAACCTTCAGATTGCCCTCCTCAAGAAGCCGCAGAATACTTCCTGAGGCATTGAAGAACTTTACAGACTCCATCGATATGTTATTCAGCAGCTCATGGAAATCAGTTATCGAGAGAATAGAAGTAGTGATGGTGTGGAGGACTTTGAGTCTTCTAAGCTGCTCCGCATCGGTGCTGCGATGGGATGCGGCATCCGAAGCATAAGCGCCAGTTGCTTTCAATGCGGCGTCATGATTGTGTCTTTGTTCTTGTTCATTCATGGGTTCAGTTGAGAGGTTTCCCGTATAATTCGAGATACATGACGGCAGACCTTTCCCAGGAGAAATCTTTTTCCATGGCGTTCGTAATTAATTTATGCCACGTCTCTTTGCGCCTGAAAATGAGCAAGGCTTTCCGCACTTCTTCAGCGAAGGAGGCTGGAGTGTGGTCGTCAAAGAGAAAGCCTGTTTTATCCGGCCCGTCGGCAGCTACAATAGTGTCGACAAGGCCTCCGGTTGAATATGCTACTGGTATGGTCCCATATCTCATGGCGATCATCTGCCCAAGACCGCAGGGTTCATAGATGGACGGCATAAGAAAAATGTCGGCGCCGGCGTAGGCGAGATGTGCCATAGCCTCGTCGAATCCAACACGGAAATATATCCTACCCGGATACCGACCGGCTTGTTCTGAAAGGAGTCGCTGAAAGCGGTCATCGCCTTTTCCGAGAATGAAGAGGTCTGTGCCGGCGCTTATCAATTCATCCATCGCCTCCACAAGAAGATCGATCCCTTTCTGAGAAGACAGCCTTCCGATAAAGCAGAGCAATGGAGTCTCCTGTGTTCCTGCAAGTGAACATCGCGACATTAATTCCTGCTTGCATCGCGCTTTACCTTCAAGCGCGGTTTTCGAGTATTTGTCATGCAGAAGGCTGTCCGATGCAGGGTCCCATTCCGATGTATCGATACCGTTAAGGACTCCGAAGAGCGCATCCGCCCTCTTCTTGAGGACACTGTCCAGGCCAAAACCTTTTTCTGGCAAAAGGATCTCTCTCGCATACGTCGGGCTTACTGTAGTGAGTATATCGGCAGAGATAAGACCCGCCTTCAGGAAATTGACCTTGCCGTAGAACTCGATCCCCTCCGGATGAAAAAACTCATGCCCTAGACCTGTAATCCCAAGTGCCGAGGGCGGAAACAGGCCCTGGTATCCCATGTTGTGTATGGTCAAAACAGTGCGGGCATTCTTAAACACAGACTCATTCCGGTAAAGGGTTTTAAGATAGAGGGGAATGAGTCCGGTCTGCCAGTCATTGCAATGGAGAACGTCGAATTGCAGATCGAGTCTTATGCAAATCTCGAGAACGCTCCTGCAGAAAAAGGTGAAACGGGCGTCGTTGTCCGGATAATCACCCTCCGCAGGACCGTACAATTCAGACCTGCCGAAATATTCTTCGTTAGCAACAAAATAGACAGTGCCTTTCCCTTTTGGTTCCCTTCCCAGCCCTTGGTCGGAAAAGACCCTGCATTTTTTTACTTCATTCCCTATAGGGATGTCGATTTCCAATTCCAGGTTAACCAGACGGTTGTGTAATCGTTTGACTGTCGAATCGTAAAGAGGGACAAACAGAGATACGTCGAGGCCCATCCCAGTGTACTCCTTGAAGAGCGTTCCGGCAACGTCAGCCAGTCCCCCGGTCTTTGAGAATGGCACTGCCTCCGACGACATCAGGGCGATTCGCATCGGCCTATATCTTGGCTTCCCGCATGAATTTGGCGGCCTCTTCGGGAGGTGTGGGGTTGACATAAAAACCTGAACCCCATTCGAATCCAGCAGTCCTCGTCAGCTTCGGCATAATTTCGATATGCCAGTGATAATAGTCATTGATCTCATCCTTGAAGGCAGACGTATGGAGGATGAAATTATAAGGAGGCGTGTCGAGCACCTTGTCGAGCTGCTTCAATACACGCTGCATAATGTCTGCAAGTCCGGAGAAACTTTTATCTGACGGGCCGAAATTCGACTCGTGGAGCTTCGGCAAGATCCAGGTTTCAAATGGCTCCCGAGGAGCAAAGGGGGCTACAGCCACATATTTATCGTTTTCATAAATGACCCTTTTCCCTGTTTCGATCTCCTGGTTTATTATATCACAGAAGATGCAGCGCTCTTTGCTGTCGTAATATTGTTTGGCGGTGTCCATCTCCTCCTTGACAGTCTTCGGGATAATGGGGAGCGCTATAAGCTGGCTGTGGCTGTGTTCGAGTGATGAGCCGGCGACCTCGCCTTCGTTTTTGAATATGAGAACATATTTGAAGCGGAAGTCCTTCTTCAGGTCCATTAATCTAAAGTAATAGGCCCAGAGTACATCCTCCACCGCCCTTTGGGGCATGGTCGCCAGCGAGAGTTGGTGGTCGGGGGTCTCGATTATGACTTCATGCGCTCCGATGCCGTTCATCTTGTCGAAGACGCCCTCTCCCATTTTGTGCAGCTCACCATGGATCTGGAGGGCCGGGAACTTGTTCGGGACTGCCCTGAGAGTCCATCCCGGCGAATTGGGAGGAGTGCTTGCAGGCCTGAAGGCTATGATCTCGGGCGTCGTCGTATGCTCGTTGCCGGGACAGAAAGGACAGAACCCCCCGGCCTTGCGTTTCTGCGATGGTGAAACAAAATCTGCCGGTCTCTTTCCGCGCTCGACCGAAATAATTACCCACCGCCCCGATATGGGGTCTTTTCTCAGTTCGGGCATATATCCTCCTAAATGATACGGACCTGGAAAGTACTGATAGGCTAACTATATTTTAAGTTATAATTATAACACTATGAAGCCCGTTTTTCATGCCGGACAGATCAACGGACCTTTCGACGACCCTTGTGTTTACTCCAGGATATTAAGGGAGAGAAGGGCGGTCCTCTTCGACTGCGGTGACATCAGGGTCCTCGACACTGGCCACATCCTGAAGATCAGCGACATTTTTATCACGCATATGCATATCGACCATTTTATCGGCATCGATTCCGTCTTGCGAGCGGTTTTAAGGCGTGATGAGCCCTTGCGTATCTACGGCCCGGAAGGCATCATCGCATGCGTTGAAGGAAAGCTGAGAGGGTATACCTGGAACCTTATCACTAATTACCCTGTGGGGATCGAGGTTTTCGAGATCAGGAATGATTGTATCGAACATGCAACCTTCAGTGCGGCTAATGCTTTTAGCCACGTCGACCAGCCCGCAAATGAGTTTGATGGTATCGTCCTCGATGATCCGCTTTTCAAAGTGAAGGCCCTGCATCTTTCCCACGACATCCCTGTCCTCGCTTATTCGTTGACGGAAGAATACCACATAAATATAGACAAGGCCCTCCTTCAGGACATGAATTTACCGGTCGGTCCTTGGCTTTCGGATCTTAAAAGGGCAATTCGACAGTGCGCTCCAGCCGATACCGTCTTTGATTGTGACGGAAGAATGCTTACCAAGGAGGAAGTTATGCCTCTAGCTACCATAACGCGGGGACAGAAGATATCGTATGTCATCGATGTCTCTCCCGAGGAGGAGAATATCTCGAAAATAATCCCGTTTGTCGCTGGCTCGGACACCCTGTTTTGCGAGGCCTACTTTCCCGGCCTGGAGATCGATAGGGCAAGGGAGCGGCACCATCTTACCGCGTCCATTGCGGGCAGAATCGCTCGCGAGGCCGGCGTGGAGAATATCGAAATCATACATATTTCACCCAAATACCGGCATAGCGCCGATGAGATATACCGGGAAGTGGAGAGTGAGTTCAGAGGAGTGAAGGGATGATTAATCTGCTAATTTATTATAGAAGATCTGAGGTTATAACAAGCAGTTGACAGTTATTGGAAAGATTCACTATCAAAGTAATCCGTTCAAAAGTGTAGGAAATCTGCGACCGTGTATTATTACTGCAACCGACGTGACACGGTTAAACTTATTAGTTACGAGCGTTCGATAGAGTGAACTTTCTCCTTCGGCTAGTAATTTCCAAGCTATCGGGGCAACGATGTCCACATGGCAGCGGGAATAAGCCAGCAAGGAGCATAGGCAGCAGTGATGCCAAACTGTTTCCTCTCTTGATATAATCAATAAATGAAACCGCTTATCCTTGTGACAAACGATGACGGCGTCCATGCGCCGGGACTTGTAGCGCTCGTTAAGGCAATGTCTGAGATCGGCGATGCATATGTCGTAGCGCCGGACCGTGAAAGGAGCGCCGTCAGCCATGCTCTCACACTGCACAGACCGTTGAAGGCCGAGGAGTTGAGGGAGCATGTTTACAGCGTAAACGGAACTCCGACCGACTGTGTTGCCCTCGCTGTGCATAAAATCCTGCCGCGAAAACCGGACCTCGTTGCTTCAGGAATCAACAAGGGTGCCAATCTTGGCGATGATGTCACCTATTCAGGGACTGTGTCAGCGGCCATGGAGGGGACCATCCTCGGTGTGCCCTCGTTCGCCATATCACTGGCTGGAGACCATCCCTTTATTTACGACTCCGCAGTCCCTTTTGCCATCGAAGTGGCACGGTACATATTGAACAAACAGCTCCCTTATGACACCCTTCTCAACGTCAATGTGCCGAACCTGCCGAAGGAGACATTGAAGGGCATCCGCATTACGAAACAGGGCAAAAGGATGTATGACAACGCAATACAGGACATCTATTCACCCTGGGGAGAAAAGCATTACTGGATCGGCGGCGGCAAACCTTACTGGGAGCATGGAGAAGACTTGGATATGCAGTCGGTGATGGACGGATATGTTTCAGTAACCCCGGTACATCTCGATATGACGAACTACTCGGCATTAGAGGTCCTGAGAAAGGAATGGAAGAATACAAAAGACTGAGGGATTTGATGGTCTCCTCTCAGCTTGTTCCGAGAGGAATCAGGGACGAGAAGGTTTTGGCCGCCATGAGAAAGGTGCCGCGCCATCTGTTCATGCCTGCGCCGGTAAGATATACCGCTTACGACGACATGGCCATGTCGATCGGTGAAGGGCAAACCATATCACAGCCTTATATGGTGGCCGTTATGACAGAACTCCTCGAATTGACCGGCACCGAGAAGGTCCTCGAAATAGGCACCGGGTCCGGATATCAGGCTGCAATCCTCAGCGAACTCGCCGCCGAGGTCTATACAGTAGAGCGGATTGCACTCCTCGCTGAAAGGGCACAGGCGAAACTGAATGAGCTCGGTTACGGGAGCGTCCATGTCGTTGTCGGCGACGGTACCATTGGTTTCGAAAGCGAAGCCCCATATGACAGGATCATCGTCACCGCCGCAGCGCCCGAAATCCCAGCGCCCCTTGTCCGTCAGGTCAAAGAGGGAGGCATAGTGGTTGCCCCGGTAGGCGAGCGCTACTCACAAATCCTGCTAAAAGGCAGGAAGGTAAATGGCCGTCTCGTCGAAGAATACAGCACCCCCTGCGCCTTCGTGCCGCTTATCGGTGAGCACGGCTGGAAGGAGTGACGGCGATTTTGACACAAATGCCACAAGCATTGCCCATGGCTGCCTATGGCATTGCCACAAGCTTGATCATCTGGTATAATGGGACATCGTTGGACCTGGTGTCTGACCCTGCTCTTGCGAGGCGGGCCGGGGGTCGGGGCGGCGAAGCGTCGTATGGCTAAGCTTAGGAAAGGGAGAGAGGGCGGCGGTCCTTTCCCAATGTGATAACCGCTTTGATGGAACAATTCACATGATCGAGAAGCTGAGTGACTTATCTGGAAATTTGAGTGCAGAATGCTTTTCGTTTTATCCTTTCCGGCCTTACGCTTTCAGTCCTTTCTCATGTTTGTCGAATCATAGGTATCTCTCAACATCTTTTATTTCCATTGCCCGTCGTATCTGTCATCAGCGATTGCAAGGGACTGCGGGCAACTAAGCACTCTTGCAATTTTAATAATTTGAAAATCAGCAAAATCTTATAATTGGAGAAACGAGTCATGCCGCTCACATTCAAAGGCGGGGTACACCCCCCGGACAAGAAGGAATTAGCAAAGGACAGGGCGATCAAGGTCGCCCAGGCGCCGAAACAGGTTGTCATTCCGTTGAGCCAGCATATCGGGGCCCCGTGTAAACCGGCTGTCGAAATCGGCCAGCAGGTAAAAAAGGGTGAGGTCGTCGGGACTCCGCAGGGGTTTGTCTCCGCGCCGGTGCATGCATCGGTGTCGGGTAAGGTTGTCTCGATCGGCGACTTCCCGCTCGCTACTGGGAAAATGACGCTTTCGGTGGTCATCGAGAACGACTTCCAGGAGGAGTGGACATTACTCAAGGATCACCCAGACTACATTTCCTTGCCTCCCGATCAGCTGAAGGAGATGGTGAAAGACGCAGGACTTGTAGGCATGGGAGGAGCCGCTTTCCCGACCCATGTAAAGCTCTCACCGCCCAAGGAAAAACCTATTGATGTCCTTGTGATCAACGGAGCCGAATGTGAGCCCTATCTTACTGCCGACTATCGCCTCATGATCGAGCGGCCTTCTGATATAATCGAGGGCACGAAGATTCTGATGAAGATTCTTGGTGTTAAGAAGGCGTTTATCGGGATCGAAGACAATAAACCCGATGCCGTTGAGATCCTGAAGAAGGCGTCCTCGGGCATTGCCGAAATTACGGTCTGCGGCCTCGAAGTGAAATATCCGCAGGGCGCTGAAAAGATGCTCATCAAGGCGGCGGTGAACCGGGAAGTACCGCCGCGAGCTCTCCCAATGGATGTTGGCGTTGTAGTCCAGAATATCGGCACCACGATAGCAGTCTTCGAGGCGGCAAGGTATGGCAAGCCGCTCATCGAGAGGGTTGTGACCGTTTCGGGCGAAAGCATAAATGAACCGGCGAACCTGATGGTGAAGATAGGCACGCTCGTTTCCGAACTCATAAAGGAATGCGGCGGCTTCAAGACAGAGGCTGCAAAGGTCATCTCAGGCGGCCCTATGATGGGCTTTGCCATGTATGACCTGAACGTGCCGGTTACAAAAGGCACTTCCGGCATTCTAGCCCTTCCGGAGGAGGGCCTTGTCCATGTCGATGAATTCAACCCCTGCATCCGTTGCGGAAGATGCATCGAAGCATGCGCTATGGGCTTGATGCCCTCCATGCTGAGTGTCCTTTCGGAACGAGGGTTCTATGAAGAAGCAAAGGAGTACGGTTTGTTTGACTGCTTCGAGTGCGGCTCATGTACTTATGTGTGTCCTTCAAAGAGGCCGATTGTTCAATTCGTGAGACTCGCAAAATCGATGGTGAAGCCATGAGCGACCAGAATATATCAGAGACTAAAAAGGGGAGTGCTATGGCGACAGAGGCAAAGGATGAAAGCAAACTCATAGTCTCGGTAAGCCCGCATCTGAGGAGTGAAGAGACCACGAGCCGTATCATGTGGAGCGTAAACGCGGCGCTTCTGCCGGCTACCGTGATGTCGGTCTATTTTTTCGGACCCAGAGCGGCCATTGTCCTGGCCGTTACGATAATTTCGGCGATTTTTTCGGAGTACCTCTACGCAAAAGCCTTAAAGAAAAAAAATACCATCGATGACGGAAGCGCCTTTCTCACCGGACTGCTTTTGGGTCTCAACCTGCCTGCATCAGTGCCTCTTTATATCCCAATTGTGGGTTCGGTTGTGGCTGTCGCGCTCACCAAGCAGCTTTTCGGAGGCCTCGGCTTCAATATATTCAACCCGGCCCTTGTTGGCCGGGCTTTTCTGCTCCTCTCATTCCCGAAGCTCATGACGATCTGGAGCGCGCCTACAGCGGCGTTTATCGCCATGGATGCCAAGACCACGGCCACTCCCCTCGGAATCTTAAAAGAAGAGGGCATGCAGAAGCTCCTCGAAGTTTTCGGCAACAAGCTCAATCTTTATATTGATCTTCTATTTGGAAACAGGGCAGGCTCCCTCGGCGAAACCTCGGCCTTCGCTCTCCTTATCGGCGCGGCATTTCTTCTTTACCGGGGATACATTACATGGCATATACCCGTCTCGTTCCTGGGCACTGCGGCAATAATAGCCTGGGTCTTCGGGGGCAGTGGGACGCTCTTCGCAGGTGATCCCATCCTCCACCTTTTGAGCGGAGGCAT
>PMYY01000180.1:22508-33973 GCA_003170655.1 Nitrospiraceae bacterium
CTCATAGACAGGGGCTTCAAGTCGAAGACCTTCGGGGCTGTGAAGGTGAAGGAGGTCAAGCAATGACCGGAAAAGATATTATCAAGATTACCCTGAACCTAGTCGTCATTTATGTGATCGGGGGGCTTATCCTGGCGGTAGTACATGCGACGACCTCTCCTGTCAGATACAAAAATAATGTGATAGCCGAACAAAAGGCATTAAAGCTGCTTATCCCCGACGCCGACAAGATCGACAAGCTGGGAGATTGGGAAAGCCATGAGAGGCATGCCCAATACTGGATTGCCAAGAAAGGGAATGACACGATCGGATACATAGTTCAATCCTTCGGGAAGGGCTATTCCAGCTATATCAAGACGCTCATAGCTGTCGACAAGGATTTCAAGGTACAGAAGATAGAGATCCTAGATGAGAAAGAGACGCCGGGGCTCGGCGACGAAGTTGAGACCCCGTCATTCAAGAGCCAGTTCAAGGGCAAGGACCTGGACCATTTGAAGGTGCTCAAGACGGATACTACAGAATATATTCAAGCCATTACCGGAGCGACCATATCGAGCCGCGCCGTAACTGAGGATGCCGTGAGAAACGGCGTCCAGTTTCTTAAGGACACAATACAGGGGGGAGGTGCGGCACATGTCGGCCACAACTGAAGAGATCAGCTATTGGGAGCTTATAAAAAACGGCATACTCAAGGAAAACACGATATTCAAGCTCGCACTTAGCCTTTGCCCCGCAATCGCGGTGACGAATAATCTGAAGAACGGCGTCTTCATGGGCGTCGCCGTTATCTTTGTCCAGGTCATGGTCAACTTGACCATTTCAGCCATGCGTAAATTCATACATCCGCGGATCAGACTGCCTATCTTCATGCTCGTCATTTCGGGATGGGTGACAGTCGTCAATCTCGGTATGGACGCCCTTGTACCGGACGTCTACAGGTCGGTGGGACTCTACATACAGCTTATCGTTGCCTTTGCATCGATCTTGGCGCGCGCCGAGATGTTTGCTAGTAAGAACACTATCATGCCTTCGATGTTCGATGGTATCGGCATGGGTCTGGGCTTCTTGGTCGCGCTGGTGACGATCAGCTTCTTCCGCGAACTGATTGGAAAGGGCATGCTCTGGGGCGTTCCCATAATCAATGCAAAACCGCTCTTAATCCTGGTCCTGCCCGCAGGCGGGTTCTTTGCTGTGGGTATCCTTATGGCGGCATTTAACTGGATGTACGCAAAGTATTTCACCAAGGGCCATTCCCACTAAGGCCCTTGGTATCATTGGAAAGGGGAGATTGAACGATGACGGAATTCGTGAAACTTTTTGAGCTGTTAATCTCAGCATCGCTGGTTAATAATTTTGTCTTTACCTGGTTTTTGGGGCTCTGCATATTTTTCGGCGTCTCCAAGAAAATGGAGACCGCACTCGGCATGAGCGTCACCTTCACTGCTGTTATGATGATCAGCACGGCTATAAGCTGGATCGTCTACAAGTTAATTATGGTGCCTCTGAATATCGAATTCCTGATGATTATTGTCTTTATCGGTATCGTTGCGGGTCTGGTTCAGGGATCAGATACGATTATGAGGAAAGTCGCCCCGGCGCTCTATTATAAGCTCGGTATTTATCTTGCCCTGATATCGACGAACTGCATCATCCTGGCAGTACCTCTGATGAGTGTTGGCAATAAATACAGCTTCATCGAAAGCATAGTGTTTGCCCTCGGGTCCGGTCTTGGGTTCTCCCTTGCGCTCATTATCATGGCGAGCATACGCGAAAAGCTCGAACTCGCTGACGTACCCAAATATTTCAAGGGACTGCCCATGGCCTTTGTCGTTACGGGCATGATAGCGCTGGCATTCACCGGGTTTGCGGGTCTGATCAAGCACTGACGGCAGGACTGTCCCAGAGGCTAAATGTTAAAATAATTCATAAGCGTTGAAACGGAGGTAGTATCGATGTATGAGGCACATAAAATAATAACGGACATCCTGGGACTGTTCCAGTTTACCGATATATCACAGTTTCTGCTGCCAAAGGTTGGCGTCGGCGCGGAGATCGAGGCCAAGGAGATCGTGTCGATTGCGCCACTCCTTAAGTACACTTTGATCTTTCTTGCCGGCATGAGCACAGTATTCGGTTTCGTGCTTGCCTTTGCCGCAAAGAAGTTTGCAGTGAAGATCGATCCGAGGGTTGAGCAGGTAAACGACGTTCTGGCCCACGCCCACTGCGGAGCGTGCGGCTATGCGGGTTGCGAACAATATGCCGAGGCGGTGGTCAAGGATCCAAACGTCTCCCCGAGCCTTTGTATCCCTGCCGGTGAAAAGGCGGCCCTGAAGGTTGCTGAAATTACGGGCAAGAAGGCGGAGATCAAAGAAAAGGAATTGGCCAGGGTAATATGTCAAGGCGGCTGGTCTAAATCACAGAAAAAATACGCATATGAGGGCGTCATGGATTGCCGCGCGGCAGTGCTGGCCGGGGGCGGCGACAAATCCTGCATTTACGGATGCCTGGGCTACGGAACTTGTGAAAGAGTGTGTCCCTTTGACGCAATCAAGATGGGCAGCGACAATCTACCAATTATCGATAAGGATAAATGCACCGCATGCAGGAAGTGCGAAGCTGCCTGCCCAAAGAAAGTGATCGAAGTGCTGCCTGCGGCGAAGGCCGTACTGGTTTCCTGCCACTCACGGGACAAGGGGGCCGATGTCCGTAAAGCCTGCAAGGTCGGGTGCATAGCCTGCGGGATGTGCGTGAAGGTCTGTCCGTTTGACGCCCCTAAAATTGATAAGAATCTTGCAAGGATCGACATGGACAAATGCCGGGTTTGCGGGCTCTGCGTGGCTAAATGCCCGACTAATGCCATTGAGGACTTTATCGCGCCGCGGACAAAGGCATCAGTGCTCGATAACTGCATCGGATGCCAGATATGCGCCAAAGCGTGTCCCGTAGAAGCTATTACCGGTGAGAACAAAAAGAAGCATGTGATCAACCAGGGAAAATGCATCGGCTGCGGAATCTGCGCAATCAAGTGCCCCGTGCAGGCTATCGGCGGCACCTTCAATGCCGAACAGATAAGGATTGCAAAACAGAAAGAGAAGGCAAAAAAAGCAGCAGTAGCATAACATTAAGGCGTCCCCTAATGGACTTGAGAACGCTTTTTCATTAGGGGACGTTTCTATTTACAAGGAAGAAACTATAGAAAAAATGCGGATTGCCTTTGTTAAAAAACGCTTTTCCCTTCACGGCGGGGCGGAGCAGTACCTAAGGACCCTTCTCGGCGAACTTAGAAAAGAGGGACATGATCTGCATGTATTAGCCAATCATTGGACGAACGAATCAGGTTTCACGTTCCATAAAGTCGAAATCATTCCGGTAACGTCGTTTCTTTCGGTCCTTTCATTCAGTAAGAATTCAGCGAAGGCATTGATGCGCGACAGGTTCGATTGCATAGTCAGCTTTGAGCGTACGGAATACCAGGACGTATACCGTGCCGGCGACGGCTGCCACAAGGCGTGGCTTGAAATAAGAAGCGAAATCGAACACTCATATAAGCGGCTTTCGTTCAGCATCAATCCTCTGCATCGCTATACCCTCTCGATTGAAAAATATATTTTTGAAAATACGCCCCTCATTGTAGTCAATTCGAACATGGTGAAAGAACAGATAAGGAGATATTACGGCACTTCCGAAGATAAGATAACTGTGGCTTACAACGGCGTCGATCTGAATAGATATTCACCTGTCAATCGCGGAAGATGGCGTCCCGGAATGCGACAGGCCGTAGGATTAGGAGACCATGACAAGGTCATACTGTTTGTCGGGTCGGGGTTCAGGCGCAAGGGACTCGAAACGCTGATCCGTTCACTGCCGAATGTGAAGAAATCTCTCCATGGCGAAAGACTTGTTACGATTGTCGTTGGTAAAGGCGACACCGATCTGTACCGGCAGACGGCAAAGCGCTTCGGTGTTGAAGGCGATATTATCTTCCTCGGGCCGCAGTCCGGCATCGAAAAGTTTTATGCCGCTGCCGATATTTTTGTTTTGCCAACTATTTATGACCCTTTCAGCAATGCCTGTCTCGAAGCTATGGCGTCCGGCCTGCCCGTGGTAACCACCCGGAACAACGGCGCTGCAGAAATTATCGAAGAAGGAAAGGAAGGCTTTGTAACGGCCTCCATAACAGATTCTTCGGAGCTGGCAGGCGAGATTGTCATGGCCTTTGCGAACGCCCAAGTCATCGGGATGAGGGCGAGGGCAAAAGCGGAGCAATTATCTATAGAAAAGTCGGCATCTGCCTTCATTGGCATTATACGACGTGTCTGCAGAAAGGAAGCACGGTGACGGGCATGTTATTTAGACTATTCCGAAGTCTTATCCGATCGACTAAATTCCGCAAGGAAGACATAAAAAGCATTCTTGTTATCAGGATGAACAGGATAGGCGATATGATCTATACAATACCTCTCGTCAGGACGTTGAGAAATGAATTTCCCGAAGCAACAATTACGGTACTCGCTGAAAATACGAATGCAGAAGTGATTCAATGCCAACCATACATTGACAGGGTGCTGATTTATAAGAGGGGCTCCGGAATACTGAGAAACACGATTACCAACATAATGCGAACCCTCCAAGGTGCTGATTTTGATCTGGCAATAGGTGTAAAAGGCGGATTTTCAACCTTTCTTGCAACTGCCGCACTCCTTAGCGGCGCGAAATACCGAACAGGCTACAAGTCGCTTAAGGGATGCTTTAGGGATAGGTTTTATAATCTTCCTGTTCAACCGATAGAATTCTCGGCGCACCATCAGGCTGACGCATGCCTGCATCTTCTGCATGCTGTCGGTGTGAAGAAAGAAATTAGAGATATTAGCCTTACTATCCCGGACCGGTTCATAGCTTCAGCAGTCGATTTTCTTATGGCGAACGGAGTAAAGCAGAAGGAAAGATTGGTTGTTTTCAATATCAGCAGCAACAGGGAAAAATCGACATGGAGAACCGGCAGCTTCGTGGAACTAGGGAAATATCTCATTGACAGATATCAGTGCAGATGCATAATTACCGGAGTCTCCTCCGACGAGGAGAAGTCATCAGCAATTCGCAGGGAAATAGGCGAGGGCTCGTATTATTATAAAACGGCAAGTGTTATGGATTTCGCAGCTATAGTTTCGATGAGCAATCTACTTATTACCGGCGAGGGAGGCTCAAGCCATATCGGCGCTGCAGCTGGGCCAATGGTAATCAGTCTTTTCGGAGAGGCTAATCCCTTGGTTTGGCGTCCCTATGGGGAACAGCATTTAGTATTGAGACAGCCGGATTGCGATGCCAAATCGATAACTGTGGACAACGTTATAGCGGCCATAGATATGATGACAAGCTGGCAGGACGCTGAACGGGGTGATCGTACAACATGAGGAGACATCTCTCCTGGTGATAGTCAGTATTCAGGAGGGGCTCGAGACACAGATCCAATAGGCCTGTTCAACATGATAGGGCAAGCCGGAAGGCTCAACCTCAGAACGTCTGCATGAACTGGACATATGGATTTTGATTCGCCGCTTCAAATTACAACTTTCGTCCTTCTTTTGGGAAAAACCATATCTGATAAGTTAAAATATTACGTGTTAACCATACTGCATACTGAATCTTCGATGGGTTGGGGAGGGCAAGAGATAAGAATAGTTAATGAATCCGCCGGCATGGCACGGCGGGGGCATCGCATCATAGTCGCAGCTCCGGTCAACAGCAATATATTTAGACGGGCCCAGGACGCAGGGTTGCAGGTTCTTCCGTCCGAATTTCGGAAAAAAAATCCCTTTTCCGTATTTAGCGCGGTATCGATGATAGATGGAATTAAGCCTGATATCATTAATACTCACAGTTCATCGGATAGTTGGGTATCAAGTATGGCCGCTAAACTATCCAGGACCAGACCGAAAATAATAAGGACCAGGCATCTTTCCACCCCTATCAGCCGTTCCTTCCCGAGTCGCGTAATTTATGATCTGCTGCCCGATGCCGTCATGACGACCGGTGAGGAGATCCGGCAGCGAATGATTCGCTTTAACGGCTTCAGGGATTCCAAGATATATGCGATCCCGACAGGAATAGATATTTGCAGATTTAATCCGGACAAAGTAGAGCCTGCGTTTAGGTCGGATAGTTTTGCTGTCGGTATGGTCGGCGTGCTGCGAAGCTGGAAGGGGCATGTTTTTCTATTGAGAGCCATTCCTGATATTGTAAAACATATTCCGAATGCACATTTTTATATCGTTGGTGAAGGGCCACAGCGTGAGAATATTGAGGGGATTGTAAGGGATATGTTATTGCAGGATAGAGTCTCTTTGCTTGGGCATAGAGAAGACATACCTGAAATAATGGCCTCACTCGATGTCATCGTTCATCCGTCTTACGCTGGAGAAGGAATACCCCAATCCTTACTCCAGGCGCTTGCAATGAAGAGACCGGTTGTAGCGTCCGATGCTGGGGCAATCAAAGAGATTATTATGGACAACACAACCGGATACTTAATAGAATCTGAAAACCCCAACCGGATAGCGGAAAAGGTGGCTGTGCTTTATCAGCGTCCTGAGTTAGGAGAAGTTTTTGGAGAGAACGGAAGAAGGCTTGTTGTAGAAAAACATTCTATTGAGCATATGCTCGACAAAATAGAAGCCCTCTATCGTGAGCTGTTTGATAATGAATGAATTCAAAGACGTAAAGAATATCCTTGTAATAAAGCTTCGTCATATCGGCGATGTGCTCCTGACCGTACCTGTCTTCAGGGCGCTGCGCGAGACGTTTCCCGGCGCGCAAATCTCAGCCTTGGTCAATTCCGGGACTGAAGATGTGCTGGCAGGCAATCCCCTGATCGATGAAATCATCGTTTTCGACAGGAGTGTTAAGTCAACATCACTACTAATAAAATGCATAAAAGAGTTTTCATTTTTGAGTATGGTCCGTTCAAGGAACTTTGATATGACAGTTGACCTTACCAGCGGAGATAGGGCCGCAATATTGAGCCTTGTGTCAGGTGCACGCTACCGAATTGCCTATAATCATGACGGCGGTTTTGCAGGGAAAAGATATTTATATACCCATCGTGCCGAGAAAGACGGCAGTCAGCATATGGTTCTGCAAAATTTTAATATGGTTAAGCAATTCGGCATGACCACGGAAGATCTCACTGTAGATTTTTTCTTGCCCAATGCTGCAAAGGAATTTGCGAATGATATTTTCAAAAAGCATTCGATAAATAAGGCCGATACCGTAGTCCATATACACCCGACTTCACGATGGCTGTTTAAATGCTGGAGGGATGAGTATATGGCCCAAGTAATAAACTGGCTAATAGAAAATAATGCCAGGGTAATAGTGACTTCATCTCCTTCCGGGCGGGAAATGGAAAAAGCGGTGAATATTCTTTCTCTTGTGAAGGACAACTCAAAATTAATAGATTTGTGCGGCAAAACGACCATAAAGCAACTTGCGGCTGTTGCAGCGAGGTGTGATCTGTTTATTGGGGTTGATTCCGCACCTATGCATATTGCCGCCGCGCTTAACACCCCTGTGATAGCTCTCTTCGGTCCGAGTGGCGAGGAGCAATGGAGACCATGGGGCGAAGGGCATGCCACTCTTATCAAAAAGCTGGGATGCAAAGTATGCCAGAAATGCGAAAGCGATGGGGTTGAGGTGAGAAGATGTCTCGAAGCAATTAAGCCTGCAGAGGTCATCCGGCTTATTTCGACGAAGCTCAGCGAGAAAACGGAGCGCAGCGATGATTCAAAATGAAATTGATAGGACCGTCCTCCGGCTGCAATCAGTTGGATCATATTGAGGAAATGATATATAAAGGATTCTGTGATAAGGCTGAACATGCTGGGGGATATGATATGTGTAATAGTGCCCAGAAAGCTCAAGTTGATAAATATTATTATTCATATAGATCATCGCCGAGCAGACGGTCCAGGTTTCTCTCGACGATCTCTAGAATGATGATGTCAGGCTTTTCCTGTTCAACAACTGCCCGATCGATTGAATGGGTCCATACAAATACGCTTCGGGAGAAACACCAGGAGAGAGAGGGAATGAGCGCACTCCCGAACGAATCCTGGAGCATTAACAGATTAGGAAGTTTGGAATTGTTCATAATGAAACCGGCTGACTCTTTCCCTTTCTCCGCAACGTACACTGGATTGAAGGGAAGTGGTGTGGGTATATTTTTCCAGGATAAACTTACTTCTGTATCCTCCATCACTTGTGACATTGACAGCATGGCAGCGATGTCCCCACCTCGTCTGTTGGATTCCTGTATTTCCGGATCAGGTATCGCAAGCGGCTTTATTTGAGCGTGCCGTTGCGGGAGCGTGCGCACTATTTCCAAAGAAGCTATATACCCTCCGTAAGCATTCCAATGAGAGTCTGTTTTTGAATAAAGAGGGTGCTTAGCTGATTCCTTTGCCTTTAATAGCGCGGATCGCAAATCAACTGCATGTAGTTCAGGCAGATGGGTGTGCAGGTGCTCCATTAACTGGTCAGCCTTTGTCCTCAGCCTGTACTTCTTTATCGAATCAGGCAAGTATTCCGGATAGATGGTCTGTTTGTTCGGTGCTATGACAAGCAAAAAGGTCATGCCCCTCTTGGTCAGTTCTCTGTTGACGGCATTGAGGTTTGTCAAGATCTTATTAAGCTGGATTTCTTTATACCATGCCAACCCCATGTAGTCCTTGAAAGGCGTATCATTATTGCGGGCGTCATCATAATAAAGCCACCCCTGCTTTCCGATGGCAATATTGGGGTTGGGCGAGACGTTTAGATGCATGACCCTTAGATAATTATTCAAATAAATCAGCAAGCTCCGACAACCGAAGTTGTCAGAGAAATACTTCTCCAATTCTTTTTGAAACACAGGCTTATGTATTGTGAATTTACGAATATCTGGTTTAGCAGCCAGGAATCTGTTTTCAGTAAGTTTGATTTCAGGAAGAAATGAGAATGCCATCTGCAGCAAAGGCAACCATAAGACAGAGAAAAAGAGCAAGATAACAGCATAGCTAAGGATTCGTCTATTTAGAGTTATCATCTCTTTATTCATAATTAAAATCTGAAATAGATGAACGGATTATAGGAACCGCCGGCCAGGCTGACCACTGACAGTAAAAATACTGCGGCGAGCATGATCCCGTGTGTTCCAGCAATAAGCGCGTTTGCGCTGTACGTAGTTGACTCTCTTGAGATGAGACCCTTGGCTAGTATCGGAAGTCTCTTTGCGATTGGGGTAGAGCCGACAATGCCCACAATTGAGGCCAAAATAAGTTCCGTCGTATTTACGGCATATGCCGATAGGGGGATTGTACTTGCAACTGAAAGTCCTGAGAGGGCCTTAAGGTAATTCAGGGCATAATCGAGAGATTCAGCCCTGAAGAACACCCACCCTATCATAACGACCGATAGCACATAGAGATGGGAAAGCGGCCCTTCTATAAGCTTCATGAATGCCTTGTTTCTCAGTCTTTCGACAACGAGGAAAAGGCCGTGCCATAGCCCCCATACGACAAATGTCCAGCTAGCCCCATGCCAGAATCCGCACAAGAAAAAGACAATGATCAGATTGCCGTAAGTATGCGCAGTTGAGTGCTTGCTTCCACCAAGAGGGATATAGAGATAATCTCTAAACCAGGTCGAGAGTGAAATATGCCACCGTCTCCAAAAATCCTGGATCGATACAGCTGTATAGGGATAATTGAAGTTTTCTAGAAACTGGAAGCCAAACATCCTTCCCATGCCTATCGCCATGTCGGAATATCCAGAGAAGTCGAAGTATATCTGCAGGGTGTAACAGGTGAGCCCAAGCCAGGAGGCTCCGAAGGACAATTCACTGGGAGGCACCGAAAAAATAATATCAGCCGTGGCAGCAACCGTATTTGCGATGAGGACCTTTTTCCCAAGGCCGACAATGAACCGATTAATCCCTGAGACAAAAAGCTCTGGTGTGACGCGACGCGATGTCATCTGTAACGCTATATCTCGATATCTCACGATCGGACCCGCGATGAGCTGCGGAAAAAAAGACTTGTATGCCGCGAAATTAATGAGACTGCGAGTTGCCTTCACATCTTTGCGATAGACATCGACAACATATGAAATGGCCTGAAAAGTAAAAAAGGAGATGCCGATAGGAAGGTGGATCTTAGCGAGGTGCAACGACTTTTCCGAAAATAAATGCAGACTAAAGTTTAACTGGTCTACAAAAAAATTGGCATATTTACAAATTATAAGCAGGACCAGGTTAAATGCAATGGCGACAGAGACAAGATTGCGTGACTTTGCTTGGGAGACAGCCCCTGCCTTTTCAATGAAGAGCGCAACATAGTAATTGAAGATCACACATAGGATGAGGATCGCAACATACGTACCTTCTCCCCACATGTAGAACAAGACGCTCGAAACGAACAAGAAGGCATTGCGCCATTGCCTCTTCAGTAGGAAATAGACTGTAAGGATGAGGGGGAGAAACAGAAATAGAAACAGGAGCGAGCTGAAGACCATTATCTGTTAGGTTATTTCCTTTATTGCTGTTGGCTACGATAAGACCGTGTGAATGATCTCAACCATGGTTATTATAAAAGTCAAACGTTTGCATTTTCAACCGGTCCTCTGACGAATGCGGATTTAACTGTTACGAGGTATGGACAAACTGAGGCGCATCTTTGTAACATTTAAGTCATACCTAATGATCCGGCTATGTTTACAATCTATAAATACACGGCGCGAACAATTAGGCTGCGATATTTGTACTAGGCAATAAAAAGATAATGGCAGAAAAGACCAACAAGATTAAGGTCAGGTTAATAAGAACGCTGATAACAATATGCAGCAGGCTGCGCAAAAGGCCGGTTGCTGCGGTGACCTCCGGCAGGTTTCTGGTGGTGAGTACGACGGGCATCGGTGATACATTATGGGGAACGCCTGCCATTTCGGCATTAAGAAAAAAATATCCCGAAGGGTATATCGGCGTTTTGACGAATCCGGCTGGAGCCGAGATCCTGAAGGATAATCCGGCAATCAGCGAGATATTTACATTCCGCCGTGGCATGGGCGGTTTTTTCAGGTTGCCGTTGCTTGTCGAATCATTGATAAAGAAGCGTCTTGATAAGGTCTTTATTTTCCATGCTTCAGACCGCATCATATGGCCTATTTGCTTTCTGACGGGTTCATCTGAAATCACAGGCTTTAAAGGACAGAGCAAAGACATGGATTTTATTTTGACAAATACAGTTGAGGCTGACCCGGCAGTGCACTGCATAGAAAATAGATTCCGCATGCTTGCAGCGGTTGGCGTGGTTCAAGAAGATGAATCGCTTGAGCTGTTTCTGGATAGAGAGGAAGACGAAGAAGCTCGTCACTTTCTGAAAGCAAATAACATCGGAGATGGGGAATTGATAGTAGGTCTCCATCCTGGGGCACAG
>PMYY01000185.1:0-360 GCA_003170655.1 Nitrospiraceae bacterium
AGACTCCTATCGCTCTCTATGGAGACCGAGATGAGACTTGTAACCAGGAGGCGTGCCGATGAAGAAGCGATCGGCGTATTCGCAAAAAACCTCCGCCAGCTCCTGCTTTCGCCGCCCCTCGGACAAAAGAGCGTTCTAGCGATCGATCCCGGCTTCCGTACAGGATGCAAGGTGGTCTGTCTGGACCGGCAGGGAAAGCTGCTGCACAACGACACGATCTTCATCCTGTCCGAAGGCGGGACTGCCAAGGCATCCGAAAAGATAACCGACCTATGTGCACGCTTCGACATTGAAGCGATAGCTATCGGCAACGGCACGGCAGGCCGTGAAACAGAGGCATTCATAAAGAAGCTCAATCTC
>PMYY01000185.1:414-7132 GCA_003170655.1 Nitrospiraceae bacterium
GTAAAGATTGATGCGAAATCCATCGGTGTCGGCCAGTACCAGCATGATGTGGACCAGGGCATCCTCAGGAGAAGCCTTGACGATGTGGTCATGAGCTGCGTCAATGCCGTGGGTGTTGAAGTTAATACGGCAAGTAAAGAGCTGCTAATGTATGTCTCCGGTCTGGGGCCTCAGCTTGCAGGCAACATCGTACGCCATAGGAATGAAAACGGCCCCTTCAGGTACAGGGCTAATCTTCGCAAGGTCCCAAAGCTCGGGCCTAAAGCGTTCGAGCAGTCGGCCGGCTTTCTTCGCATAGGTGATGGCGAAAATCCCCTGGATGCAAGCTCAGTGCATCCCGAAAGTTATCACATCGTAGATACGATGGCAAAAGACCTCAACTGCTCTGTCAGCGATCTTGTGTTAAAAGACGGATTAAGGAGCCTGATCGACCTCTCAAAGTATGTCACTGATAGTGTCGGTCTTCCCACGCTTAACGATATAATTAAGGAACTCGCCAAACCGGGCCGCGACCCCCGTGAGAGCTTCGAGACCTTCAGCTTTACGGATGGTGTCGAAAAGATGGAAGACCTGCAAATCGGAATGAAACTTCCGGGGATCGTTACCAATATTACCGCCTTCGGTGCCTTCGTTGATGTCGGGGTCCACCAAGATGGGCTGGTGCATATAAGCCAACTGGCGAACCGCTATGTGAAAGACCCCAATGAAGTAGTCAAGGTGCATCAGAAGGTCATAGTGACCGTGCTGGAAGTGGATATGAAAAGAAAAAGAATCGCAATTTCTATGAAGGAGTAACGTACCCATACTCTCCACGGAAACAGACATTAGCGGAGTTAGAACTCTTGGGGAAAAAGATACGGCAGGATGGAAGTAATTNNGTAAAGCTGAACGTGCTCCCTTTACCCTGTGCACTATCGACCCAGATATTTCCTCCATGCGCTTCGACGATCGTCTTGGCTATGGCTAATCCAAGTCCGGACCCCCTCTGCTCACCGTTCGCACGATAGAAGGCGTCGAACAAGAAAGGAATATATTCAGCGGGGATTCCCGGACCGGTATCCCCGACCTGGACCATTATGTAGCGATCCCTATCGGCTATCCTGACGGTGACCGCTCCGTCGACTCCCGTATACTTTATCGCATTATCCAGAAGATTGGCGATTACCCTGTTTATCATGTCCTTGTCGGCCGTGATCACCGACAGGTCCTTCTCCAGCAATTCGAGCGATACATTGAGGCCCTTATGGGCAGCCTTCACTTTCGCTATCTCGATCTGCTTCTCTATCATCGGTGCTATCTCGAATCTGCAAGGCACCGGGGCATACTCCTTCAGGTCCACCCTCGCAAACTCCAGGAAATTCGTAGCCAAGTAATTTACGTTATTAAGCTCGTCAAGCACCAATGAAAGATTCGAATGCATATCTTCGGTTTTGCCCGAAGACATATTAGATAGAAGTTGTATCGAAGGGACTATCGAATTCTTCATATCGTGAGCCAGCATCGAAAGAAGGTTGTTCCTCTCCCTCTCGAGTTTAGCTATCTCCTTGAGTCTGCATTCACGCTCGGCAAGCAACTTATGCCGCTCAATGGAATACCGTATGGATTTCGACAATGAGACCGCGTCTACTCGCCCTTTCACGAGATAGTCCTGAGCGCCCTTCTGCACGGCATTCATTGCAAACTCTTCGTCAACGAGCCCTGTCAGCACGATTATGGGGGTATCCGGAGCTCTGTCATGGACCTTGCAAAACGTCTCGAAACCCTGGCTGTCAGGCAGGCCGAGGTCGGTAAGAATGACATCGAACCTCTCCTCTTCAAGACATTCAAGCGCAGATGAGATCTTGTCTGCATGACGCACATCGAGCCGCACTCCGGCTTCCGACAACAGCTCCTGTATCAAGTAAGCATCCGTCCTATCGTCCTCAACGAGCAAAACCCTGATCATGTGATTTGTGCTTGCAGGCATTTGATCTTTAATCTTTCTTTCATCATCGGCCATTAACATGCTCACCAAACCTTATGTCTACTTATTCGACTCCGGAATGCACGACCGTTGAATAGGAAGCTTCACCACGGTGAACCAGAAGTCCTGGACAGTGCCTACGATCTTGATGAACTCCTCTAATCCGATAGGCTTCGTTATCCAGCAGTTGGCGCCCATCTCATAACATTTCTGAATATCCCAGGCATCCTGCGAGGTAGTGAGCACTACAACGGGAATGCATTTGAGGTCTTCGTTGCTCTTGATCTCCTGAAGCACTGCACGTCCGTCTTTTTTTGGCATATTCAGATCGAGTATTATCAGGTCCGGCCTCACGACATCGGAATACGGCGCTTCTTTCTTGAGATACTGCATAGCCTTGACGCCATCATCGACAACATTAATATTTATATGCATCTTGGAATCTTTAAGGCCCTCACGCGTCAATTCGACATCGGCAGGATCGTCCTCTACCAGGAGGACTTGAACAGCCTTCACAGGACTCATGTTTCCACCACCTCTCTCAGGTCTTCAGCTATTGTAAAATAAAACGTTGAACCTTTGCCAAACGAAGATTCCACCCAGATTCTTCCTCCGTGCCTCTCCACTATCTTTTTGCAAATGGCAAGTCCGATTCCGGTGCCCTTATATTCACCTTTTGCGTGAAGCCGCTGGAACATCACGAAAATACGGTCGAAATAATCAGGCTCTATCCCGATGCCGTTGTCGCTGACCGAAAAAATCCAGACTCCTTTCTCGTGTCTGGCAGAGACATGTACCCGGGACGGTGCGTCCCGACAGAATTTCATTGCATTGCTTATCAGATTTTGAAAAACCAGACCAATCTGTGTTTCGTCGGCCATCAGGACAGGTAAGTCATCAGATGTTATGTTAGCACCGCTCTCTCGAATGCGATATTGTAAATCGTCGAGAGTCCGATGGAGGACGGTATTCAAATTGGTCTTCGCAAATTGTTCGGCATGAGTACCGATGCGCGAAAAGGTAAGAAGATCATTGATCAACATGCTCATCCTTTTAGCGCCGTCTACAATATAGCCGATGTAACGGTCGGCATCGGGACCCATCTGATCTTTATACCTGCGCTCGAGAAGTTCGGTGAAGCTCCCCACTTTCCTAAGCGGCTCCTGCAGATCATGAGAAGCGACATAGGCGAACTGTTCCAACTCCTTATTTGAGCGCTCCAGATCGATCAGAGTCCTTTCCAATTTTTCTTCGGCCAGTCCGCGCTCGTCAAGTTCCACCTTAAGCTGAGCGTTAATCTCCTTTTCAATCTTTTCCTGTTCCTGCAGTCTAACCGAGAGCGACCGGACCGAATAGAGGAGCTGCATTCCGTCGTACGCAATAACTACTCCTATAAATACGGCGATTCCGGTAAAAATAAGAAGCCCAATTAAAATAGATCTGACAGGCCTGAGGACCTCCTTCTCCGGCCTTTGTATAATAATGCCCCATTCCCATTTCATCGGCCGGAATGCAGAAATTACCGCTTCTTTGCCGACAGGGTCAATGCCCCTCTCAACGCCGGAAAGGGCCCTCCTGACCTTCTCCACGACGGGCACACCCGAGAAATCGTATATCCTGTCCATTTTATATGCCGGGTGATAAATGAGATGACCATTCTTATCGACCACATAGATGAACCCGCTTCCTATGCGCATTCCGCTCACCACGCCCTCGAAATAATCCTCTTTCGGGTGAATAACCATGATACCCAGAATGTTTCCGTCCTCTTCCTTAACGGGGATGGCTATCGCAAAGAGATACCTTGGCGGTTCAGCAGCCCTCAGAAAGAAATCCGATACGTACGGCCTCCATAGTGCCGAGACCCCACGATACCAGTCTTTCTCCGAAAAGTCGAGGCCGATGACAGGTGCGTCCTCCGGATACACGGCAATCCCGATTCCCAGCGGATCAGTTATGATCACCTTCTCGATCGACAGTGAATTGCCGATGAAGTTCTTAAGATGGCCGATCAGGGCCTTCGGATCACTTGACTTGAGGGCCTTTATGAGGAGCGGCCTGTCCGCAAAGGTTTTTGCATTAGAGATCTCAGTATTTATCTTTTCCTCAAGGTGGTAAGCCGTCAAGTCGAGCAGAGTCTTGTTTTCTGAAACAATGATACGTTGAAATTCGGAATTTACATGTAAATAAATATATAGCGAAAGCGCTAAAAGAGGCGAGACAATGGCAAGGATACCGGCGATAACAATCCTCTGCCTTTTTTCGAGAAGCCATGCAATCATCTTGCTGTCATGTTTTATTATCATCGGGCGGTTCCCAAGGTCGTTCTTCTTAATTTTACCATAAGCATAAAGACATCCCTAACTGAACCGGGCACGAGACAAAAAAGAAGCGTAATGGCTATAATGAAAGTCACGATAAACGTGCTCAACACCATGTCACAACTAAAGAAAATAGCGATAACGCTCGGCGAACCAGCCGGCATAGGCCCGGAGATAGTTCTCAAGTCGCTCTTATCCCGCGAAGTAACGGAAATCTGCAGACCGCTGATAATCGGCTCCCGCGTGGTCATCGAAGAGGCCGCCGAAAAGATGAGCATTCCCTTCGCCGCTCGCACACATGATGTCCTCAATACGGGAGCGATAAAGAATTGCGATTTCGCCAAGGGGATTTCCACTATCGAAGGCGGCAGGGAATGCGTCACATACATTAAGAAAGCAGCGGAACTCGCCATGCTTAAGGTCGTAGATGCAATAGTCACCGCACCGATATCCAAGGAATCGCTCAAGATGGCCGGCTTCACTTGGCCCGGACATACCGAGATGCTTGCCGAACTGACCGGCACCAGTGATTATGCAATGATCCTATGCGGCGGGCCGCTCAAGGTAATCCTCGCTACAATTCATACGGCATTGAGAAATGTGCCTGATTTGGTTACTAGAGAGAGGATCGTCAAGACGATAATACTTGCAAAAAAAGCGTGCGACCTGATGGACATCAAAGAGCCCAGGATTGCTGTAGCAGGGCTCAACCCACACTCTGGCGAAGCAGGGATCTTCGGCAATGAGGAAAAACTTGAGATCGCTCCGGCGGTCGAAGACGTCCGGGGCATGGGCATTCCGGTCTCCGGTCCATATCCTGCCGACGCCTTATTTCACAAGGCTTATAAGGGCGAATTCGATATCGTGGTATGCATGTACCACGACCAGGGCTTGATACCGCTTAAGATGATCGCATTCGATAAGGGAGTCAATATGACCGTAGGCTTGCCTTTTGTCAGGACTTCTCCCGATCATGGTACGGCTTACGATATTGCATGGAAAGGCATTGCCGATCCGTCGAGCTTAATCGAGGCGATAAAACTCGCTGCCTCACTCGGAGGCAAATAACAATCATGAAATTGTTCGATCCAATCTCTTTTGCCGGAGTCAGCCTCAAGAACCGCATGGTCCGCTCTGCCACATACGAGAAAAGGGCCGATGTCGACGGCTTCGTCACGGATTCCCTTATCGATCTTTATAAAGACCTGACCCAAGGCGGAGTCGGACTGATNNCTCGATCTTTATAAAGAGCTGGCCCAAGGCGGAGTTGGACTTATCATCACCGGAAATGCGCTTGTCCATCCATCCGGCAGGTCCGTCCCGCAGGCTATCTGCATTCACAACGATCATTACATCGACAGATTAAGAGACCTCACCGATGCGGTGCATAGACTCAGCGGGACGATCAGCATACAGCTCTCTCACGGCGGCAGGCAATGCTTCCCCTCCCTGCTGGGCGGGGCGCAGCCAATGGCGCCTTCTGCGGTATACGACCCTTCGACAAGGATCACTCCACGGGCAATGGACGACGCTGAAATATGGGACCTTATCGATGCCTTCGCAGATGCTGCGCGAAGGGCTTTATACGCCGGATTTGATGGGGTCCAGATCCATGCAGCACACGGCTATTTAGTAAACGAGTTCCTATCGCCCCACACGAACAGGCGCGATGACTACTGGGGAGGTGATGAAGAGCGTCGGTTTCATTTCATAGAAGAGATATACGAAGCCATGAGGAAAGAAGTTGTAAGCGCATTCCCGATCATGGTCAAGATGAATGTTGATGATTTTATCGAAGGCGGCCTCACACCTGCTGCGAGCCTGCGGATTGCAAAAAGACTGCAGATAATCGGCATAAGCGCAATCGAGATCAGCGGCGGAATGTTCGAGTCCGGGAAAATGACCGTCCGGCCTAATATAGAGAAAGAGGAGCAGGAGGCATATTTCAGGAAAGCTGCGGGTCTTTTCGCGCGCGAACTCGTCATCCCTGTTATATTGGTGGGAGGAATCCGAACGAGAAGTATCGCGGAAGACATTCTCCAAAAAGAAGATGCCGAGCTCATATCCTTCTCGCGCCCGCTAATACGTGAGCCCGACCTGCCGCTCAAGTTCATGCAGGGCAAAGAGCGCGCCGACTGCATCTCCTGCAACAACTGCATGAGGTTTCAGAAACTCGACATGATCAAGTGTACACAGCTCAGACAGTAGTAGTGGGCACTATTCAAAGAAATAATATTATATCTCTCTATCGCGTTGCTACAAAAATCATAGGGTCTACTTTCTCTTTCACCTCTGCATAATATTGTGTTTATCTTTTCAACCGTTCCTAAAAATATATGGTTTTATATAAGAGCTATCAAAACGGCTCAAATATAGTGCTACATCCACATACGCCAGCCGAACAGTATTGCTGACTTCCGCCAGAGGGGTTTCC
>PMYY01000250.1 GCA_003170655.1 Nitrospiraceae bacterium
GCAGAACCCAAGGCAGAAAGGTACTAATGATGAAGTCATCGCAACCGTCGAACTATCCGACAAGGCCCTCTCGACATCAGGCGATTACATTAGATATTTCGAAAAGGACGGCGTGCGATATCATCATCTTCTTGACCCGAAGACTGGTTATCCTTCTCGTCAGTGCGGAAGCGTCACAATAGTAGCTGAAGATAATACAACTGCGGATAGCTTTTCCAAGCTGTTCGTACTCGGGCCTGAAAAGGGCCTGGCCGTTGCAAAGAAGCTCGGATTTGATGTCATGTTTATAGATTGCAAGGGCAAGATCGTTATGTCGGATGGTCTCAAGGACAAAATCAGGTTCACCAGAAATTGATGATCGCGAATTGAAGGGCCAAGTTAGGAGCCAAATCAGGAGATAATATGTTAGTATCATGTCCTTTCTGCAAGCAAAAGAGTACTTGGGAAGAAAACCCTTGGCGGCCTTTCTGTTGCGAAAGATGCAAGATGATTGACCTTGGCAAATGGGCCATGGAAGATTATAAAATACCTGGAGAGAATGTGGACCACTCAAGTACCGAAGAAGAAAAAGAAGAAGTAGACAGGAGGGAGAAATGACAAGAATCATTGTGGCCGGGGCAACAGGAAGAATGGGGAGCAGGATAGTCGCGCTTTCAATGAATTACCCGGGGCTTCAACTCGCCGGCGCTTTTGAGAGAAAAGGACATGCTTCAGCAGGAAAAGACATCGGGCTCATGTCTGGCTGCGGGGAGTGTAACATACCACTCGTCGACAATCTCGAGGCGGTTATAGATTCCGGAGATGTCATCATTGATTTCACCATGCCTGAGTCGACACTCAACAATATACAATTAGCTGCTTCCAAGAAGAAGTCCATGATTATAGGGACCACAGGCCTCTCACAACAACAGATAGACACTATCGGAAAATATGCGTCGGAGGTCCCGGTGGTGTTGGCGCCGAATATGAGCGTCGGCGTGAATCTTATTTTCAAGGTGCTGAAGGACGTCGCAAAGGTCCTCGGGGACGACTATGATATCGAGATTGTCGAGGCACACCACAGGCTTAAGAAAGATGCGCCGAGCGGAACGGCCCTCAAGATGGCCCAGGTAATCGCCGAAGCTGTCGACCGCAATCTAGATGACGTGGCTGTCTATGCCAGAAAAGGAATAATCGGCGAAAGAACCAAAAAGGAGATCGGCATCCAGACCGTCAGGGCTGGCGACATCGTAGGTGATCACACTGTGCTTTTTGGCGGACTTGGTGAGCGTATAGAAATTACACACAAGGCATCCAGTAGAGATACATTTGCACGCGGCGCTCTCAGGGCAGCTCTGTGGTTGGCCGATCAAAAGCCCGGACTATACGACATGCAAGATGTGTTGGGACTAAAGTAGATATCAGACTTTGATTTATAAATATGAGAAAGGGGCTCGAAAGCCCCTTTCTTTGTTATTCCATGTTATTAATTTTCTAGCCCTCATAAATAACGTGCTCTTGCCACATAAACCAGTTGCTGGAATCGTTAAGCAGCGAGCAGGTATTCTGGAAGATCAGGAAATGCTCTCCTTCATCTTTTGCCAGGCACTCGAAAAGGGCTTTCTCGACGGGAGAAGCAGCTTCGGCCGCAGCCTTCAGATAAAACTCGGCGCCCTCTTTCTCCATCTTCATGGCGATCTCAAGGGCCTCCACGTCGTCCGTAGTAGCATCAACCTTCTTCATAACCACGTCTTTATTCTGTTCGTAAATGCTTTTCATGTCCTGTTTCGGCGTCGTCTTTGACGGCTCAAACGCCATCCCTTTAAGAACGTTGGTCGCACAAACGAGGTGATATTGTTCATCCGCCGCAATGCTTAAAAACATTTTTTTGCCGACCGGGCTGTTCGTTTTTTTAGCGCACTTCTTGTAAAAAGCGACAGCATCCCTTTCCATCTTGATCGCCATTTTTACAGAGGTCATCCATTAGCCTCCTATTCTTTCTCGAATGAATCCTTGCCTGCGCCGCATACCGGACAGACCCAGTCTTCAGGGACATTTTCGAATGCAGTCCCCGCAGCTACGCCATTATCAGGGTCCCCGTATTGCGGATCATAAACATAGCCGCAAATTGAACACTTCCACTTTTCCATCTAATCCTCCTTGGAATTACATGAATTAAAATATAGCAATGAAACCCGTCTATTGCAAGAGATCTTCAGCCTCAGATTTTTCGATCAATTCGAGTTTGACCTTGGCGATGCGCTGTCCTACCATTTGTATAATTCTGAGACGTTTGCTGTCAGTCTCGACTAAATCCCCTGTCTGCGGTATCCTCTGAAGGGATGTAACTATAAACCCGCCTAGAGTCTCATATTCAGGAGCTTCCGGGATATCCAGGTCATAGTCCTCATTGAGGTCCCTGAGACTTATCGAAGCGTCGATAATCATCGAGCCATCACCCAGCCGTATGACCGGACTTTCGATATCATCTTCGTCTCTTATTTCTCCCACGATCTCTTCTATGAGGTCTTCAAGGGTGACAAGTCCCGAGACTGCGCCATATTCGTCTATTGCAACAGCCATATGTATCCTTTTTTTCTGCATCTCCCTGAGGAGGATACTGATTTTCATCGTTTCGGGGACAAAGATCGGCGGCTTTACAATCTTCCTTATGTCGACCTTGCCCAATGTTGAAAAAAGATTATAAAAGTCTTTTGCATAAAGGATACCCCTAATATCGTTCAAGTCTTTTCCGATCATCGGATATCTCGAAAACTTCTCCTCGGCAATGATATTTCTTACCTCGTCCTCGGTCATTCTGATCCTAATCGTGACCATCCGCGGAGCGGGAACCATGACCTCCCGAACAAAGGTATCGGTAAATTCGAACACGCTATGGATGAGCTCCTTTTCTTCAGGCTCAAAGACACCCTGTTCACCTCCTTCTTCGATTAGGAGCTTCACCTCTTCCTCAGACACAAAGGCCCTTTTGTTGAAGGCCCGCCTGCCAAAGGGTTTCAGGAGGAAATTGCTCGTAAAGGTCAGAATGTTCACGAAGATAGTGGCAAAAGTAGAAAATCTGCGTATGAACGGTGAAACATGAAGCGCGATGCCTTCGGGATTGGACAGCGCAACGGACTTTGGAATCAGCTCTCCGAAGATGAGAGAGAAAAAGGTTATAACTACCACCACAAGACCGATCGATATGGCTTCACTGGATGCAGCTATGAACGCTACGGGGATAGTGCTTATAAGCGGTTTCACTTCCTTAACAGCAGCCGCGCCGCCTATGGCCGAAGCGAGTGCTCCTGACAGAGTCATCCCTATCTGGATAGTGGCCAGAAAACGATCGGGCTCTTCGCGAAGGCTGAGCAGTATTTTCGCGTTTTTCCTCTCCTCGTCCACCATCTGCTTGATGCGGGTCCTTCTCGATGTAACAACTGCAATTTCAGAAGCGGCAAAAAAACCGTTAATGATTATGAATATGGAGATTAGGACGATTTCGATCATGTTTAGGACAAACGACTGTTTAACCCCTTTCTGATTTTACTTGCAGAGTCGGCCTGCGTCATGGAAGCAATATCGTTATTATAGCATCATTTGGCTTGCCCACTAAGCGGCGATGGCCGGATCCACGTGGGCTGTTTAAGAATAATCTCAATCGGTTCTATCTCTTTTGCTCTTCAGGAGTGACCTTGAGAATATTTCTTACGATCTCCGGGTGGCGAGCGATCAGCCTTAATTCATCGTCAGTCAATGGTTTCTGCGTGTGCAGATTGGCGTACTGCACGAGTTCGAATACATTTCTCGCATCACTATCGTCATGGAATTCTATGCCAAGCTTGCCGTAGACATGCCTGAAACCCCTCATGCCTCCATACTCTCCCGTTGTTATTATACGTCCGGTTTCAAGCCGCTCGGGCTCTCCCCTGCCGACGTCCTCAGGATCGTAAAGTTCGTAGGTTCTCCAGTCCTTGAGCGTGCCGTCTGCATGGATGCCTGATTCATGAGCGAAGGCATTGGCTCCAACGCCGGGCTGAGTAATCGGGACAGGGATATTGAACGCATATGAAGCGTATCGGGCCACTTTCCATGCCTTGGTAAGATCAATGTTCTCATCCAGTCTCAGCTTTTCCTTGAAACCGTGAGCGAATTTGAGAGCCAGGATTGTCGATACCAGATCGCAGTTCCCTGCCCTCTCTCCGTAGCCGTTGATGGTCGTATCTATGAAACAGTCGACGCCGGCCTCTATTGCCCCCTGTGCGCCGGCGAGGGACACGGCGACAGCCATGCCAAGGTCATTGTGGCAATGCATTTCGACCGGGTATTTCGTGGCGAGAGCAAGATCCCTGACTTTTTCGAATATGGTAAGGGGATCGTCTGAGCCGAGAGTGTCGGAATACCTGAACCTATCCGCCCCCGCCTCCCTAACGGCAAGGGCGTATTCGATAAGTCTGTCCGGCTCGGTCCGTGAGCCGTCTTCAGCATTTACTCCGATTGTCACGGCCCCGTATTCCCTTGCGAGCCTTATCGAAGCACATACACCCTTTAATATGTCATCCCACGACCTCTTCCCCATAAACTTGGTCCGCAGCATGACATCGGACGTAGACATTGAAAGATTGACATGCTTCAGGTCAGGACAATTTCTGAAAGTAAGGGTTACGTCCGCGGGAATAGCCCTGCACCATCCCTCCAGACGGAGTCTCTTGATCGCACCGATCTTCGCAAGTTCGAGATTGGCATTTATATAGCTGATTTCATGCTTCAGTGTGGGAAAGCCTATTTCGCTTTGATATACTCCCATCTCATCAAGATAAAGATTCAGCATCGTCTTGGCGAGCTTGGGCAATAAAATGCGCGATGTCTGAACCCCGTCACGATTCGTGACGTCCACAAGATAAACTTTATTCATGCACCTCCAGGATTTCCGTATAAGACTTTCTGATAGGTCGCTCCGGACGTGCTTGCCTATTTCGTCTTCTTGGGTATTTCCCGCGCGATGGCTACCTTTCCGGTCCTAACGAATTCCTTGATTCCCATCGGCCTCATCAGCTCAATGAAAGCGTCGATCTTCTTTTCGTCGCCCGTGACTTCGATCGTATAGGTATCCTGGCTGGAATCAACAACGCGGCCCCTGAAGATCTCAGCGGTTCGCAGGACTTCTATCTTGTTCTCCTTGCGCGGCGAGACCTTTAGGAGGATCATCTCCCTTTCGACATGATCAAGCTCAGTAAGATCGACGAGTTTGATAACATCAATGAGCTTGTTCAGCTGCTTGGTAATCTGTTCGATGACCCAGTCGTCTCCCGATGTAACTATAGTCATGATCGAAATCTGCGGGTCTATCGTGGGACCAGACGAAATGCTCTCAATGTTATATCCCCTGCCGCTGAAGAGGGCTGCGACCCTGGACAGGACCCCAAATTTGTTTTCAGCGAGAACGGAAATCGTATGCCTCATCTTCCCCCCTTACTTGACAGCCTTAAGCTTTCTTTCAGGCTTCTTTTCTTTTTCTTCGAAGAGCATGACATCCAACGTTGCGCCAGCCGGTACCATGGGATAGACCTTTTCCTTCCAGTCTATGACGAAATCGATGAAGACAGTCTTTTTCACCTTGAAGGCTTCCTTAAGTACCGGTTCCACCTCACTCGGTTTCGACGCCCTGAGACCCACCGCTCCATAAGCCTGCGCAAGGGCCACGAAATCAGGGACCACGTCGAGGTTGCTATATGAATACCTTTCATTGAAGAAAAGTTCCTGCCACTGTCTCACCATTCCCAGATAGTGGTTGTTCAGGATCGCAACCTTCACCGGGAGCTTATATATCACGGCAGTTGCTAGCTCCTGGATGTTCATCTGGATGCTTCCGTCACCGGCTATGTCGATTACCAATTTATCGGGATGTGCGAGCTGCGCCCCAATAGCCGCAGGGAATCCGTACCCCATGGTACCGAGTCCACCGGAAGTTAGCAGTCGACGAGGTTTATCGAACTGATAGAACTGTGCGGCCCACATCTGGTTCTGCCCAACTTCGGTACAGATAATGGCGTCCCCTTTTGTCAGCTCATATATCTTTTCTACTACAAACTGAGGTTTGATGACATCATCGCGGAAGGTATAGGTGAGCGGATGTTCTTTTTTCCACTCGGCGATCTGCCGGAGCCAGACCTTTCTCAACTCAGACCAGGATTCTTTTTCATTCTCTTTCAGCACCTTGTTAAGCTGGATCAAAACCCTCTTGACGTCGCCGACAACCGGGATATCAACCCGCACATTCTTTCTGATCGAAGTCGGGTCGATATCTATATGTAGGATTTTCGCATTCGGAGCGAACCCGTCTACTTTGCCTGTCACCCGATCATCGAACCTCATGCCGATAGCGATAAGAAGGTCGGAATCCTGGACAGTCTTGTTGGCATAATAGGTGCCGTGCATTCCAAGCATCCCGAGTGCCAGGGGATGAGTGCATGGAAAACTTCCAAGCCCCATAAGTGTCATGACGACGGGGATTTTCATGTTTTCGGCAAATTCCAGCAGTTCATCGGAAGCCTCTGAAATCATGCACCCGCCGCCGGCGATGATCACCGGCTTCCTGGCCTTGGCGATTTCGCTGGCCGCACGTTCGATCATCCATTTGTTACCTTCATAAGTAGGGTTGTAACTCCTGATAAAAACCTTCTCAGGCCATACAAATTCTGCTTTGCCTGAAGTTACATCCTTCGGCAGATCTATCAAAACCGGTCCTGGCCTGCCTGTTTTTGCTATATGAAAGGCCTCTCTTATTACATTAGAGAGTTCATCTACGTCCTTTGCAAGAAAATTATACTTGGTACATGACCTTGTGATGCCGACTATATCGGCTTCCTGAAACGCATCGTTACCGATCAGCACAGTCGGCACCTGACCGGTCAGGACTACGATCGGTACAGAATCCATCGACGCCGTGGCGAGGCCGGTCACGGTATTTGTAGCGCCTGGTCCGGATGTTACGAGGGCTACACCAGGCTTGCCGGAAGCGCGTGCATATCCGTCCGCCGCGTGAACAGCCCCCTGTTCATGTCTCGTAAGAATAAGTTTCAAGTCCTTATCGTCATAAAGGAGATCGAAGATATTCAGTACGACCCCACCAGGGTAGCCAAAAATATACTTTACCCCTTCCCTCTTGAGGCATTCGATGATGATCTCGGCTCCCGTCATTTTCATTGGTTGTTACCCCTCTTCGCAGCGAAAGTAAGTATGAATATGAACTATTACGATATCATATTTATGATAACTTTTCCAGAAAGATAGACCAGGAGTTCCCCAATAATTTCGGGCGTTGGCGGGAGTGCGGCCTAACTTGTGCTGTGTTAGCGATAAAACGCCCAGCTTTAGAGAGTGTCTTAGCAACAATCTGTCATTCCGTATTCTGGAACTTGTTCCCTCCTTTAATGCAAAAAAACATAGCCAAGTTCCCAATAGGAATTGACGATAGCACCTCCATCTTTTCGACATCGACCTTGTTAATTGCGTTGTCTGATCGGAGATAGACAGAATATCGGTATGCACAGATGAAGTATCTCGTGCTGCAGTTATGGAAGACAAAAGATTGGCTGACATGTGAAGACCCCTGCCCGTCGGCATTCCTGCCGTCAAGGGATGAGCGAGCAATCATGGCTGGACCGCCAAAGCCAGTAATACCCCTCCTAAGGAACGCTTTAAAAAATCATAAGGAAGATGGGCTATTCATTATTTAATAAAATACTGAGATATATACCTGACCGCCAAAAATACTATGAGG
Organism: Nitrospiraceae bacterium; assembly: GCA_003170655.1. Lineage (GTDB taxonomy): Bacteria > Nitrospirota > Thermodesulfovibrionia > Thermodesulfovibrionales > Dissulfurispiraceae > Fen-1308. The sequence goes on from PMYY01000250.1 coordinate 7,763, forward strand.
ATGCCGAGGATCAGCTTGATATATTTTTGGGGGACGAACTTCTGGCACCTGGCTCCAAGATATATACCGACGAAACCGCCGATGCCGAATAGAAACCCGAGTGGCCAGTCAGGCATGGTTGGGACGCCGCAGGAGACCGGTGCAAGTGCATAAAAAGCGACACCTGCGAAAGATGTAATGAAGGTTCCCATGAGTGCTGCACCCGCAATGGTATATACCGGCAAGTGAAATACAGCCACGCAGAACGGCGCAATAATTGCCCCTCCCCCGATCCCATAGGTACCGCCTATGACGCCTACAACGAGGGCGAGCATGAACATACCGATAGTGCTGTACGAAAAGCGTTCGCCCCAGAACTCATATTCAATCCTGGTAAATGAGACAGATATCGTCTTTACCAAAGCATCCGCTGGAAGTCCCGCTGCAACTTTTGATTTCTGCTGTTTTCGGATCTCCTCAGCTCGATCCTTGAATTTCTTCTCTAGTGCCTTATTGGCTGCGCCTTTTTCCTTGGTTTTACCCGTGAATTCATACAGAAGTCGTATCCCAATGTAAAGTAAGATGCATCCGACAAACAACTTGAAGGTTGTTGGATCAGGCAGACAAAGCACCCTGATGTAATAGCCGAGGAAAACCCCTGGAAGGGTACCGAGTATAATTACCCACGTGAGGGGCCATGCCATGCGGCCTTCTTTGAGGAAGCGGTAAATGCCGCTGGGGATGGCTACTATGTTAAAAATAAAGTTGGTCCCACTTACCGAAGGACTTGTGAAATGCAGGAAACTCATCTGAAAGGGTAGCAGAAGAAAGGCCCCTGATACCCCGCCCATCGAAGTAAAAAAAGACACAATTAAAGCCACGATCGGAGGGATAAGAACGTTGGTAGTCACGCCGGAGATTGGGAAGGTATAATTCAGAAACTCGAACATGGATAGCCTCCTTTCGGTTGCACATCATGCGGTGCCAAATAAAGTGCGATTTCCGTTTGGCCAGTTTGCATCGCGGTCTCCTCTGTGATTGGGATTTGACGGATACTGACACGATTAGTATAATATTGGTGTTAGTATATCAGGTCTTATAATAGGTGTCAAGGCGGTTTTCGTTACAAGACGGTATGCTTTATCTGGGGGGGATAATTGAAAGATAAAAAGAAGTCCTCGAAGATATCGACACCGGAACGAATAGCTCATAATAGCATTATTCCCATGCCTGACTCGGACCAATATCTTGATACTTCCGGGCTCGACCGCATAGAGCAATCATTTCACACATGGGTGAATGCGTCGTCTCGCGCAGACGTGCGTCTGGCCCGCCGGCGTATTCTGCTCATCTTTTTGTTGATACGCTATACTGGAGCCAAGTNNATTGATACGTTACACTGGAGCCAAGTTGAATGAGGTGTTAGACCTTCACCCGTTTCACGATATCGACCATAAGAAACAATCTGTTTTCTTTCGGAACTCCGCTGGCATCGGACAAACTGCCAGGGAAGTCCAGATATCTGAAGCACTTTCACTGGAGATTCAGTCTGTACTTGACGATCCTGATTTCGCGGCATCCCTCCGTGACACTTTAAGTATAGACCCAGCTTTCGTGCGGCGGAAATTTTACGAGCGGGCAGAGGCGTGCGGTCTCTCGAAACGACTTGGGGGACCGGAGATGATTCGTAAGTCTCGTGGTATTGAGCTTATGCAGGGCAACATTCCGTTGCCTGCGGTTCAGAAGATCCTTGGACATTCAACGCCTAATCTGACCTCTTCCTATGTTACATTCTCAGAAGATGAGATTCGGCAAACGGCCCGATATTTCATGGAAAAGGAATCTTCGCGAAAGACCAGCGCCCGAAACTTCTTTTTTGGAAAGATCAGTGGCATGAAACGCGGCGATATACAGAGCCAGGTGGAACTGACCACAGTCGAGGGCTATCCATTAACCACAATTATTACAAATGACAGCCTCGGGCGGCTCGGCTTGAAAGTCGGAAAATCTGTTTCTGCGGAGGTAAAGGCGCCATGGGTCGTCTTGCAAAGATGTGACGAAGAACCAGAATGCTCCGCGGACAACAGGTTCAAGGGGATCATCGAACGGATCAACAGCGGCTCGGTCAACACGGAGTATGTTGTAGGCATATCAGACAGGATTGAGCTATGCTCAGTCGTAAGTACAGGAAGCAGCCGGCTCCTCGCTCTCAGGAAAGGAGATACTGTTTGGGCTCTATTTAATTGCTATTGTGTAGTATTGCATGTTGATTGACGAGCCCTTTCGCCTAAATCCGGCATGCGCCTAATTTATTAGGCTTGTCGCATAATATAAAAACTATAAAGAGAAGAGCAGCGGTAGCGGCCGTAATAGAACCGAAATAAAATGTCGCTGCCGGAGAAATGCGGTCCCAGAGTAGACCTCCGATAAGACTTGCAGGAAACATTGCCAGCCCAACAGCGGTGTTGTATATACCGAAAGCGGTCGCTTTGAAATCCAAAGGAATAATGGTGGCAAGAAAGGCCTTTTGTACACCTTCCGTAAGGCCCATGAAAATTCCATAGAATGCAAAGAGGACCCAAACCATTAAGGTATCCGACGCAACTGCAAAACCATAGTAAACCAGAGCGAAAAGTACAAAACCTATGAGTATGACCCTTCTTTTCCCGAACTTGTCGGCAGCTATGCCTGCCGGTAATGCTGATAGCGCGTAGATGAGGTTGAACATGAGATAGACTACCGGAATTGTAATGGGCTGTATACCCGACTGTTGCGCCTTAAGTATCAAAAAAACATCGCTGGAGTTCCCGACAGCGAATACGGCAGCGATGAGAACGAAGGCCTTGAATCTTCCGTCAAAATATTTAAGCGTTAGCTTAGGCTTTGCAGAAACAGGTGCTGATGCTTTCTTCTGTTCAGTGATAAAGAAAATGATTAACAACACTGCGATGAATCCCGGTATCATGGAAAGCCAGAAGACGATTCTGTAATTGTTGGAGAATAGTCCGAGCAGAAAAACGGCAAGCGCTGGCCCGACAACTGCTCCCATTGTATCCATAGCACGCTGAAAACCGAAAGCCCTGCCGAGATATGCCTTGTCCGTAGATTCGACGACAATGGCGTCCCGTGGAGCTGTTCGGATCCCTTTGCCGAATCTATCCACAAATCGGAATCCCATGACATGATGCCATCCAGCGGCAAGCGCCAGGATGGGCCTGCTTAAGGTAGAGATGCCGTAACCNNACTGGCCGTCGATTCGGCAACGCCTTCGATAAGTCCGATAATGGATTTATTCACTCCAAGAACATTGGCTAGGAAAAGCGGCACCAAGGGATAGATCATCTCGGAACTTATGTCCATAAAAAAACTTACAAAACCGGTAATGGTGACATTCTTCCCGAAGTTAAATAATCTTTTTTTTTGTTTCACACGAATGTCCTTTAGTCAAATTTCAGAAACGCAAAGTAGCCTTGAGTCTTTTAGGATACAACAAGAGATCAAATGCATCAACCGCGGCTTTAACAATGATATCCAGCGTCTTTTGAACACCCACCTTCGAGGCAAACCGCGATGCCGATCTTCGCCGCCTTGAGCATTTTTAGGCCGTTATTGCCGTTACCAAGAGCAATGATTTTTTCAGTATCTAACTTCCGTACGAACTCTTCCTTCTGAACATCGTGGCTTTCACCTGTGAGGATATGCACTTCGCAATTAATGCCTTCGAGTTCGGCTTTCGCCTTTCCGAACGTGTCAGCCGTAAGCACATGTATTGTCAGTATTTTATAGATTTAGTTCAAGCGTTTCTTTACTCCCGGCAAAAGTACTCCGTCTACGGACAAAGTCCCTGTAAAGTCCGATACGAGGTGCTCCAGCTTGATAAGTCCAAAGCCCGGGATATCCAGTTCAAACATTTCGCCCCTCCTTAAAATAATTCCGTGTTATCATCGCTATCTCTTCCGGAAGATTTATTATCAATTCGGTCTGAAGCAGCTTTTGCAGGAAATAATCATCGTTTCTATAGTTCGGATAGAGGTTCTGCCTGCTAATCATCTTAAGGATGCAACGAAATCCCTTCCCGTCAGCTGGCTCTCTGGCGGAAAGGATGGAATAGTTGAAACTTAAATGGCCCAGCCTGTCATAAAGAGTGAGGACCCTCGAGATACCGTATGCAAGGTCTATCAGGTCCGAATTAGACAGTTTTCCGAAATCGTTATCGCTTTCATGCACGGCAACAATCTCATTAATACCCATGGGCGAGAATGCGGCCATCCAGTGCCATCCGCCCGTCTTCGATATATATCGCGATCCTATAGCCCTCTCTTGTTCGATCAGGTCGGGATAGTATTCCGAGCCATTTTCCTGACTATACTTGAAGCAGGCCTGAATAAGCCTTTCATGATACGAATAGGCTGACGGAGTAATCAGCATCTGCAGGTGAGGATGCACGAGAGTAGCGCCTGCCGGAAAGAGGTAATTTGCGTTGACTGCTACGAACGCTGCCTCCTGATCGTGGACGTAAACAGTATTTACAAATTGTTGCGCCGCCCTTAGACCGTTACCGATGATTTCTGGTGAAAATTCTGAAAGCTTCAGGAAGTGGGCCTTGCTCAGCGCTATGACTGAATGGTACTTGCTGACGGGGAAAAGATTGGGAAATAAAATCGCCTCGCCGATTCTTATTCGGCCTTCTGGGACAAGACTCTGCGGATATTGCGGGGTATTCTTCTCAAGGTTATCTCCGCAGAATATGCAAGTCTTAGCGCTGTCCTCCACTAATTTTTCTATCAGTCCGGCGTCGCACTCGGCGAAAAAGAATTTGACCTTATCTTTGAGCGCCGGATTGTAAACACTTTTGTCGCCCAACAGCGGGTCTTTTCGCACTTCTACTATGTGAGTCTCTTCAGTAAATCCTTTAAAAGGATTCAGGATGTGCGATTCCGACTCATAGCTTTCGAATTTGATCCCCGACATAATTTATCCTTTCTTCCGATTGACTCGGCTTAACTCGAATAGAATTGAGTCGAACTCACCAATTCAAGTGCGCTCTGACGGGCGCACATATAAAAAGACTCCCATCCTCACGTTGAGAATAGGAGTCATCAGCTTCAGACAAAAGAAGCGGTTAAGTTAAGGCGAACTCCATCGCCTCTCACAACAGTTGTGCGGTTACATCCCTATGGGTATACTTTATCACGTTCACTTCCGACATTACCACGATTCCTTCGCCCACCATATCGTCGAGCACGGGGAGTACCTTGTTTATCTTCTCTTCGCTGTCTATAACGACGATCTGCATGGATAGATCTCTATCCTTCGCCAGCGTCTTCTTCTTATGGTAACGCCGATGCGGTCCATACCCGGCGATTGCCTTATACACAGTTGCCCCCGCTATATCCATTATGATCAACCTCTTGACGATCGCTTCATACAAGGGTTCTTCGCCTTCCCATTTATCGTCCTCGCTCACGATGATCCTCAGCATCTTCGCCTTCCCTTCGAGCTTCATCCTCTTCTCTTCCTCCTGTTTGTCAGAAGCATTTCTGCAGCATTTGATCACATTGGTGTCGCTGACTTCGACCAGTCCCTTTTCGACGACCTGATACACATCGGGAAGGACGTTATTGATTGTTTCTTCGGACTCCACGATCTCCAGTTTGACCGGCATGTTAATGGACAGTTCCAGCATCTTCGATGTATGGAAGACCCCGTCGCTTCCATAACCCGCCATCCCCTTGAAGACGCTGACCCCGGCCAGCTTCCTTTTGAAAAAAATGTCCAGCAGCACTTCGTAAACAGGCTTCCCCCCGTACTTGTCGGCCTCATCTACATAAACAGTCAGCTTCTTTGCCGGGCCTACCTTCACCATAAATTCATCTCCTATATAATTTTGGCAAGCACTTCGCCGAATTTGAGGGCAACAAAGCCTGCTGTTACACTAAGCACCACATTCATCGCCGCAAATAACCATTCGCTGTCATTTATAAGTTTACCGGTCTCATATTCGAATGTCGAAAAAGTCGTATATGCCCCGAGAAACCCTACGACGAAAAGTAGACGCCATGCCGGATCGAAAGAGTACCGCTCGGTGAATAGCGTCATGAGCAGGCCGATAAGAAAGCTGCCACTGACATTGATAACAAAGGTTCCCAAGGGAAAGGCGCGGCCCCAGGCTTGTCCGATCCAGACGGCAAGCGCATATCTGACGATAGCACCTACAAAGCCTCCTATACCGACGATAATACCATTTCGAATTATTAAGATCATTTAACAATAATAACAGTACATGCGGCATGTGTTGCAACGCGTTTCGAGACGGAGCCGAGCATCCATCTTTCGATCGTGGACTTTCCGCGCTGCCCCATGACAACCATATCACACGCATTTTCGTATGCGTACCGGATAATCTGGTCCGCAGGATGGCCTATCGTAACCTCTGTTTGGATTTCATAATTGCGCTCCTTCGCTTTTTCACGAAGCCCCTTGAAAAGATCTTCATAATGTCGCGTGGCGTTATCAATCATGGCGTCCATCTCGACAATATCGATAGGTTCCGGAGGCTGCGCTACCGACAGTACGATGATAGTGACAGCTGCTCCGGGGCACATTTTTGACATGTCGAGCGCAAAGTCAAAGGCCTGATATGACTGCTCTGATCCGTCAAAGGCAACGAGTATTTTCTTTACCATGGAAGCCTCCTTTTAATCATGTTCCTGGGGCTGCGCTTGCGACGCTTCATTATGCGCATCTCCATCCCTGTTAGGCAACAGATACTTTGGAATGAAAAAAGCGTTTGCAATGAGTGTTGGGACAACGGCGCTGCCGATGACGGCAACTATAAGCAGGGAATACTGCTGTTGATCGATAATGCCGTGTGTGAGGCCAAAGAGAGCCGATATGGAACCGAAGGTCAGTCCGGTGGACATAAGTAACGTTGTATAGACTCCTTCCTTATGTGAATAATCATATTTTTTTGTTACCGGATAGACGCCGAATATCTTGGTAATCATCTTGGAACCAAAGAGCACCAGCAGCGCGAAGGGTGCCGTCACTACCGCCGCAATCGAGACATAGGAACCGGCCCGGATAAAGTAAAAGGGTGTCAGGAATCCGAAAGTTAAAGTTCTCAGACGGCGAATGAGGGCGTGGTCTCTTCCGACTGTGCCAGCCAAGACCATTCCGATGACATACGCAGGCAGCACCGCCTCGCTTTCGGACCATGCTGCAAGCGAGCCTAATCCGAACAATATCAGCAGAAGGTATTTTGCTTCGAGTTCGGAAGGCCGATTGCCGTATTTCCTGAAGAACCAAGGCGTAACATATGGCAATACCGCAAAAACCACGACACTGACCACAATGAATATAACGGTCTTTATGGTGAAAGGAGCAAAAATTAGACCCAGAGCAATGACCGTACCGAGGTCGGTAATAAAACAGGCGGCAAGGATCGTCTTTCCGAATTCGGTTTTATTCAGACCAAGTTCGAGCATTACCGCATACACCACCGCTACCGATGTCGTAGACATCGCTACCCCGGCGAGCCAGCTCGATCTCACGGTCCAGTCGAGAAGATAGAAAGCTGCTGCTGTACAGCCGAGGAAAGGCGCCAGGAAAGAGATGAATCCGATAGCGGTCGCCTCTTTCCATTTGGCGCGAAATATGACAGGATCTAATTCTGCGCCTGCCAGAAAGGTAAGCACAATTGCGCCAGTTCCTGAAAGAAACTTGATCCACGGCTGATCTGAACCGAGCGACGTGCCGATCAGGGCGCCGATGAGAAGCTGAGCTACCGTCCCGACTACGATTTCCGACAACGCTGTAGCGATGCGAAGCCAGATCGACAGGAGTGTCGCAAGAAGGGCGAGTCCAAGCCAGAGTGCAGCTATTCCCCAGACTTCATACATGTTGCCGCCTCCTCAAGGGCAGAAAAAAACTCCCACCCTCCAGATTGAGAGTAGGAGTCATCAGTCCTCATAGGACGGTCAAAGGCGAACTCCATCGCCGTACAAATACTATTTCTAAATTAGCAGAATCAACATCATTAGTCAATGGGAATCTCCCCCTATAAAATATCGCCGCCTTATTTTCTGTTATAAGCCTTCACATCCAACTTCATCTTTTCGACTTCTTCCGTATTATATCCTGAAAAAAGAAGTGGGAATATCGAATTATTGGTAAGCAACGGGTCGAGATCTTCCGTTATTACACCGCTACGTTTCAATTCGTCCCAGCTTTGAGTTCCTTTTATCGGCGCTAATTCTGTGAGATTAATACGCGATCCGAGCTCCTTTAGGAAAGCGATGCTTTCCATTACTTCTTTCAATTCCTGACCGGGGAGGCCGTACATGATATAAACGCCGACATCTTTTTTGGTAAAGCCAGCTTTCCAAAGCACCGATACAGCCCTTTCGACATCTTCGCTCATCACCTTGCCGCCTGATTTCGTTTGGCGCTCATCGTTTATCGTTTCGAGGCTCAGACGGATCGTGGTAAAGCCAGATTGCTTCATAAGACCGGCAAGTTCCTGATCGATAAACCTTGCATGCAGTCCATTAGGTGTATGAAATCGAACACGAAGTCCTTCGGTAATTACCGAGCGAAGAAGAGGTTTTAAATGAGTATCGCTGTTTACGAGTAATGCGTCATCATAAAATACAAAATCAGTAAAACCCTTTTCATAAAAATCGAGGACCTCACGCAATACCTTCTCATGACTCCTCTGACTGAAGTCGGCAAGGATGTTCGCGGCGCAATAGCTGCACTGAAACGGGCATCCTTTCGAAGTCAGCAGCGGCGCGCAATGGGTATTGGGGCACGGCAATATTTCATAATATGGCCGCTCCTCGTATTTCTTCTTCATCCTGAACCCGAATGTAGAAATTGCAAACTTCAGCGCGTCGTTTACTTGTCCACGATAAATAAAATCAGCGCCCGAATGATCAGAGGCATGCTTGTGATAGAGTGTTGCGTATATTCCGCCCAGAATGACCGGAATATCACCAAGCTCTTCCCTGATAATGCCGATAGCCTCCTGTATACCTGGATACCAGTATGCCATCATAGAGGTCATCACAACAAGATCAATGGGACCTGATTTTTTTAATCTTTTGCTGAAAATCTCCGGCGGCATTCCGTAGCGCTTGAACTTTCTCCTGACCTCCTTCAGGATTTCAGGCTTTGCCACCTCATCGAAGCTGTAATGTCCGGCGCCGTACTTCGTTACTGCAAAGTCTTCCATACAATCGATGATCGAGAGTGCGACATCGAACGAACTGAGATATTCGGCCACTTTGAGCAGTCCGAGCGGCCGCGCCCATAAATTATAGGTGGCGAAATCGTATATCCATGGATTGATGAGGAGAATCCTGAGTTTCATTTGTTAGTCACGCCATCCAAACGTTATAGTACAGCATAACAGTTTCATCAAGAAGGAGAGAATGGGATACTACGAATTCAGTATAGCTGTCCCGGCGGAATCAAAAGAGGCCCTGATGAATATGGCCCATGAAGCGGGCAGCCTTGGAATGGTCGAGAACGATAAGAATCTTGTTATATATTTTCCGGATTATCCGGGCATAGAGAGGCTTACTCGTGACTTCAGCTCATTCAAGACAATTCTCAGGGATGCCGGCTTGCCGCACGATTTTTCATTCGGCTATGTCTACATTTCCGAACGCGACTGGAACGAGTCCTGGAAAAAAAAGTTTCAACCGATCGATGTCGGCCAAAACCTGTCCATTATCCCGCCGTGGGAAGAACCAAAGAGCGGGCGCATTAATCTGATCATCGATCCTGGTATGGCTTTCGGCACCGGACATCACGACACCACGCGCACATGCCTGGAACATATCGAGAGAATTTCCCGTGCAGGCTCTAAAGACCGTTTCCTAGACGTCGGTACAGGCACCGGCATTCTTGCCATTGCTGCTTCGAAACTAGGGTTCAGGGAAGTGGTCGGCGTGGATCTCGATCCCCTAGCCATCGATGCTGCTCAACGCAATGCCGTTCTTAATGGTCTGAACAATGTGACTATACTGCAAGGAACGATTTCCGTTACCGAAGGTGTCTACGAATTAATCGCTGCAAATCTCTTGTCGGACATACTTATTGTCATCGCGCCCGAAATATCAGCGCGCCTGAAAGAAGGCGGCACAGCCCTTCTTTCAGGAATGATCATTGGCCAGGAAGATGAGGTGATCGCCGAGATGGAAAGAGAGGGCTTAAAGTTCAGAGAAAGACATTACGACGGCGTGCGATGGGTAACGCTTGTCGTTACACATTAAACCGGAAGTTTATAATATCGCCATCCTTAACTTCGTAAGTCTTTCCTTCGAGTCTAAGATGCCCTTTGTCACGCGCGGCACTCATGCCGCCGTCGGCCATGAAGTCAGCATAGCTGACCAATTCGGCACGGATAAATCCCCGCTCGATGTCGGAATGGATTTTGCCGGCAGCCTTCTGGGCTATCAGTCCTTTTGTGATCGTCCATGCCCTCACTTCGTCTTCTCCAGCTGTAAGGAACGATATTAATCCTAAAAGAGTGTACGACTCCTTGATTAACTTATAGAGAGCGGGCTCTTCGATCCCCAGGTCGTCGAGAAATGCCTTGGCCTCATCCGCCGACAGCTGGGCTATTTCCATCTCGATCTTCCCGCAAAGAGAAACAGCCCTAGTTGTCACCGCTAATCCCTTTTTGCTGACATATTGGTCAACACTCGCCAATAGCTCCTTTGCTTTGCCGGCAGCTAGATCGTCTTCACCAACATTCAGCACGATAATTTCGGGTTTTGTCGATGCGAATTGAAGAGGTTTCATCGCCTTCTGCTCTTCTTCATCGAACTCGACGTTTCTGAGAGGAATCTCCTTTTCGAGCGCCCCCTTGCATTTGAGCATGAGCTTTTTTTCAGACTCACTGGGCTTCTTACCCTTCTTTGCAGCTTCTTCAATCCTCTCAAGCCGTTTTTCGACAAATTCGAGATCCCCGAAGATAAATTCAAGCTCAACAGTTTCGATGTCCCTGAGTGGATCAACGCTGTTCAAGGGATGGGTTACAACCTCATCAGCGAATGCACGCACGACATGAACTACGGCATCGGCATCCTTGATCAGATCGAATACCTTGCCGTTCTGGGCGACATCTCCTTTAGTCAGTCCAATATAATCAACATATTCCACCGTGGCGTAAGTGGTCTTCTTAGGCTTGTATATTTCGGAAAGCTTTTCTAGTCTCTGGTCCGGAACCTTAACAACTCCATAGTGCGGCTCTCCGGCAACAGTAGCATACAGAGTTGTTTCTATGTTTTGGCCCGTAAGGGCATTAAAAACCGTTGTTTTTCCTGAATTCGACAATCCTATTATTGCTAATTTCACGATATCTCCTAAATTAAGATAATCCGCCGTTCGCGGGCATAATTTTTAATAAGGCTAATTGCATTGTAAACGCGCTGAAGCCTCAGATTTCGTTTACGTATCAAATCGATCTGTCCGTAAGGAAAAGGCTGGGCGCGCATTTCATTCTGTTTTCTCTGAAGCGTGACATGAAACAATTTGAGCTGCTCGGCATCGAAGGCTTTGAGGATTATCGGGTTCACGACAACAAACCCTTCGGCAATATCAGAGGCCAATCCCTTTAAATTCCTACCCGTCGCCATCGGGTTTTCTCTTTGCAAAAAAGACCGAGAGCTGTATGCCGACTTCGTAGAGCATTATGATGGGTATGGCCATCAGAGTCTGGTTAAAGGGGTCAGGAGTTGGTGTCAATATTGCACCTGCTACAAAAGCAAGCACTATTGCCAGTCTTCTGTTCCGCTTAAGGGTTTCCGGAGTCACCAACCCAATCTTGGTGAGAAAGATCAATACTATAGGAAGTTCGAAGATTGCGCCGAAGGCAAGTATGAATTTTAGGCAAAAGTCGACATATTGCCCAACAGAGAGCATTGGCATAAGGAAATCCCCGACTTTATAGTTAAGAAGAAAGCTCAGGGCAAAAGGCAGCACAATGATAAAACAGAACGACGCGCCGACCATAAAAAGGCCTGTAGAGACGATTACAAATGGGATGACATATTTTTTTTCGGTCGGCTGCAAACCGGGAGATATGAACTTCCATAGCTGAAGAAAAATAACAGGCAGGGAAAAAACCAATGCGGCCACGAGGGCGACCTTCATATTCATCCAGAAGGCCTCTGTTGGCGCAAGGAAGACGAGTTTCGTCGTCTTCAGTTTATCGACCGGTACGAATCGGACATATAATTCAGAGATGGAAAAATCGAGCGAATTCCTCAGGGGAAACATAAGGATGCCAAATATTTCTTCTGAATAGTTGAAAGCAACCACAAACGCGGCCAGAACAGCGGCCACCGATATGATAATTCTTTTCCTTAGGTCCTCGAGGTGAGCGGTGAGGGACATTTTTCCATCGGCCATCTACCCTTGCACCTTCCGCTCTTTCTGATCAGGCGATTGATCAGGCTTTTCATCGCTTTTCTGCCGAGCGGGTTCGGACTTTGCCTCTTCCTGACCTTCAACCTTCTGCTGAGGCTGCGCTTGAGGCGTTTCATTGATCTTGAAAAGGTCTTCGCTCTTGAACAATTCGTTCTTGAGAGAGATAGGGTCAAGGCCCTTCAATTCTTTGATGTTCTTGACATCGTGCAGTTCGGCGTCTATCTGGTCCTTGACACCGCTCAGTGCCTTTTTCATTTCGGCGATTCCCTTTCCCATGGCATGGGCAATTTCTGGCAAACGCTTCGGACCGAAGACAACGAGGGCCACTACAAAAATAAGTATGAGTTCCTGTATGCCAAAATCAAACATAGAACACTATTATATCACAAACTGCTGTAGTCTAATCTTCATAGACTTTTTGAATTNNNCCTTGTCGAAATCTTTCCTGCCGACAAGTTCCGCAAGAAACTTGGTATTATGGGTCACGGCAATTTCTGCTCCAAAGTTCAAATCGTACTCATTGTGCAGTTCATCATTCCCAGGTACAATATACAGCAGATTCATATGCCCCTTGAATGGTCCCAACTTCTTGGTGAAAAGCAACCCGCCTCCCACCCTTCCGTTTGTCGAAAGCTGATCATTCTCAGAGGGCGCCGAAACAGTAACCAGATAAGCGAATGCCGGCAAATAGTCTGACTCCTCTAGTAGCCTGTGCTTTACGCCGAAACTGACATCTTCAAAGCCGTCTTCGCCTTCTTTATGGCTGTTTACATACGGCACGGAAAACATTACCTCAAAACGATCATGCAAACCATAGGCACCTTTTAAGGTGGTGCGATAGAAATCAGGACCGACCGATCTTTCAAGTTCGAGGCTAAAGCCAACTTGGTTTTGTTTCAGCGATTCAGCGCTGAATGTCGAAAAAATGCCATATGGCGGGACAGGCTGCAATCCTTTGACATCAAAGGCTTCAACAGAACCGGTAAAAAGGAAGATAAGACCGAGCAGGAAAAAATACAGGCTTTTCTTCATGGTTGAAATGAGAATAACAAAAAAGGTCTTTTTAGTCAATCTTGCCTATCACATGTTAAGGGTCTTCTCGAAACGCTCATCAACAAATTCATTAAAACCTTATGAACCATCCCACCACTAAACCGTCGCAGCAGTTCTAGTGGGGG
>PMYY01000149.1 GCA_003170655.1 Nitrospiraceae bacterium
TTACTTAAGCGCATCTATATAGCAGCATCTGACTTACACTGAATTCTCCGGAGGTATAACTGGGTTCTAATGAGACAACGATGGGTGATTACCTGATCAAGCGTCTTTACTATAACGGGATACGATATATTTTCGGTATCCCCGGAGATTATGTGCTCACTTTCTACAAGCAGCTGGAGAATAGCGAGATCAAGATCATCAATACCTGCGATGAACAGGGGGCAGGATTTGCTGCAGATGCATACGCCCGGGTGCGGGGGCTTGGTGCTGTATGCATTACTTATGCGGTCGGCAGCTTAAAGGTCGCGAACACTACCGCTCAAGCCTTCGCAGAAGAATCTCCTGTCGTAATCATTAGCGGTGCCCCCGGGGTGAAGGAGCGGCATTGGTGACCCCATGCTCCATCACAAGGTCAAGACGTTCGAAACTCAATACAAAGTGTTCGAACAGCTCACTGTGGCCGCTGCAATATTGGATAATCCAGAAACTGCATGCCGCGAGATTAATCGTGTGCTGGGGGCCGCTCCCGTCGGCCGATATATATCGAACTTCCACGAGATATGGTTTTAAAAAAAGTCGTTCCGCTAATCCCGACTGTTTCCCCTGTTGAAATGGATGCTCAACCCGTGCTGGAAGCGATACGTGAAGCGGAAGAGATGATTAATAATGCACGAAAGCCTGTGATTGTCGCCGGAGTGGAATTAATGCGGTACGGGCTTGAAGGCCCGCTGCTCGAATTCGCCGAACAAACAAACATTCCCATAGCTTCATCGATGCTGAGCAAGTCGGTAGTCGATGAGAGACATCCCCTGTACCTCGGCCTCTACCAGGGAGGCATGAGTCATGAAGGTGTTCGCGATTATGTGGAGTCCAGCGAATGCGTGATATTCCTGGGAATGTTTATGACCGATATAAACCTAGGGATTTTCACGGCCCATCTCGACCAAGGGAGGTCGATCTTTTCCACAAGCGATAAAACATCGCTTCGTCACCACACCTACAATGCCGTATCTTTGAACAGCTTTTTACCTGCACTTCTGAAATCGAATATTCGCCGAAAAGAGACCGCGTCAATGCCACGCCCCACCGTTCCGGGGGAATTTAAAGTGCACCAGGGTAAGCCTGTTACAATCGAAAGGGTATTGGAAGTACTGGAAACCACTCTCGACGGGACCACTTTTGTCATTGCGGACACTGGCGATGCTCTCTTTGCAACGGCAGATATCACCATTCCCAGGACCGCCGAATACATGTCGTCAGCATATTATGCTTCGATGGGTTTTGCGGTTCCTGCAAGTCTGGCTGTACAGCTTGCGTTTCCGGACCTGCGTCCCATCGTCATAGTAGGGGATGGGGCCTTTCAAATGACGGGTATGGAACCGAACGCCCGATGCTCGACGGCAAATTTAATGATGTCTCATCATGGCTGTACAGCCGCATACCCCAGGTTTTGGATGCAGGCAGGGGATTCGATATTCATACTAAAGAGGAACTCGCAAGCGCCTGGATGGAAGCACGCAGCTATACGGAGGACTTCTGCATATTGGACATCCACCTGGATCCAAAGGGGATATCCCCTGCATTGCAAAGGCTTGCAGGCGCCCTCGGCAAACGGGTGAAATCTTAACTGCTCATCTCACTCAATCACTTGAGCGATACAACGCCTGGATTGTTCGCTGCGACTTAGATGAGGGAGGCCGCTTTAAAAAATGAGGGGTGCAAAACTATCTTCTTATCTTTCCTTATCGTAATCGCACCATCCTTCTGCAATTTGTCGATCACCCTTGTCACCGTCTCGCGATTCAGGCTAACCATGTCAGCTATGACTTGATGCGTAAAACGGTCTTTCAACACTATCCCCTCGGCTGTTTTTTCACTCTGCTCGCTCGATTGCTGATGAAGGACCATCACTACCCTCTGAGCGGCGTTTTTGAAGTTTACCATCTGGAACCTTTCCCATGAATCCCTGAGTCGGAAGCAAAACATCTGGAGCAGGTTGTCCAACACCTTTCTCTGATTGTATAGAATAGTAAAGAAATTCTCCTTGCTTATAATTGCCGCCGTCGTGTCCTCCATTGCGACCACCATCGCAGGAGAGGTCTTGCAATCGAGCAGTGAGAGTTCACCGAAAGAATCACCGGTTTTATGTATGGCCCTGATACTCTCTTTGCCATCCTCCATGACCTGGACTACCTTCACCTTACCAGATAGCAGCATGTACATATAAGCATTGCTCTCATCTTCGAACAAGACCGTCTGGTTTTTCCGGAAACGCTTGACCATTATCTTGCCAATAAAAGTAGCTATATCGGCGTCGGTCAGTGATGAAAACATCTGCATCTGCTTCAGATTTTCGAAGACTTCTTTCGTCATATCCATAGCATTGTACACGCTCCTCTCATTTCTACATTTTAACAAGATATCCCGGATGCACCTATATCCAATTAGCTGCTTTATCTCTGCGGGTAAGCTCCGGATATTTTAAGTTATAATAGAAGTCGTATCACTGTGAGAGCGCGGCCCGAAAATATGAACGTATTGAAGAATATAGTCGCCAAGAAAATTGAGCGTGTCGAAGATGCGCAATGCAGACACACCCTCAGCGAAATCAAGAAAGGCCTTGCCGACCTCGAAAGACCGCGAGACTTCAGGGAAGCGCTGAAGAGAGAACATGGCCCTATCAAACTGATCGCCGAGATCAAAAAGGCTTCGCCGTCAAAGGGCCTCATCAGAAGCGATTTCGATCCCCTGCAGATTGCGTCCGTCTATGAGTCGAACCATGTCGGTGCAATCTCGGTTCTTACTGAGGAGGACTTTTTCCAGGGACACCTTTCATATCTTCGAAGGGTGAGGCAGGTAACATCCATGCCCCTCCTTAGAAAGGATTTCATCATAGACGAATACCAGCTGTACGAGTCTAGGCTATATGGCGCCGATGCGGTACTATTGATAGCTGCCATTCTTGATAAGCGCCGTGCAGGAGAATATTTGCAGCTAGCCTCTGAACTTGGACTTGCGGTTCTATTCGAGGTGCATAACGAAGAGGATCTTGAGAAGGCTCTTTTCGTCGATGCTGACATCATCGGGATCAATAACAGGGACCTCAATACTCTCGCCATCGATCTGACGACTACGTTGCGACTTAAAGCAGTCATTCCTTCAGGCAAGATCATAGTCAGCGAGAGCGGCATACGTACGAGACGGGACGTCGTCACCCTCCAGGATAACGGGATCGATGCTATGCTGATCGGCACCTCATTTATGGAGGCGACTGACATCGGTAAAAAAATAGAAGAGCTACTATCAGACTAGGAGTCAGTCATGCTGAAGGTAATGTTCCTTTGCACCGCTAATTCATGCAGAAGCCAGATGGCTGAAGGATGGGCGCGCAAACTCGGCAAGGCCCTCATCGAGCCTTACAGCGCAGGGCTGATGGCTGCTGGGGTACATCCGAGGGCTGCTGCCGTTATGCGGGAAGCTGGAATCGATATATCCGGGCAGAAATCGAAAGAAATTGACAAGAATCTTCTACTGAAAATGGACATCGTTATCACCCTATGCGGACATGCCGAGGCGACCTGTCCGCTTACTCCCCCCCATATAAAAAGATTGCATTGGCCCATCGAGGACCCTGTCGGAACAAGAGGGACCGAAGAAGTCATCATGAAAGACTTCCGAAGGGCGAGGGATGAGATCAGGGACCGAATTACTACGTTCATACGAGAGATTGTAAGGTCAGAGGGCCTGTAGCGAGTTCCAGTTACATTTCATTTTGATTGGGAAGAGAAGGAGAATTCATGTCTGAATT
This sequence comes from Nitrospiraceae bacterium, assembly GCA_003170655.1. GTDB lineage: Bacteria > Nitrospirota > Thermodesulfovibrionia > Thermodesulfovibrionales > Dissulfurispiraceae > Fen-1308. The sequence continues at coordinate 3,809 of PMYY01000149.1, forward strand.
CATGGAAGTCATCGAGTGGTTCGACAATACTGGCGTCGAAATCTTGCACCGCTATCCCGCTGAGGGCTCTGCCGAGATCAAGTTCGGTGCTCAGTTGGTCGTGAGAGAAAATCAGGCCGCTGTCTTTTTCCGCGATGGCAAGGGGCTCGACATTTTCGGAGCGGGTCGCCATACCCTTTCAACCAAGAACCTCCCGATTCTCACAAAGGTGCTATCGCTTCCATGGGGATTCACAAGTCCATTCAGGGCTGAAGTGTGCTTCATCAATCTAAAAATATTCACCAACATGCGCTGGGGGACGAAAGACGCGGTCGCGTTCAAAGACAATGAATTAGGCCTGATCCGCCTGCGCGCCTTCGGCACATTCACCATGAAGATCAATCAGCCGCTCCTCTTTATCAATACTCTCATAGGCACGCAGGGCTCGTTCGGAACAAACAGTGTAGAGGACTACCTTCGCGAAATCATCGTATCTCGCCTTAACAATTTTCTTGGAGAAACCGTAAACAGCCTCTTCGATCTGCCGAAACATTACGATGAAATGGCCGTAAATGTAAAGACGCGGCTCACCGAAGATTTCAAAAAGTACGGCATGGAGTTGGTCGATTTTTATATCAACAGGATTACGCCGCCTGAGGATGTGCAAAAGATGATAGACGAGCGCTCCGGGATGCAAGCTGTAGGCGACTTGGACAAATTCTTCAAATACAAGGCTGCCAAGGCAATGGGAGATGCCGCCACGTCGGGAGGCTCGGCTGGAGGCGCCTCCTCCGGAATGGGCCTGGGCATAGGGTACGGGCATGGGCATGATGATCCCTGGCATGCTTTACAAAGTGCTCAATCATGACGACTCCATGGAGCATATACTCAAAAAGGGAACGGTAAATTGCTCACAATGCCACGGAGAAGTCGCAATAGACAGTCGGTTCTGCTCTCACTGCGGCCACCATGTGGTGGCTATCAGAAAATGTCCCCAATGCAATAGAGACCTGACCGAAAACGACAACTTCTGTCCCTCCTGCGGGCTTAACATGAAGACCGAGTTGCAGTGCGGGCAACTGCAAGACTAAACTGCCGGCCGGTACGAAGTTCTGTTTAACTGCGGAGATAAGATATCGCAATAGTAGGGTCAGACTTATGTGACTGCCCATCGTTTGCACGACCATCCGCCGCAGGCGGAGGCCTCTCCTGCATGTGGATACATACCAAATGAACGACTATATCGTTTCAACTGAATGCCCCACATGCTCGGCTCCGCTCGATTTCAGCGAAGGTACCAACGCAGTCCAATGCGGTCATTGCCGTTCAAAGCTCCTGGTTACTGGCAGAAAGCAGGTGCTTAGTTATTTCATCCCGCCGAAGATCGACCATTACCGGGCGATTGCCGCAGCAATGCAGGCGCAGCAGGAACAGTGCAGTGAGTGCCGGGTCATCAGACCACAAATATACTTCATCCCCTATTACCGGCTTATAGGAAATGATTTCAGATGGGAGCAAGCCCTGCGTATTCCGGTGAAACCTGATATTGAATACAGCCAGCCCGGAGGGTACGGACCCATTTATGAGTGGGAGTATGAAGACAACAAAATTGATTTCGGTGCGATATTCAGGCAAGCTGGAGATTTCATCGACATAATATTCGGCCGCAAGTGCGGTCCAGGCGGCACAATAATTGATACGCAAGAAAACATGTCGGGAAAAACAACCGACCCCCTTATATTTCGAGAAATTGGTGCGGACCGATCAGAAGATGCGGAACCAGCCAAAGTACAGCTGGCCGACCGTTATATCGAAAAAAATTTTATCGCCTGCAACCTGCATGGTGAAGGCCTTTACTCCCTCGGGCTGAGGCCGGCTGTTCTTCGCTTGGAGCTATTTCAAAAGAGTGCGCTCGAACCACTCGGTAAAGTAGTAAATACTGATATCGGCATAAATGAAGCTATGGGTAGTAGCATGAAAGACGCCGCAATGCAGCCGCTGCTATTCCGTTCTGTGATCGGGCGTATTCTGTCGATTATCTACTTTCCCTTCTGGGTGATCGAGATGGAATGCCATGGAAACTGCATCTCGACGATCGTCGACGCCGTCTCACAGTCGGTAGTCAAACTCGACGCGCCCCCCTCAATCTATTCCATTCTAAATCAGGCCCAGCAGTCGGAGTCTACTATCGTCGGATTCAGACCGTTGTGTTGTCCCAACTGCGGATGGGACCTGCCACTTCGGCCTGATGATACAATCTTTTTCTGTTCGTCATGCGCCAGGGCATGGCAAATATATGGCAGTGATCTAACTGAAGTGCCTTACGAGATAGCGCAGATCGAGGGCATGAACGGTCAATCGAGATATCTTCCTTTCTGGGTGCTTGTTGCACAATCCGGTGGAGAGCATCTGACTTTCTATATCCCGGCATTTCGCTTCCGTCGCCTTAAAATGCTTGCAGACCTGGCGATTAACATCACTCGAAACAAACCGGTATACTCCATCTGCGGCGATCAGAAGCAGGAAGTTAAGGAAATGCAAGGATGCTTCTACGATGCCGAAGACGCGTTTTTGCTTGCACAGTTTATCCAAGCAGGCATCACTTCTCAAACCGCCATAGATATGAAGACATTCAATAAAAACGACTTGACCCTTCAAGGGGCGACGCTAATAGGTTTCCCCTTCAAAGTAAATGGATTCAACCTGGTCGATCCTTTCACCGGAAATACGATCCCGCAGAGCCTGCTATTGTAAGATTCTCTCGCCTATGCCAGAATAATCAGGGCAATGACCGGTATCACCAAAATTAAGGAGGTTATTATCCACCGGATCGTATCCAAATCGTTTCTCATCCTGCCCCTAATAGCCATGATCGCGGCGCTCAAAGACGCCAGGCCACTGATTAGAGCAATCATAAATGCGATCAGTCCTCGATTGCGGCAGCCCAATACTTCGACCGGCGTTGCCGCGATATTAAGAAATAGTATCGGCATAATGGCAGGGATCAATATGTTATAAATTATGTGATTCATCCTCAGCGTACAACCTCACCTATCGCCGACCAGTCAAGATCACCGAAGCCCTTTTGCATCGCCATCCTGAACATCTCTCGTACCTCTGCGGACATAGGCAACGGCACTCCAAGTTCATCCCCGATGCGTAGCGCGTAAGTCATATCCTTGTGCATCCAGCGCAGCGCGAATAAAGCATCATCATGCTTTCGCGCTATAATGTTAGGCGCCTTCATCTTTACAACGAGGCTGGCGAGCACGCCATCGTTTACCGCCTGAAGCACAGTATTCATGTTAAGCCCTGCCTTTTCAGCAAGAGCCATCCCCTCTCCTAAAACTGCCACCTGTGCCGCCGCCATCATATTATTGATGAGTTTGTAGGTCGCGCCGGACGACGGAGGGCCGAATAGAATCTGCGCCCGGCTGAAACTCTGAAGTACAGGTCGTATTGTCTTAAAATCGTTCGGCTCGGCACCTACATAAAGGCTTATCGTACCGCTCGCGGCAGCAGGTTTGCTGCCTGCCATAGGGCAGTCGGCGAACTTTAATCCCTTAGCCTGCGCAGCCGCGTGCAGTTCTCGCACCCATGCGAGTGAGAGCGTGCTGCATTCGACAACGAATGTGCCGGGCTGGGCGTCTGCCAATCCGCCATCGGGACCAAACCAAACCTCCCTTGATGCTGCATCGTCACCCACGACAGCAATAACCATTTCGGCGCGCGAAGCCGCGGCAGACGGCGATTCCGCCCATACTGCTCCTTGAGAAATAAGCTGCGCAGCCTTCTCCTTTGTTCGATTATATACATGCAGTTCGTAGCCGCCCTTGATCAGATTTGCGGCTATGCCGCTTCCCATCGTTCCGAGCCCGATCAATGCAATTCGTTTCATAACTCCTCCCATAAAAAATAAACATTATGCAATTCAATAAGCATTATACACGGAAACCTTTTAAATCAGGATCTAAGGAATAATCGAAGGCTTTCAGAGATACTTTTTGAAGGTTAGTGGAAACTTTAATTTGAATCTTCGCGTTACGATCAACTATCTTCGGGGATCAAAGGCTTGTAAGGTACTCTTCCCATTCGATAGGCAGGAGGTATTTCTTTTTGTTGTTGCATTCCTTGCAGGCAGTGACAATATTGCTTTTGACCGATTTGCCACCCCTAATGATAGGCACTAGGTGGTCCATTGTAAGTTCTTTCGGAAGGACTTGGGCATTACAGTAGTAACATCTTCCGCAGGAGCACTTTCTCTTCCACCAGGTGCTTTCGCGGAGGGTCCGCGCTATGCTGCGCTCCCGTTTTACTTCTTCATCCGATACTTCCGAGACAAACGACATTACTTCCGTCCTTTTTTGACCTCCTCTTCCTCATAAAATTTCCGGTAGAGCACTTCCCACTCGGGACTGCCCTCCACGAGCTTTTTTGAAAAAGAGAGGAGCTTCTTCGTCACCGTTTCATTGATATCCTCGCCGATTTTGAGTTCGTTGACGATGGTCTTCTTTATCTCGCGCCGCACTTCGCTTTCTTCGGCCTTCGGGACAATCAGCTTATTCTCCAGCAGGCCCTTGAGCAGCATATGAGTAGTGTGGCTGATCTTGTCGTCGGAGAGCATCATAATATGACATTCCTCTCTCTCACGATTTTTTGCTTGGTCATGTCGAAGAGCCTGCGGTAATCGAGCCTTCCTTTTTCGATCTCAGGCTCGAATTTCTTCAGGATCTGGCGGACCTCCTCGTTGAGCCGGTCTTCGACCGTCAACTCTTCGAGGAGGAGCCTTTCCGTCTCCGCGATCAGGGTCGCAACCGGCACAAGGGATTCGACGAGGTCCTTTTTTACAAGGTTGTCGGCGATCTTTTTTGCCAGCATTGGGACCCAGCTCTTCGGAATTCGCATCTTACCTTTCCATGAATGGGATCAGCGCTATGTTTCTCGCCCTTTTGACCGCAGTGGTCAGTTCCCTCTGGTGGACAGAACAGTTTCCGGTCACTTTCCTGGAGAGTATCTTGCCGCGCTCGGTCATATATCCACGGAGTATCTTCATGTCCTTATAATCGATGAAAGATATCTTTTCGGCGCAGAATCTGCAAAACTTCCTTCTCTGAAATCTTTTCGGCTGCATTATATTATCTCCTCCCGTGTATTAACAGTTAAAATGGCTCGACATCCGAAATTTCATCAGGCATGCCCACGTCTGTCGACCCGGAACTGCTTGAGGGGCCTTCCTTCTTGGACAAGAACCTGACAGTATTGGCCACAACCTCCATCTTGCTCTTCTTCTGGCCCTCGTATTCCCATCTTCTCTCGCGCAGACGGCCCTCGACGAGAACACTCCTGCCCTTGCTCAGATACTGACCGCAAGACTCGGCCTGCTTGCCAAAGACGACGGCGTCTATGAAGAGGGTTTCTTCCTTCCAGTCGTCGCCGGATTTAAACTTGGAGTTAACTGCGATGTGGACCGTGGCGACCGGCGTTCCTCCGGGCGTATATCTGACCTCGGGGTCCTTGGTGAGATTGCCTATGAGGATGACGCGGTTAAACATCAGGCGCCCTCTTTGATCTCGGCCACAGGGGCTTCTTCAGGAGCGACAGGCAAACCGCTGATCTCTTTGGGAAGTGCAGCGATCTGCTTTTTACCGAGTTTGACGACCATGAATTTGAGGATAGTATCGAGGACCTTGAAATGCTCTTCGAGCTTCTTGATAGTCTCAGAAGAGGCCTTATAAAGCAGGAAAACATAGTTTCCCATCTTCTGCTTGCTCATCTCGTAGGCGAGTCTTCTCTTCCCCCAGACCTCGGCCTTAAATACTTCGCCGTTTGCATTTTTTATTAGGTCGGTGATCTTGTCGATAACTGCCTTGGCTTCCTCTTCGCTGAGAGAAGGTGTGAGGATTACAACTGTTTCATAGAAATTCATCAAATACCTCCACTTGGATATGAAGCCCTTTCTCAAAGGAAAGAGCATGGAGGACACACATTCAAAGCGCTTACTTTGTCTTTGCGTCCGTCAAGTTGTTTTTATACCATATTTTTCGCTTTTAAATCAAATGATCTTGTACTCCTGGGTGCGCGACAATTTTTTTGAC
>PMYY01000156.1 GCA_003170655.1 Nitrospiraceae bacterium
GTCAAACCATTGAGAATTATGCGAGAGAATTTAAAAATTACGATCTGTTTATTACGGACCTGAACCTGCAAGCCACTTCATCAGTAAATTTTGTCATGATGTTGAAAAAGAACATTTATCCTAAAAGACTCCCTATTTTACTGATTGTACAGGAAAGTGAAAGAGAACATTATAAGTCAACTTTAAGCACTGGAATGATCGATGAATTTCTTGTTCACCCTTTTACACAGGAATCTCTGAAGAAAAAAATATTCAAATGCATCTTCAAAACCATTTCTGAAAAGATCAGAGTACTGGTCGTCGACGATGCTGCTCCTATGAGAAACAGTATTAGGTTTTCCCTTCAGCAAATAGGTTTTAAGAATATTGATACTGCAAACTCCGGCCGGGACGCTTTGGCTGTGATGAGGGTTAACCCCTACGATATTGTGATAACGGATCTGAACATGCCGCAAATGACAGGCGTTGAGCTTGTCGAAGTTATGAAGAGAGATGATGAGCTCAGCCGCATTCCAGTGTTGGTCTTAACGGCTGAAAATGAGAAGAAGCGAGTCCTTACACTTATAAAGGCCGGTGTGAGCGGGTATATTTTAAAACCATATTCTCTTGAATCACTGCAAGAACGGATAATAGGACTTTCTTCATATCTCTTATTGTAATGTGGGTCTGATCCGTTCACTAAATCTGTATCTCCAACAAACATTCCGGATTTAGAACAGGCTGCCAATACCTGTAATGCGTCTGAAGTCCCATATATTCAGATAAAAGGCATCGAAACGGTTGTTCCTGATCTGTTCCTCTTCGCGCCACCAGAAGAAAAGATTGCTTACAGGATAGAGATATCCAAACTCGTAGGCAGTAAGGCTCTTCCTCGGCCTCGCAAGAAGATCAACGGGATAACGGTAAATCTCCTCCTGATAATGCACGATGGTCTGGGCCTCGCGGCGCACCTTTGCGGCTTCTTGTAGTAAGGCTTCAGCATTATCGCTACGCCCGCCTGTCTCTTTCTGTTCACGCAGAGCAATCAGTGCCTTCAGGGTCAGTGCCCGATGCCTGGCACGCAAGGCGGTGATTTGAAGCCCTCTCGTCAGTTCATCCATGAGTATTTTTAGTTCCGCGACATTGTGCTCTTCTTTCATAAAGTAGCGCTTCGAATCAACCTTGAGCCTTCCGACGAGCCGGTCCATTTGCCGATCATATTCGATCAGNNCATACGTGAATCCGAGCCTGGGTTGAAAAGGTTTATTGAAAGGCCACGCCATTTCCGCCGACGGGTCGAGAGCTGACATGAACGGCATTAATCCGCGCTCCTTCAAAAAGAGGTTCTGAAGGGCAAGTGCTTCTTTCCAGTCAAGCTGAATGCGGACATCAGGAAATAGTTCGTAAAGGACACTCAGAGGATGAGATTTATTAAACACACCGTTTTCTGTATATTTCCATGACCAGCGGGCGATGCTCCAGTCGATGAGCCAATAACCCCATTCCCACCCGGAACTGAAGGTGAGATGATTGTTGACCCCTATGCGTTTCATTGTCTTCATATCCTCCCATCGGACAGTTAGGTAAGGCAGCAACAGAAGCGGGACCGAGTTGTCAAAGGTGACCCAGTAAGCCGATTCGGGCCAGTACCATGTTTCCCTGACATTTGTTGAATCAACTGTCCGACCCATCATGAAGCGTTGATTCTGGTTTCCATATACAGGGGCACTTGCTTCGTCGATCGAATAGCACATCACGGTGTGAATGAGGATTCCAGCTTTTGAGGTGATCGGCATGTCGGTTCCACAGTCCGAGCTGAAAAGTCCGGGAACCTTGACGCAATCCTCTTGTTGAATGATGTGCGTTGCATACAGTACTTTGGTCCTGTATTTTTCCGTGATGCGGTCAATCAGATGGTCTCGCAATTCCGGCATCGCTTCGCCCAGGTCCGGCATGTATTCGCCCATGGAAAAATCGACGGTCACAAAATCCCATTCAACCTGAAAAAGCCACGCCAGTGTATTGTCGATCTGTGTTTTGTAAGAAGTCAGAAAATTAAGCAGTCTGATTGCCTGAAAGGCTTTCTGTTGAAGGCAAAAGAGTGAAAATTCCACTCCTATCATGATCCCTCGTTTATGAGCGTAAGCAATTATCTCTTTGGACTGTTCGATCCATCGTGCTCGGTCCACGTCTCTAAGTAAATAGAATTGAAAGATGTTTTGCTGGTTGCGGGCGAGCCAGTCGATATATTCCTTCACGTCGGAAAGAGAACTTGGCATCTCCGGGTTATTGAGTTGCTCTGCAAGCTCTGTAGGATGAAGTGTATGGATGTGAAAGCCCTTCTTGTCGAAGAGCGGCACCGCCTGCCAGAGAAAATACGGCCGAAGGGGCCAGACCTTGTGTGATGGGAAAATGGTCCTTCGGGGATGATAGAACTTGAAACCGAGCTTTTCCTGCAGAAGACCGTAAAGGCCGAAGGCGGTCCCTTCAAAGGAACGGCTGCGGAGCCTGAGCGTGATGGCGCCGCCTTCACGGGGTGTCGATTGCCACTCGTAATCATGGTCAGGGTAATAGAGGTGGTTATAACGCTTGCCTCTGGAAAAGCGTGACTCACCCCTCTTTTCGAACTCTGCAACATCCGGCAATATGATCGTGATCTGCGTCTCGCGGCCATTGAGAGAAACAGAGGCGTCTGGGAACCCCTTTCTGAGGAGATTAACGACATCTTCTATAGCAGTCCTGGTGATAGCGTTTTCGAGGATACCCTTTGATGCTCCGATGTTAACGGATTTGACCAGCTCAGTGTGAGTGGCGGCAAAGATATTTTCAGGAGCTGTAAGGGAAATTGCGAGGATAGTCGATAGTGACAGCAATACCTGAAGGCTTGCTGCGAAGACCGGTAACAGTAATCTGATGAACATACTAGAGATTAGCACCAAGAGATGAGTGTCCTCAAAAAACAATCACTGAAACTCGCCAGGCTTTTTCGGCAAAAAGTCCGCCAGCTTCCAGTAATCAGGCGGTTTCTCAGCATTAAAGAAATTGCACGCCCTAAAGTAAGAGATGTCTTGCAGCCATAATTTTGCAAAGTCCCTATCCTTGATGAACTTCTTGACGGCGGTGAGAGGTTCTGAAAAGAGTGATGAGAGGGGCCCCATCAATTCGGATGGATCTCTGAAACATTCCCAGTCGCATCTCCTGCAAGATGCGGTTGATTTCATGTCTTTAATGTTGATCTCCCAATATTTACCGAGATTCTCATCTCCCCTGTAGCCGCATGGATAAGCAGCGCCCTCTTTTGCATCTACAAAGAAGAAATCCGTGCCGCCCCTGCATGGATAGCAATATTCCTCTCCGACCGTGTATTGCCTGATGAGGGAGTAGAGCGAACTCCTCGGGGAAAATATCCTGATCTTCGACCTGTAAAGAGGAATGGTATCGAACAGTGCCTTGAAGAGCAGAGGTTTTTCATCATTGTTAAACTGCACCTGGCGCGCGTCCGAAGTCGCAGCATAAGCCGCAGTGAGTCCGTTATCTTTATTGGCATCGTTGCTCATGGGATAGCAGGCATTTGCAATCGTAAAGCCCATATCGATCACGAAGGAATAGAACCGGCTGAATGATTCCTTGAATAACTCGTAAAATTCCAATGGGTGAGCAATCGACGGCGAACCATTTCCTCCAGCATCAAGGCCTATATTTCTATTGATTCCTAGATTCGCGGAAGGATAGATGCCGTGTTCGTGCAGTATGGGCAGGGCTTTTTCTATGCCAGCTATGACGCCTGGAAGTCCGCGCATTTGCTCATGAATTGAAGGAATACAGGAATCGATGCTGATCCAGAA
>PMYY01000042.1 GCA_003170655.1 Nitrospiraceae bacterium
TATTTTAACCGGACAGTAGTGTCATCATAACATAAAATATATGTCTGCCATTATCTATACACTTCCATATAGCCTATATATGAAACAGAATTTTCCCTTGTATCATCCGAGTCGTTCATTATGGCAATATTTGCCGCAGTTGGTGGATCGGAGCCAAAGGCTTTTCTTTGACATTCTTCCCGCCTAAAAGGCGAGTCTTTACGCCGCTTTTTAGGGAATTATGATAAATAAAATGAATGTGGCTGAAACAAAACGACTCATAATCTGGTGACCTGTCTTATATTAAAACAGAAGTTGCAGAAGATTGCTCACTTTCACACTCGAGTTCCAACGCCGCATTCCAGGCCTTCTCTGAAGATCGCACTTCACACGGTACCGCCTTGAAAACCGGATATCCAGAGATTGGATCCTTTGATTCCGGCGGGATCACAGAATTGATATGTGCTTCAGACCATGAACCAATCTGATTGGTCCCGCCTCCGCCAGACGGAGCGTGAACCGTGCCTTCGCAAATATCCGGTGTCACCTTGGCAGTCAACGATATTTCACCGCATCCCGTCGTGATGATAACAATGTTTCCGCACTCGATCCCTCTCCTTGCGGCATCGTAGGTATTTATCTCGAGAACCGGTTCATTCCCCACCATGAGTTCAGGACGGTCCAGATACTGAGAATTGAACCTTGTCTTCGAACGCGCCCCAGTTGTCAGCACTAATTGCATCCCATCGCCGTCTCCGAACTGATTAGGATTATCATATACCGGCAAGGGATCGTATCCGTACCTTCTAAGTAATGTGGACTCAAATTCAAATTTGCCTGATGGAGTCGGGAAACCTGCCTTACCATCCGTCCGGAGATATCCTGATTCGTATTTCATGGTCCTCTCTCGGGGTAGCTTCAGATCGACCGCAAGATTTTCGTACAAGCTTGCAAGGTGCTCGGAATCTGCGCCGAAGGCCCTTTCCCTGCATTCTCTTCCGGTCCTGGGAACTGTATCCCCGTATCCCAATTTTTCGGCAATCGCAGCCAGTATAACGGAATCACTCCTCGCCTCTCCAACCGGTTCTATTACTTTATGTCTCAGCCGGACTTGTTTACGATAGACCTGATATGAATTCATCTCGTAATATGTTGTTGCAGGCAGAATTACATCGGCCCACCTGGATTCCGTGGTCATGAACCTGTCGACAAGCAGCATAAAATCGAGCTTCTCGTACACACGTCTCCACATACCAGGATCCGTATGAGAAAGTATTGGAGAGCCTCCGAATAAAAGCAGACCCCGCACAGAATATGGATCGTCATGAAGCACTGCCTTGCCGAAACCGGAGATATGGGCTTTCCCTGTCAGGGCATAAAATAGAGGATGTTCGCGGGCACCAAGTGGCAGGTTTTCAGGATCCAATATATTTTCGCGAGGCGCATGATGGGGATATTCATTGATGACAAGGCCCCCATTAACGTCCATGCTCCCAAGCAACGCCATCAGAGAATAGATCGCCCTGCCCGTCTGCGTACCGCTGGGCGCATATTCGACACCGCTGTAAAAGTCTACAGTTACAGGGGCATGCTTTGACATCATATTTGCAAGTCCGGTGATGGCAGATTCATCGATGCCGCATATTGATGAAACCATCCTGGGACTAAAGCCGGTTGCGTATTTTCGGAGCGCCTCAAATCCTACCGTCCACTTTGACACAAACTCCTTGTCATAGCAATTCATAGCGATGATTACATTTATAAGAGCCAATGCCAAAGCGCCATCAGTGCCGGGACGCACCGGCAGCCACATGTCCGCGCTTTTGGCCAAACTGCTGCGCCTGGGATCGATCACAACGAGGCGGGCGCCCCGCGCCTGGGCCAACCGTATGCGCCGCTTCTTATCGGGAAGACCGTCTTTGAGAGGATTGGTGCCCCAGACAATAATAACTCCGGCGTTCTCGAAGTCAGGGCTGATATGGGACCCATGAACGCCAAAAGTAGTGATAGGTGCAAGAACGCGTGATGATACATAACATATCGACCCGCAATCCATATCGTTGGGAGAGCCGAACGGGGCAAGTATCTTCCCATAAAAGTCGGTCAATGAATCCTCAAGTGTACCGGCGCCCATATAACTCGCAACAGCCCTGGCTCCATGAATCTCTTTTATATCATTAAGGTTTTCGGCTATTTTCCCGAGGGCTTCATCCCATGTCGCACGCCTGAAAGCAGCAGTTCCTTTAGGTCCTGTGCGGATTAGTGGGGTCTTAAGTCGTTCTGGCGAATAGACTATCTGGGGTGCGAGCCTTCCCCGTTCACAGAGATTTCCGTACATTGGATTGGTATCGGACTTGACCGATATGAGCTTGCCTCCGGAAACAGCTGCGCGAACCCAGCACCCTTCAGGGCAGAGTCCACAGATAGCGGGGCTCTCCTGAATTACATTATCCGGACTGACACATTGCAACGCGCACATAGCCTTAACTTTAAGATACATCCCTACGATAGATCAAATAGCTATTGCCTATACTATATCCACTATTGATAGAATATCTGACCATACAACTAGCGAGATAGAATCCGAATCCTGTATGGGGTAACCCTTTTAACACACCATCTATGCTGGGGTATATGTAATCTTGAAACCACAAGAAGAAGTGCCGCTTTCATCACGGTATTCATGATCCCCAGATAGTGCTCCTGGAATCATGCTGTTCTTTCCATTTTTCCGCCCGATCATAACTGCACTCAACCCAATGGCAGGGATAAACCTATAGCTCAATAGTATATTATTCATTTTATCTATTTTACTTATTGCATCAATCTATATTACATTTATCTGCAAATGATCCGCACAACCATAATAGGTCATCCCTACAGGACACACACCATGCTGGCTAACCATGATTTATCATTAAAGGCGAGACGAATGATAAAATGAGTAGCCATCTGTTTCGCCGTTCCGGTTCGGAACTCACATCAGGCCAAGTAATACGCTGCTCCCGCGGGAAGTGTGACCTCAAGGGTCTCACTCATAATCTTCAAGATGCCATATCGCGATTGTTACTGAACATCTGTTGCCGTGCAGTCATAAGCGGGGTTATGCAGAGTATTCTCTTTCCAGTTCAGCCACGATCTGTGCTATCTCCCCATCGGGGACATCCTGAATGATAATCCGACCCTTTTCATCATATTCAAGTTGCGTAATCCCCGGAAACTCTTTTTCGATCAATATCAGGTTGAGGGCTTGTCTTCTTACGATGTCTAGCAGTCGCTGATTCTCTCTCTCAAGATCGAACTTCTCGACCGCCGATTTCACTGCAAAGCGGAGTTCGAGGTCGTTCCATGGCTTCATGAAAAACCGGTAAATCTCGCCCCGGTTGATTGCCTTTATCGCGGCATCAAGACTTGCATGACCTGTAAGCATTATTCTGACAACATTCGGGAAGCAATTGCGCACCTTTGCCAAAAAATCGGATCCAGACATACCCGGCATCATTTCGTCGCTTATAACTACCTTTATATCGTTTGCTGATAGATGCTCGATACCTTCAACAGCGTTTATGGCGGAGTATACCTTGTAAGGGTCATCCAGAAATGATCTTTTCAGGGCCCCAATTACACTCTGTTCATCATCGACGATAAGTATATTGCTTGTCTCCATTATGATATGACCTCCTCTTTTTTATTCAATAAGGCGTCCTCTTCCCCTGTTACCGGTGTTATATCATGTCTTTCCTTTTTTCGTAGTCACGGAGATGCCGTTTTTAGATTGGTCCTGATAAGTCGCTCTCAAGACCGTCTCGATATTCTTATCATTTAGGACGTTAGTGCCTATGATCTCATTATCGGTATTTGTAAAGTAAATACCGTTCCTTTCCCCAGTTCACTTTGAACATGGAGTTCTCCTTTATGATTCTTAACTATTTCGTACGCGATGCTCATTCCAAGGCCTGTACCTTTACCTATTTCCTTTGTTGTGAAGAAAGGATCGAATATCTTATTTATGTTCTCTTGAGGAATGCCACACCCTGTATCCGAAATGGAAATATGGATGTGTGCGTCATCGCTCCATGTCCTGATGGCAATTACCCCTGCCTTTTCGATTGCATGCGATGCGTTGACAAGGAGATTCATAAAGACCTGATTGAGCTGACTCAAATTACATTTGGTCAACGGGATATCGCCATATTCCTTTTTCACCGTTGCCTTGTACTTAAGCTCATTCCAGACAATATTTAATGTGCTCTCTATTCCTGCATTAATATTTGAAATCTTAAACTCAGTGTCATTTGCACGAGAGAAGCACTTCAGGGCCTGCACGATATTCTTAATCCGCTCCGCACCGTCGATGGACTCTTTCACTAGATTCCCAAGATCCGCGATGACATAGTCCACTTTAAGCGCGCGTCTACGTTCTTTCACTCTGTCTAGTATTGTATGTAAATCCTCCTTTGAAGAGCGGGAGATATCTTCAACTGCTTCATCTTGTATTTTTATAAAGTCCGAAAGTTTGGCAGCATAATTCTGGAGAGAGCCAAGATTGCTCATAATAAACCCAGTGGGATTGTTGATCTCGTGGGCGACACCAGCAGCCAATTGCCCTATGGATGCCATCTTTTCCTGCTGTAATATCTGAGCATGCGCAGACTTAAGGGTTTGCGGAACAATATTA
>PMYY01000179.1 GCA_003170655.1 Nitrospiraceae bacterium
GGGGACAGATGTTCCTTGTCCGTCACACTCGGGCCGAGCAATACCATATCGATATTCCTACCGCTCTCCAGAAGTTCCTCAAGGGCCGGATAAACGGCAGCCTCTACCGTCGTAACAACTGAATTAACGCCTGCCGCCCGGCATTTGTCCATGACCGACCTGTACTTTATGGCGAACTGTCTGACCTTCTCGTCGCTCTCTTCGACGATCTTTTTTGCAGTTGCGCCCTCATTGACCTCAGCAAACGAGATCGCGGACATTAAATCGTCAAATCTGCTCATCCTGTCGATTTTGCGAACAAAAACGGCATTCAGACTCCCTTTGAGTGTTTTGGTCATATCGATAGCATAGGAAAGTCCTTCCTGGTATCGGTCATCATCATATGTCACAAACAATATCTGCCTCATCCTTGCAATGCCTCCGTAAAATCGAATACACATTACTAAGGGCAAGAACGGTGCCCGGACTTAACTAATTGAAAGAAAAGGCAATAGCTGGAGCAATAGAACGATTCAGTGTTTCAAATATGAACAAGGCTGAAACAGGGGATGATGCTATAGTTATTGCGGAGTCCCAGGATAAATAAAGATTGTGTCTGGTGGATGGTGATTCAATGCCGAAAAGTTTCTGCACTCCTGGCGTTGAGGAATTGGGCTAGCCCAATTTGTGTTTTCGATTGGGCAATTGAGCGCATTAGTACATAATATATCTGCCTATAATTAGAGATTATTATCGGACGGTTCAATATGGAACGATCTCTATTCTTCTTTAAGTATTCGCCACAAGCTTGTCCGTGATATCCCAAGCATCTCAGCGGCTTTTGACCGGTTGCCGCCGACCATGTCGATCACCTTTTCGGCATAACGCTTGTTCATTTCATCCATGGTGACAATCTGTCCATGACCAACGGTTTCGATCTGGAACATGGACAGGCTTTGCGGAAGGCTTTCAGGTGTAATGGAAGGGGATTTTTCGAGTATGATTGCGCGTTCGACGATATTTTCAAGCTCACGCACATTGCCCGGAAAGCTGTAATGTTTGAGAATAGTCATTGCCTCTTTCGTAAACCCTTTAACCTTGTTGTTATATTTCGGCAGATGTTTTGCAAGGAAATATTGGCTCAACGGCTCTATATCCTCCCGGTGTTCGCGCAGTGGAGGGATATAAATCTCCATCACGTTGAGCCGGTAATATAAGTCTTCCCTGAACTTGCCTTCGGATATAAGGTTGTTAAGGTTCTGATTCGTGGCGCCGAGGAACCTTACATCGACCTTAATGGCTTTAGTGCCGCCCACCCTGAAGAAGTCTCCATCTTCGATGACCTTCAGCAGCTTTGCCTGAAGATTGGTCGTCATCTCTGTTATTTCATCGAGGAACAGGGTGCCCCCGTCTGCAATCTCGACCAAGCCGGGCTTGGATTTTACAGCCCCTGTGAATGCGCCTTTTTCGTAGCCGAACAATTCGCTTGCCAGAAGATTTTCTGTCAGGGTCGCACAGTTGAGGGCAAGAAAGGGCCGACGCTGACGTCTGCTAGTGTAATGGACCATCTTTGCAAAGAGGTTCTTTCCGACCCCGCTTTCGCCAGTAAGCACGACATTGCATTCAGACTCTTTCAATCCCTCTATGATTTGAAGTATCTTCGCGATGCTTTCGCTTCTAGAGATAACATGGACCTTCTTATCCATTTCGAGGAATGTCTTTAGTGCGACATTTTCTTTTTGCAGCTGCTTCTGTTCGTAGATTTTTTTGACCCTGATTATCAGCTCGTCGAGGTCGAAAGGTTTGGTTATATAATCTATGGCGCCTTTCTTTATTGCCTCCACGGCGGAGCCGATGGTCCCGAAGCCGGTAATGATGATCACCTCGATCTCGGGATATTTCGACTTGACGCGCGAGAGCAGTTCTAGGCCGCTCATACCTGGCATCTTGATGTCTGTGATAAGGAGGTCGAAATATTCACCTTCAATCATTCGCAACGCATCCTGGCCGTTCTGGGTCCCTGATGACTCATATCCTTCGCTCTTGAGGACAGCGACGAGATGCTTCAGTGTTATGTCTTCATCTTCAGCAATCAGGATCTTAAACGACATGGTTATCTCTCTCCTTCGGTAGCGTGATATAGAATGCGGACCCTTTTCCGGTTTCACTCTCAGCGCGGATTTCGCCGCCGTGCTTTTGGATTATATTGAATGTGATGGCGAGGCCGAGACCGGTGCCTTTGTCCTTTGTCGAAAAAAAGGGTTCGAACAGTTTGGCGACGACCTCTGGCGGAATGCCCTTGCCAGTGTCCGAGACAGATATGTTTATGACATCTCCCTGGGATTCTATAGCTGCCTCCAGGGTCCCGGCACCATCCATTGCCTCGATCGCATTGTGGAAAAGATTGATGAATACCTGCTCCATCTGGTCCGGATCTGCTTCTATGATGAGATCGTCCCGGTCGCTGTTCACCGAGAAGATGATATTGTCTACATTCAGGGTATTGCGCACCGCCTTGAATGCTCTTGATAGAAGATTCTTCAATTCTATCTTTCTGGTCTCAGGCTCTCTTCCTCTTGCGAATTCAAGAAGCTCTCCGACTATATGTTTAACGCGGGCCGTCTGGGTAGTGATATCACCGACTATTTCCCTGACGGGAGCAGGGCACTCGGGCCCCCCGATTATCCTCTGCAGGACTTGGACTGAGAGATAGATGTTGTTCAGGGGGTTGTTCAGCTCGTGGGCGACCCCTGCAGCCAGAGTCCCTATGGCAGCCAGTTTATTGCTCTGGAGTAATTCGTTGTTCTTCCTGTTCAGCTCCTCCTCGTGTTGAGCGAGCTTTGTTTCCAGGCTGTTGAATTCGCGCATAAGTATGCCGACTTCATCATAGTCCCATTTGCCCATCGGCACTTCGATCCGCGGGAACATGCCTTTGCCGGTCCTTTCGACGATGTCAATAAGCAGTTTCAGCCTGCTGACCACATTCCTGTTGATGAGAAAGAGCGTTACGATGCCGCTCAGAAAGAAAAGCAGAAGGAATATGATCATAGCGATTTGTGATATCCTGATGGTGTTTTCAACGCTGTCTCTGGCAGTCTTATCAATGTCTCTTGACGCTGATATCAGGTCTTCACCGGTCTTCCTGAGCAGTGAAATCTCTGCATCGAGCTGTCCAAGATTGTTTATCAGGGCATGTTTGGCGGGCAGCGAAAAAATCTTATCCAACAGTACGGCATCTCTCATTGGTTCCTCGTAAAAGGAAGATTCGATAAGGGGAAAAAAATCGGCATATTGAGGATGCCCAGCCTTCTCACGTGAGAATTTATTCATCGTATCACCGATGAGAAGCTTTATTTTTTCGAGGCGAGCGTGATATTCGTCGACGAGGGACTGCATTTTCTTCAGCTCTCCAGATTTTTCGAGGGTAGCATTTTCCCTGATAATGTCGTTCATCTCACTGATATATTTCTGTATGGCTTCGGCCTGCTCTTGTGCGTGTGTCGGATACAAAAAAAAGTTCTTCTCATGCCTTCTGATTTGCAGGGACTTGCTCCGTATTGAGTCTGTAATTTCTAGATAGCTGATTTCCCTGCGGACTTCGAAAAAGTTGACGAATTCGAAAACCGACAGGACAGCGATCATGAAGGCGCTGATAAAAAAACTGAGTCCGATCTTGGTCTTAAGAGACATAGCAACTATCCGTTTTAGTGCTATCAACAGCATAACCTCCAATGTTGACCTGAATAACTATTTCCTTAATATAAACCCCGGATAGCGAAGAAGCAAGTCGATTATAAGCGAAGGCACCTGCAGTGAATTATAACGACGCACAAAATTGTACATATTAGCGACAATGCTGCACTTTTGCGTCGATATTTTATTTGAAGATAAGGACTTGTATAATGGCACGGAAATAGCTATGTGTATAAATGGAAAGGCACACTTTCCGACCCTCCAATGCATCGGCTGGGCAGATAACTTTGCTCAGCCGGTGAAAAAATGGCATCAAAAATGCAAAGATATGATATGTCAGCTGAGTGACATTTTGTTGTAATTAACCCGAGATCGCGCATGATTTATGGATAATTCACGGTGATAATGATCTTAGAGGTGCATAAAGGGTGTTCGGGTGGCTTGTTAACGCTTACGATGCCTTCATAAATAACCGACAATATTGTAGTCATAACAAAAATGTAGGTTATCCGTTAAGCTATTGAATAAAAAGGTAAAAAAGACAATTATGTCGGAATGATCCGACAATAATGTTGTTTTGCCTATTTTGCTACCTCAGTAAATCCCCATTAATTCAATGATATAATCCCTGGTACGCTTCTGGCTTCACAAAACCGCTTACTTTTCATCGTAACCACAAATCAACCCTTGGAGGTTTGTAATGGGAGCAAGGAGCCTTTGCGCAGTAATTCTTCTTATATTCCTGATGCTAATGGTTAGTCCTTTGTGCGCTTTTGCCGATACGCCGGCGAAGGTCGATTCCGGAGACACTGCCTTTGTGCTCATATCGGCAGCCCTTGTCATGCTGATGACGCCAGGTCTTGCGCTGTTCTACGGCGGAATGGTAAGGGGCAAGAATGTACTAGGGACGATCATGCAGAGTTTTATTGCAATCGCTGTCATAAGTGTTCAGTGGATACTTTTCGGCTACAGCCTCGCCTTCGGACCCGACATCCACGGCATTATCGGAAGCCTCGACTGGGCCGGTCTAAACGGTGTCGGAGCAACCCCTAATCCAGATTATGCTCCGACCGTTCCGCATCTTGCCTTCATGATTTACCAAGCGATGTTTGCGGTCATCACGCCGGCGCTTATTACCGGAGCTGTGGCTGAGAGGATGAAATTTTCTGCTTATCTCCTCTTTACCGTTCTCTGGTCCACGATCGTCTACGACCCGATAGCCCACTGGATGTGGGGAACCGGTGGATGGCTCAAGGACATGGGTGCACTCGATTTCGCCGGGGGCGTTGTCGTGCATGTCTCATCGGGAATATCGGCACTTGCAGCCGCCATTCTGATTGGTAAAAGAGAGGGATTTCCGCACAACCCCATTTATCCCCACAGCCTGCCGATGACTGTTCTTGGCGCAGGCCTGCTGTGGTTCGGATGGTTTGGCTTCAATGCAGGAAGCGCCCTGTCCTCGGGCGTGCTGAGCACTTGGGCTTTTGTGGCAACGCATGCATCTGCCGTAGCGGCAACTCTTATTTGGGTGGTGATAGAATGGCTTCACCGTGGGAAGCCGACCATGTTTGGCGCGGCGACCGGTTCAATTGCCGGGCTTGCCACGATTACCCCGGCTTCCGGCTTTGTAAGTCCTCTTTCGGCACTGGTCATTGGCCTGGCGGCGGGTTCGGTCTGTTATATAGCCCTTAATATGAAAACTAAATTCGGGTACGACGACTCCCTCGATGCCTTCGGTGTCCATGGCGTCGGCGGTATTATCGGGACCTTGGCCACCGGCCTCTTCGCCCAGATCCTTATAAATCCCGGAGGCAGCGACGGCCTGTTCTTCGGCAATCCTAAGCTTTTTACAACACAGCTTATCGCCGTAGGCGTCAGCGCATTTTATTCTTTTGTCGTAACGGTCATTCTTTTCAAGGTAATCGACAAGATTACCGGATTGAGGATCGATGAAGATGGTGAGAGAAAAGGCCTCGACATCTCACAGCACGGTGAACGCGGATATTCCTAGTATTGTCTAATTATTGAGCATCCGCTGCTTGTTATTGCGGCAGCGGATACTCAAATGCTAAAGAATATCCCGCATATTCAATGACTCTTTTCTGGTATGCCTGTTGCTTGTATCATGTATCTATGCCTGTTCTCATCTGCAATAACATTAGCACCGAAGACCCCGGTACTATACGAGGATTATCTCAGCCTCGAACGATCATCCTACACAATAGGCGAGCTGTGTATGAGTGGACCTATTTCCCATACGGCTTCTTATGACGATCTCGTTATGCTCTGAGGTCCCGTGAGTGTGCAGTCGCCTTTCATTTTCACATTGAAGTTAGCAGTCAGATCATTTATGATTGGGATGGCAGGTAAAAATATCGGTATGTACAAAGTGAAGGTTGAGATGGGGCGGGACTATTACGGCTATCGGAAAGAAGCTTTCGTTTGTAAACATTTATTCAGGCAGTCAACTAAATAACAGGAGGTGATATATGAAAAAGATCGAGGCCATAATCAAGCCCTTCAAGCTGGACGAAGTCAAGGATGCCTTGAACGAGATAGGCATACAGGGTATGACCGTCACAGAAGTCAAGGGCTTTGGCAGGCAGAAAGGTCACACGGAGCTTTACCGCGGCGCTGAGTATGTTGTCGATTTTATCCCGAAGATCAAGATCGAGATAGTTACATCGGATGCGCTGGCACCTAAAGTTGTATCCGCCGTCGAAAGCGCTGCCAAGACCGGCAAGATCGGCGACGGGAAGATCTTCGTTTATCCAGTGGAAGATGTTTACAGGATCAGGACTGGCGAGCGCGGAGAGGCGGCCGTATAATAGCACCGATTTGCGGATTTATGATTGATGATTTGTCGGGCTTTGAACTATAATCTACAATCTGAAATCCGGAATCTTAATCACCAATAAAAAATAGGAGGAGCGGTAATGACACCAAAAGATGTAATCAAGATGGCCCAGGAAAACAAGGCTGTCATGGCAAACTTCAAGTTCCTTGATTTCCCCGGCATCTGGCAGCACTTTGCAGTACCCATGGCAGAATTGAAGGAAGAGGTTTTCGAGGAAGGACTCGGATTTGACGGTTCTTCGATCAGGGGTTGGAAGGCAATCCATACTTCCGACATGCTCATCATTCCGGACGCAAAGACCGCATTCATGGATCCCTTCATGGAGTATCCAACCATCAGCCTTATCTGCAACATCGTAGACCCTATTACAAGGGAGCTTTACACGAGAGATCCCCGGTACATCGCCCAGAAGGCGGAAGCTTACCTGAAGTCCACCGGCATCGGCGACACTGCGTACTTCGGACCAGAGGCCGAGTTCTTTATTTTCGACGAAGTAATGTTCGATCAGACCGCTCACAGCGGTTACTACTTCCTCGATTCCAAGGAAGGCATCTGGAATTCGGGCCGCGACGAGGCGCCGAACCTTGGTTACAAGCCGAGACATAAAGAGGGATATTTTCCGGTCCCGCCGACAGACAGCCAGGTCAACATCAGGACCGAGATGGTCGTGGAGATGCTGAAGTGCGGCATATACGTTGAGAGAGAGCACCACGAAGTCGCCACCGCGGGACAGGCCGAGATCGACATGAGATTCGATTCGCTGGTCACCATGGCCGACAAACTCATGCTTTTCAAATACATCATAAAGAATGTAGCCAGAAGGCACAACAAGACAGCAACCTTCATGCCCAAGCCGCTTTTCGGCGACAACGGCTCCGGAATGCACTGCCACCAGTCCATCTGGAAGAACGGCAAGCCGACTTTTGCCGGCAACGGCTATGCAGGTCTTAGCGAGACGGCCCTTTATTACATCGGCGGTATCCTGAAGCATGCTAAGTCCCTTGCGGCAATCACCAATCCGACCACTAACTCGTACAAGAGACTTACCCCGGGCTTCGAAGCCCCGGTCAATCTTGCATACTCCGCAAGAAACCGTTCAGCTTCCATGAGAATCCCAACCTATTCTCCGAGCCCGAAGGCCAAGAGGGTAGAGGTCAGGTTCCCCGATCCGTCATGCAACGGGTACCTCGCCTTTGCGGCCATGCTCATGGCCGGTCTGGATGGTATAGAGAACAAGATCGATCCGGGAGAGCCCCTTGATAAGGACATCTACGAACTCGGTCCGGAGGAGCTGGCAGCGGTTCCGACCATGCCGGGCAGCCTCGATGAAGCACTCAATAATCTCGAAGAAGATCACGAATACCTCCTGAAGGGCAACGTCTTCACCCAGGACGCTATCGATACATGGATCAGCTATAAGAGGACAAAAGAGGTTGATGCCTTGAGACTAAGGCCTCATCCTTACGAGTTCTTCATGTACTACGACATCTAAAACATAGCAGTAATAAATGCTAAAAAGGCC
>PMYY01000134.1 GCA_003170655.1 Nitrospiraceae bacterium
TGAAAGCTCATGCATGACTACTTGGCGACTTCTTTTTCGTATGCTTCCTTGCCGGCTTCAACAGCTGCGGAGATAGCAGATTTCTTTTCTTCGTACAATTCCTTAGCCTTGTCCACGGTCGAAACCACTTTTCCCTTGGCAGTGCCAGCGTAATCGGTTGCCTTCTCTTTTACGTCGTCGGTAAGTTCTTTTATCTTCCTCCTGGTTTCGGTACCCGACTGAGGAGCGAGAAGGAGCGCCACGCCGGCGCCGACCATTCCTCCCAAAACAAATGCGAGCAATACAGACCCTGAACTGTAACCTTCTTCATCGTGATGGCTCATAGTATTACCTCCTCTACTTGTGATGCTTCATTAAAACGCCAAGCGCCGTTTGAACTCCTACCACTATGCCACGTGTCCTGATCGATATCTGGTCCCCCACGTCGTCGATGATCATGCTGACCGCACGTATATTTTCAGCGACATCGGACGCTGCCTCGGAGACTTCTTTGATATTCCCGGTGACCGTCGCGACATTGTCAGTTACGGCACGAATGCTCTTCATGGTCTTTTCAGTTTCTTCAAGCACAGGCTTCAGTCTCTCGTCAGTAGTCTTGCAAAAATCATTCAAGCATTCCACCATCTTTTTTAACTGAATTGCCCCATAGATGAAAAAAACGAAAGCAACCGTCAGCGCAACAAAACCGATGAAGAAACCGATGGTCATCAGCACTGTCCAGTATTGGCCCTCCATATGGCTCCCCCTTAATTCTTTACTTTTTGGAACAACATGATAATTCAGCCGTAAAAGTTATATAAAGTATATATTATAAGGTCCGAAGATACAAGGGCGACAGCTCGCAATTGAGGCGCTGATGAGTTAACTTCTTAGTTGTTTTCTAACATGGACGATCCTCTGGATGACCGTAAAGTGACTCAGAAGGAAGATTAGAATTATAACAGGGAAAAGCAGGCCCGATATACATCCGAAGGCCAGGAGAATAACTCTCTCGGGCCTTTCAAGTATCCCCACCTTGCAATCTATGCCGAGCCCCTCGGCGCGCGCCCTGGCATAGCTTATCACCAAAGATCCGACAAGGCCCCCCACTGACATAAACGCCCCCATGCTATTTCCAGACTTGTAGAAATACCAGGACACTCCTATGAAAAGCATTGAATCTGCATACCGGTCAAGTGTCGAGTCGAGGAAGGCCCCGAATTGTGTACGCTTTCCGTTAGTTCGCGCAATGAGGCCATCGAGCATGTCGAAGGCGCCTCCCGCGAGAATCATAAAGCCTCCTGCGACAAGGTTGGCTGGGATTACAACAGCTGCGACGGCCGTTACCAATAAACCGGCAATTGTTATGACGTTGGGATCAAAGGGTATCCGTTTTGCCAGCGGGGCTAGCGGCTTGTCAAGAAAGTGTCCGAACCATGCACTGAGCAATTACCTCTCCCTTTCTGCACCGATAAACTCTTCGACCATCTCCCTTGCTTCTTCATCCGGATGCTGGGCCAGCGGATGCTTCATGAAGTAGGATGACGGGGAAATTAGCGCCCCCCCGACCCCCCTGTCCCGTGCCAGCTTGCAGCAGCGAATCGCATCTATGACCACTCCTCCGCTGTTAGGAGAATCTTCGACAGAGAGGCGTAATTCCAGATTCATCGGGATATTGCCGAATCCATGGCCTTCCATCCTGATAAAGCAGACCTTGTTGTCATTCAGCCACGGCACGAAATCAGAAGGCCCTATGTGAACATCCTCGATATTAAGCCCGTGGGTGATCTGGGAAGTGACCGCCTCGGTCTTCGATATCTTTTTTGACTTGAGCCTGGTTTGGTTGAGCATATTGAGAAAATCCGTGTTGCCACCGACATTCAGCTGATATGTATGACTAACCTTGACTCCCCTGTCCATGAACAGCTTCGAAAGCATCCTGTGGATAATCGTAGCACCTATCTGTGACTTCACATCGTCGCCGATAATGGGAATGCCCTTCTCTTCGAAACGCTTGATCCATTCATTGTCGGATGCGATAAAAACCGGGATGCAGTTAACCAATGAAACTCCCGCTTCGAGACAGGCCGCAGCATAATACCTGGTAGCATTTTCAGAACCGACTGGAAGATAATTCACAAGAATTTCGGCGCCGCTGCCAGTGAGTACCCTTGCGACATCGCAGGGTTTTTCATCCGCAACAATAAATCTTCTGTCATCAGGATAGTCGGCCATATGCGGAGCAACGCCGTCAAGAATTTCTCCCATGCTTACAGTAACCGGAAAGTCCGGAAGCTGCGGATAGAACACTTTGGTGCAATTCGGTTTTGCGAATAGTGCCGCTTTGAGAGAGTTATTGACTTTGCGCTTATCGATGTCGAATGCTGCCACAACCTCGATGTCTCCGGGCAGATAACCGCCGAGGTCATGATGCATCAACCCCAATGCGACATCATCAGTGCCCTTTCCCAAAGACTTATAGTATTCGATCCCCTGTACCAGCGAACTCGCGCAATTGCCAACACCGGCAATTGCAATCCGAATCTTGTACATTATATTCAGTCTCCTCGATTATTTTATATCTACACGTCTGGGAAATTCCTGGATTTGCTTGCGGAGAGTAACTTTCAGTATGCCGTCTTTAAGGGTTGCCTTTATCTCATCATTGTCGACGTCCGCGGACAAAACAAAACCGCGCGAAAAACTGCCGTAGCAGCGCTCCACCTGGTAATAATGCCTCCCTTCCCTCTGAAGGCGCCTCTCCCCGCTGATCTTGAGATAGTCGCCCTGGATGTTGATAACAATGTCCTTTTCCTGCACTTCAGGCAGGTCCGCCTTTACCACAAACATTTCAGGCGTTTCATATATATCGACGACGGGGACCCATCCTACTGACGACTCGTACTGCGCCTTTTCGTGGGCGCTCTCGAAGATCTTGCTGATCCTCTCCCTTAAAGCGAAAATGTCTTCTAACGGGTCATGTTTATCCATTTTTGAAAATTCCGCCTCTGAAAAAGCTGAACAAAAATTTATAAATTAATCCGCGGGTTTATGTCAAGCTGACAGTTTATGAATCCGCTGCCATGGCTATCTTGCCGACATCTCCTGCTCTTCAAAAAGTGAGGTGAATTCCATCTTCGCCGTGTCGATGAGACCAAGGTTGCTGAGTTTAAGCTGCGGGACGACCAGTAGAGACATAAAAGACAGGGTCATGAATGGGGCCTGCATGCCTGTTCCGAGAGTTTTTGCGAGGCTGTCAAGCTGCCTGTACTTCTTTGCAACCTCAAATCCGTCCTTGCCAGACATGAGGCCGGCCACTGGCAAGGGCAGGCATTCCATGAATTCACTGCAGGCGGCTGCAATACCTCCGGCATTTTCTATCACCAAGTTTACCGCTCTTTTTATATCTTCATCGGAGACTCCGACGCAGATGATATTGTGGGAATCGTGTGCCACCGACGATGCTATAGCGCCCTTTTTGAAGCCGAAGTTTTTCACGAAAGCGACTGCGGGAGGCGCGTCGTAATAACGGTTCACCACGACCATCTTCAAAATGTCCCTCTGCGGGTCCGCACGTACAAAGCCGTCTTTGACATGTGGAAAAATCCGAAGCTTCCCGGTCTTTAGGCTACCGTCNNGCGCCTTAGGATCGGCATTAAAATTATTGGGTGCAGTCGACGGGAGGCTCTTGAGGAGTGGTTCACCATTCTCGGCAGCAAGTTTACCATTGATATATGTCTTCAAAATATTAAAATTCTTAAGGTCGTCTACGACCAAGAAATCCGCGGGGTCGCCTTTCTGCAATAGCCCGACTGAAAGCCCGTAATGCTTGACCGGGTTGATGGAGGCGCACCTGAAGACCTTAAATGGGTCAATACCCCTATCAAGCGCCCCGTGAACATGCTCGTTGATATGCCCCTTAACGAGGTCATAGGGATGTTTGTCGTCGCTGCAGAACATACAGCTACTGGGATGGTCGCGAAGAAGGGATACCAGTTCATTGAAATTACGCGCAGCCGACCCTTCGCGGATCTGGATCATCATTCCCTTTTGGATCTTATCGCAGCCCTCTTCCTTATCGGAGACTTCATGATCAGTAGAAATGCCGGCATCCACATACATGGAAAGATCGTCCCCTCTCAGTCCGGGGGCATGGCCGTCAATGCGTTTCCCGTACTGTTTCGCCAGGGCGAGCTTTGACATTACCTCGATGTCTCCATTAACCACGCCCTGAAAATTCATCACTTCACCAAGGAATTTTATTTCATTCCGTGCAAGCAACTCTTGGACTTCCTTCAAGCCGATTGCAGCGCCCGTGGTCTCCAGGCGGTTTGACGGCACGCACGATGGCGCGCCGAAATAAAATTTAAAGCCCTGGCGCTTGCCGTTTTCGAGCATAAAGTCTATCCCCTCGACACCAAGGACATTAGCTATTTCATGAGGATCGGCAACGGCGGCCACAGTGCCGTGAACGGCTGCAAGACGGGCGAATTCGGCAGGCACGAGCATTGAGCTCTCGATATGAACATGAGAATCTACAAGTCCCGGCACGATGAAGGTATTATATGTGACGAACTTTTTTTCGATCGCAGTAATTTTGCCGTCTTTTATCACCATGGTTCCGGCATAAATGACACTGTTAAGTGCATCTACGATATTTCCAGAAACCCTGAATACTTCATCCGGCATCACTACCTCCGACCTCTACACAAAATGCAAAGCTCGAAGCAATTATAATCCCTTTTTGGTTTTTTCCGCAAATATGTCGGATTTCAGGGGACGGGCAAGGATATATCTCATAT
>PMYY01000198.1 GCA_003170655.1 Nitrospiraceae bacterium
TTAAGCAATTCGAAAGCTTCGGGGTCCCTGAAAAAGCTTGTCACTCCGATCAGCAGTTCCTTGAAGAGCAACTCAACCTCTTGCGGGTTATCCTGAAGGAATCGTACATACTGTTCTGTTTTACCCATATGGTGCACATTCATGCGACGCTCAATTCTCCGCATAACGGTATTTTTCTTATACAACGAAAAATCGTTTCCGGTTTGCCCCCGGAGTAGTACAAGAATCTTCTGCACAGCACTCACGACTTGTTCCTCCGTGCCAATGTGCTCTGAGAGGGGCTGCGATAACTGTTTTATGTAAGCAAGCAGCATTGTGGGTAGTACTTCTGCCGGAGCAATGTAGTCAGCGAGTCCGGTATCAATGGCACTGTGAGGCATACTGTCGTACTTTGCCGATTCCGGATCCTCCACCATAACCATTCCAAGGTGCTCTTTGATAATTTTCAGTCCCGCAGTGCCATCGGACCCCATTCCCGAAATGATGATACCTACAGCCTTCTCTTTTTGATCCAGCCCCAAGTTTTTGAAAAAAAAATCTATCGGAAGGCGGAGCCCGCGAGTCGCCGTAGGCTCTAACAGCTGCAGAGTGCCATGCAGAATAGCCATATCTTTATTTGATGGTATAACGTAAACGCAGTTGGGCACAACCTTCATGCCGTCAACGGCTTCAAAGACCTTCATCTTCGTATAGCGCTGGAGCAGTTCAGGCATCATGCCTTTTTGAGTCGGATCGAGATGCGAGATCAGGACAAATGCAGCTCCGCTGTCATCAGGCATATTCCGGAAGAACTGCTCAAAAGCCTCCAGCGATCCGGCGGATCCACCCATACCTACTATGTAGAACTGGTCCTTTCCTGAGATGCTGATGCCATGTTTTTTTTTGGAGAGAGGTGTGACCGATGATACCTTCGTGCTTTTCCGAAGGAGCTTTTTCGATTCTCTTTCCATTGAAAGCTCCTCGGCAGCATGATTTACTTCTAATACATTATATACTAGCTAAACATGAATTGAATATTTGAATAATTAGATAGTACAAGAGAGAAAAAACAGTTTCCGGACTGAATAAAAAGTCACAAGATAACATAGTGGTGCATCTATAAGAACAGATATCCTGCAAGGCCGTGGGATGTTAGTTGAGAAGAGATACCTGACGGAACAATCGGCCGGACATTGAAGGCTGTCAACTGGAGTGCCAAAGGCAATGAGCTTTGAGCAATCAGACTTTTCATGTTATTATTTTGGATAGCTCTAATAGACCTGACCAATCCACCATACCCAATCTGGCCTAAAGTGGAAGCATTAGGAGCAGTTAACTGCCTTAGAGAATATTCATCGGAGGCTGCGTGGAACCTGAAAAGACCGTGGAGGACAATAAGACTGAGACGCCTTTCCCTATTGTCGGCATAGGAGCGTCGGCAGGCGGCCTTCACTCCCTCGAATGTTTTCTTGAGGCACTGCCAAAGGGTTTCGATTTCGCAGTTGTCTTCATTCAACATCTTTCACCAGCGCACAAGAGCCTCATGCCCGAAATCCTCCGTTCGAAATGGCGCAACCATGAGTTTATCGAGATTGAGGACGGACTTCATCTGCTTCCCGGCAAACTATATTTATGCCCTCCGGCAATTGAGGTCAGGATTCATGAAGGGGCATTTCGCGTAAACGCCAGGCCCAAAGAGCATATACATTTCCCTATCGATGAGTTTCTAATATCGCTTGCCGAGGATTCTGCCGAACGTGCCATCGCCGTCATTTTTTCCGGCGCCGGTACCGATGGTGTCCGCGGAATTCAGGCAGTCAGGACTGACGGAGGTACTGTTTTTGTTCAGGACCCTGCTACAGCGCAATTCCCCGAGTTGCCGCATGCCGCAATCAAGACAGGGCAGGTGGACAGCGTACTACCTCCACCTGATATCGCCAGGGAGATCGTAAGGCTCTTTGGATCAGGCGAATTGACAGATGCTCCTGACAAGATTATAGATCCAGCGGAACTAGAGCCATTTTTCCTGCTAATCCGTGAAAAGACTGGACACCACTTCAACCATTACAAAAAAAGCGTCGTATCCCGAAGGATCAAAAGGAGGATGTCCCTGCAGGGGATTTCTTCCATCACAGAGTATATTAAAGTGGTTGCCGACAAGCCGGGCGAAGCGCTCTTGCTAGCTTCCGACCTGATGATCGGAGTCACCTCTTTTTTCAGGGACCGCCTAGCATGGAAGGCCCTGAGTATTGGAGTAATAAGGAAACTGATCGTCGAGGATGGAGATGCGCCCATACGTGTCTGGACGCCTGCCTGCGCAACCGGAGAAGAGTCTTATTCCATAGCCATGATGCTGAGCCACGAGCTGGACCTTACCGGCAAAAAAAGGGAACTGCAAGTATTTGCCACCGACGTCAACGACGCTTCGCTTGAAAAGGCTAGAGAGGGTAAATATCCCGCATCCATCGCGGCTGACATACCGGCCGATTATCTGAGCGATTTTTTCACATACACAGACGATGGTCGTGCGCTGACCGTCAGTAAAGAGCTTCGGCAGCACGTTATCTTTGCGAAACAAGATATTCTTACGGATCCGCCTTTTTCGCGTCTTGATTTAGTAATCTGCCGCAACCTTCTGATCTATCTCGAACCCGACGCGCAGGAGAAATGTATCACACTCTTTCACTATGCCCTCAGGCCAGGGGGGTATCTTTTCCTGGGCAATGCCGAGTCGCCAGGCAGGAAGAGCACACTCTTTAAGTCCCTGGCCCACAAGAAGTGCCGCGTCTATGAGAAGATCGACATGGAGACGTCTTCAAGATTGCCTCTCACGATGCCCTTCGCTACCGAACGGGCAGCGAGACCTTCAGGGCAACAACCCGCCTTAGACCAGCGGCAGTCGATCATCCAGTTAAGCCAGGAGACCTTGCTTGAAAGATATGCTCCAGCTGCGGTGACGATCGATCAGAATTACAACATCTTATACAATAACGGTTCCACGAAAAGATATCTGACCCAGCCCCGGGGCGCACCCACCCATAATCTGCTCGAACTCATACCCGAAAATCTCCGAAGCAAGATCAGGGGTGCTATTTACAAGGTGACTAAGGAAGCGAGCCCCATCTCAATCCGAGCCGGTATCGCCGGGGACGACGGACAAAAAAAACAGGTGTTGATTCTTGTTTCGAAGATGAAGGACAATATTTTCCTGATAGACTTCAGAGAGAAGGAGGGTTCGCCATCGGAGGCTTTGCCCGAATCCTCTGAAATTGTGTGCCCCGAAGAGCCAGCGGTGCGGCAGCTCGAAATCGAGCTATCCGCGACCCGGCAGGAGCTGCAAACCAATATCGAACAGCTCAAAAGCCTGAATGAAGAGCAGCAATCTTCGAACGAGGAACTGCAGGCCGCCAACGAGGAGCTTGAAACTTCAAGGGAAGAGCTCCAGTCGTTGAACGAAGAGTTGATTACTGTCAATGCACAGCTCCAGTCCAAGGTCGAGGAACAGGAAGAGACGAACAACGATCTGAATAACTTCCTCGGAAGCACAAACATCCCCACAATATTCCTTGACCACCGCTTCAGGGTGAAGCGGTACACAGCCGCAATCACTAAGCTCATAAAGCTTATACCGTCCGATGTCGGACGCCAGATCATCGATATGTCCCAGGAACTTCTGGGCCCCGATCTCATAGTGGATGCTCAATCCGTGCTGGAGAATCTGGCACCAGTGAGGAAAGAGATCAGGATCAACGGTACCTGGTATGTTCGCACTGCGCTACCCTACAGAACACTTGACGATCGCATCGAGGGCGTGGTTGTCACATATGGCGACGTTACCGAACTAAAACGGGCCGAAGAGAATGCTGTCCGGGCCAAGGAGGAATGGGAGCGGACTTTCGCCAGCGTGCCGGATCTGATCGCGATTCTCGACAATCAACACCGTGTCTTGCGAGTAAACGAAGCAATGGCTGGGCGTTTAGGGAAGAAGCCGGAGGATTGTATCGGACTGCACTGTTACGAAGCCGTACACGGCTTGTCAGCGCCGCCTCCCTTCTGCCCCCATTTGAGAACAATAGAAGATGGACGCGAACATATCGAAGAAGTGCATGAGGACCGGTTAGGGGGAGATTTTCTGGTCACCACAACCCCACTTCTGGGTGAGAAGGGAGAACGTATCGGTTCAGTCCATATTGCCCACGATACCACCGGGCGCAAGTTGGCGGAGTCGGAGCGTGAAACGGCAGTTGAATTCCTTCGCCTCGTGAACGAGAGCCGCAATACTATGCAATTGGTTCATGCGGCGACGGCATTTTACCGGGAACGGGCGGGTTGCGAGGCTGTTGGTATCCGGCTTCGGCAGGAGCATGACTATCCCTATTATGAAACTCACGGGTTTCCGGCCGAGTTTGTGCGAGCCGAGAACAGGTTATGCGCGTGCGACAAAGACGGACGGCCTATCCTCGACAGCGCAGGCAACCCGGTCCTGGACTGCATGTGCGGCAATGTGATCTGCGGCCGCTTCGACCCCTCAAAACCGTTCTTTACCAAACGAGGGAATTTCTGGAGCAACAACACGACGGCGCTGCTGGCTAGCACCACCGAGAAGGACCGACAGGCAAGGACTCGCAACCGGTGCAATGGCGAAGGATATGAATCGGTCGCTCTCATCGGACTGACCCTCGGGGATGAACGACTCGGTCTCCTTCAGTTAAACGATCGACGAAAGGATCGTTTTACACCTGACTCCATAGCCCTGTGGGAAAGGCTGGCGGATTATCTGGCTGTAGCACTGGCGAAGTTCCGTACAGATGAAGAATTGCAAAAGAGTGAGGAGCAGTTCCGAACTCTGGCTGATTCAATCCCCAACCTTGCGTGGTGGGCAAACGGCGATGGCTACATCACGTGGTACAATCGCCGTTGGTATGAGTACACTGGCACTACGCCGGAGCAGATGGCAGGCTGGGGATGGCAGAGTGTACATGATCCTGAGGTGCTGCCGAAGGTTATGGAGCGGTGGAAAGCTTCGATTGCCACCGGCGAGCCGTTTGACATGGAATTTCCGCTGCATGGAGCCGATGGGGTATTCCGCCCCTTCCTGACGCGTGTGTTGCCGTTGAAAGATTCCGCTGGCTTGGTCCTCCGGTGGTTCGGCACCAATACCGATATCTCGACGGTGAAGCAGGCCGAGAAGATGATGGCCCACATGGCGGCCGTTGTGCAGAGTGCTGACGATGCAATTATTAGTAAAGACCTGAATGGTATTGTCCAGACCTGGAACGTGGGTGCCGAGATGATTTTCGGTTATACGGCTGAAGAGATGATTGGCAGGGACATCTCGGCTCTCTCACCAACTGGGCACACTGATGATGTCTCAGACATTCTCAAACGAATATCGCTGGGAGAGCATATAGAACACTTCGAGACAGTGCGTATGCGAAAGGATGGCACTATCATACCGGTCTTGCTAACATTCTCGCCGATAAAAGATGCAAGCGGCAAAATAGTGGGTGCATCAAAGATAGCGCACGACATCACCGAACGCAAGCGGGCAGAGGAAGCGCTACGCCAGTCGGAAGAACGGTACCGAACATTGTTCACCACTCTGATGGAGGGGTTCTGTATCATTGAGATGTTTTTTGATACTGAGGGTCGGCCCGTCGATTATCGATTCCTTGAGATTAATCCTGCCTTTGAAGCGCAAACCGGATTGCAGAATGCTCAGGGCCGCCTCATGCGCGAGCTGGCTCCAGACCATGAGGCGCATTGGTTTGAGATTTACGGGGAGATCGCGCTGACGGGCGAACCGATGCATTTCGTGAACGAAGCCAGAGCTTTGAATCGCTGGTACGATGTTTATGCATATCGCGTCGGCAGGCCGGAAGACCGACAAGTAGCAATCATATTCAATGATATTACCGCGCACAAGCGAGACGAGGAAGCAATCAATAAACTGAACGATGAACTGCTCGCAAAGAACGAGCAGTTAGAGTTTTCTAACAAGGAACTCGAATCTTTTATCTACTCTGTTTCTCATGACCTGCGTGGGCCGCTGCGACACATATCAGGGTTCGCTGAGCTCCTGATGAGGGATATTGCAGACAAACTCGACGAGAAAGGAAAGCGATATCTTTCTCGCATCCATGATGGTTCAGTAAAGATGAGTCGTCTCATTGACGATCTTCTAAACCTTTCTAGGATCTCAAGGCAGGAGATTCAAAGGACAGTTGTCAATATGAGCGAAATGGCAACGTCAATTGTTGCTGATCTGCGCGAGGCTCGTCCGGATAGAAGTGTCTATGTTAACATCAAAGTCGATCTTACCTCTTTTGCAGACGGTGGTCTGATTGAGGTTGCCCTTTCAAACCTGCTCCGGAATGCCTGGAAGTTCACCGCTAAAACCGAGAACCCCAGCATAGAATTCGGTACCATAGAGAAGGATAATAAGATTATCTATTATATCCGGGACAACGGCGCCGGGTTTGACCAGAAATATGCGGGTAAGATGTTTTGGCCCTTCCATAGACTTCATTCGGAAGCGTCGTTTGAAGGCACCGGTATAGGTCTAGCCATTGTCGAACGTATCATACGTCTCCATGGCGGAAAAGTCTGGGCAGAGGGCTTGGAAGGAAAAGGGGCTACGATCTATTTCAGTTTGAACTGAATCTGTAAATCCTTATAACCAACCATTGCAATGTCAATTTGATGCACAGCCCATGGATCAGGCATTGTCCTACAATTAAATCAGACTATATCCGACATCTTTGTTGTTGGGAATGAAGTTATTATAGTAAGATAATTATTATTATTTCTTGTTTTTTTCGACACCCCTACATGGCAAATTGTGATAAAGATAAAATAATATTTATTGTTGATGATAGTCCTATCGATATAGAGCTAACAACAATAGCGCTGCAAGTGACGGGGCGACAACTAAATGTCCGTTCGGCCACGGACGGCAAGTCTGCTCTTGCAATGCTCAGAAATGGAGATGAGTTGCCAGCCTTAATATTGCTCGATATAAAGATGCCTGGAATGGACGGCGTTGAAGTGCTCCGGGAAATACGTGCTCACGATCGCCTGAGAGATCTCCCTGTTGTCGTTATCACGTCTTCAGCCCTCGAATCGGACAGGGCAGATACAATTGCTGCTGGCGCCAGCGGTTATCTTCAGAAGCCCTTGGCTTTGGCCAAATTCAGCAGCGACTTAGAGTCTATTGTTCATCGCTGGTTGCCAATTTAGTGCTAGATATCCGTCTGAAAATTCTGGTATCTATATCGCATCCTGATGAGTCAGGAGTAAGGATAACTCCCCTAGTTGACTATCATTAAAAATGATACATTATTCTAACGGTACCCAGAGTTAATTTCTTTGTCCATGCAAATCTCGCCATTCTGCGTGCGAACATAAATCATCACCCCTGCGATACTGCGACTACTAAGTTCTTCTCAAAAGAACAAGGGGGTTAGTTGGGAGGGATGGCATCGGCTATGGCACTGCGACTGACCTTTCCACGAATGCCCAAGTGGTAGAGTTTAGCCGATTGGGCACGGAGACAGGCTTCGATGTCCCTCAAACTTTCCCTGTATGTCAGTTGGGCAAAGGCCATGCACAGGAAATGATCCAGACAGTTGACGCTGCGGATATTGAAGTCGCCGCGAGGCTTCTCCACGATACGACGGAAAGTATGCCAAGGCGCATATTCCATCACTTGGGCGAAAATGAGTTTGCCACCGAACATAGGAACCTCCCTGATATGTCCGAAAAGCGTGACCCAAAGTCGATAGCTTATTCAAGTCGTTAACACTCATGAAAGTTATGAATATTGCGCCATTATTACGTTTTAAACAAATAATCATAAAATCTGTCGGACGCTAATAATTTAAGATGGGTTTTAATTCCACGGTGGTAAATCCTCTCTGAGTTCATACTCTTTTTCGCCTCATTTATTTCTGGGGGTGCCGTATTTGAAATGGTATTTTTCATAAAGTGACGGATATGCAATAGACAAAAAAGTTTACGGCCGAGAATCGGGCACGAATAGGTCAGACTTCGCACCCGATCAACATTTGATACAGTTTGCCAATCCTTCCAATCGTTCCAAAGATTGATCGGCTTGCCTTACAAGTAGAAGTCTGGAGTCAGAGGTTATCTCTCCGCCTCCAAAATCTACTGTCAGTTTGCGCTTCCGAAGGAATGAAAATCCAAGCTGTCCTGTGTTACACTTTGTCATAGTAACCAACGTCCTTTCTTTGTATTTTTGTTGCTCGCACCTTCAATAATACCAAAGATTCAAAGGACGTTGGCTATTTTTTGTGTCGTCACATTATGGTGCCGTCGAAGATATAACAACTGCCTAGGCTCCAGTGCTCAAACAAGTTTAGTTCTGAAGCGGAACGACCAGGGCTCAATTGATAGATTATTTGTTTATCCGGTTCACATCGCAGGGCGGGACACCGGCGAGGATATTATTCGTATCGTTGACGTTACTAAAGAGAAGGTGTTGGAGCAGCAGATAGTCCATACCGAAAAACTAGCGGCGCTCGGCCTTCTTGTGGCTGGTATCGCTCATGAGATTAATAATCCCAACAATTTCATTATATTCAACATTTCAGTTCTGCGCACATATCTGGGAGTAATACTGTCAATTGTCGATGATTATGCATCAAATCAAAGCAACTTTATCCTGTTCAACATGCCATATGCAGATTTTCGAAAAGATATTCTAAAATTAATTGATGATGTCGAGCAGGGTGCTCAGCGCATATCATCAATCGTGCGTGAGCTTCGGGAATTTTCTCACAAAGGCGATGTTGAGGAGCGCTCCTTAATTGCCCCTTTGGATCTTGTAGAGCGGGTTATCGACATGTGTAAAAGGTCAGCATTGAAAGAGCAGTTCAAAATAAGCATAGTAGAGGAAAATGCATTTCCAGTTATCAATTTGCCTACCGGGACTTGTGAACAGGTGCTCGTCAATTTGATCATCAACGCCATGCATGCTGCCGATAAGGATCAAGCTTATGTAACGGTCATTATCAGACAAGGGTTGACATGGTCCGATTATCTGACATTTATTGTTGAAGATAATGGCAAGGGCATGGACGAGGTTACGCAATCTCGGATTTTCGACCCTTTTTTTTCGCTCAAACCAAGGGGAGAAGGAACCGGCCTAGGTCTCTACATCTCGAAAATGCTGATTAACAAGCTTGGCGGTGATATAACGTGCGACAGCACCATCGGAGAAGGGAGTGTATTCATTGTAACACTCCCCAAAGAAGTCCTGGGCATGAACGGTGTGGAGGGGGCATGAAAAATAATTCCGTGCTAGTTGTTGATGACGAAGTCCTCTTTCTTGAAGGGATTAAAAGATGTTTTAGCACCGAGGTGTTTCAGCGTATGGTTTTTTGATCCAATCCAGGTGAAGCAGCCAAAATTATTCTTTCTGAAGCTCCTTTCGACCTATGTCTGCTTGATGTAAACATGTCTGGCATGTCTGGGGATAAGCTCTTGGAATTAATCAAAGAACATAGTGCCACAAGTGAATGCATTATGATTTTGGCGCGTGATGATGCAAGGACTGCGCTGGCATGTCTAAAGAAGGGAGCATATGATTATCTTCTCAAACCTTTGACGTGTGAAGAACTCTTAAGCCTTGTAAATAGATCGCTGGAACGCAGACGACTCATCGATCTAGTATCTGTCCGGAACCAGGAAGGTCCTGAGGTAGATGACAGAGAAGCATTCAGTTCCATTGTCGCCCAGTCTGAAAAGATGAAGCGGGTCATGCGCGAGTCGGAGTTGCTTGCCCGAAGCGATCTGCCGATATTGATCACTGGGCAGAGCGGGACCGGAAAGGAGTTCCTTGCGCGGGCAATTCATCGGGCGAGTGGACGTGCGGAAAAGCCATTTGTTGCGGGCAATATGGCGGCGATTTCTGAAAGCGTATTTGAGTCGGAATTTTTTGGGCATGTGAAGGGTGATATACGTGAGCAGATCGTGATCGTGCAGGCCACATTGAGACATCGGATGGGGGCACTGTTTTTTTGGATGAGATCGGAGATTTGTCAATGGGGTTGCAGGGTAAGCTCCTGTGTCCTGCAGGAGAAGGAATACATGAAAGTTGGCTCAAGCGCCCCCAAGAAAACGAATACCAGGTTTATAGCCGCAACACATGCCAACCTTGAGCGTATGGTTGAGCGTGGAAATTTCCGACCTGATTTTGTACTATCGATTGAGGGGGTCTTGGGTTCGTATGCTTCCTCTGAGGGAGCGCAGGGAGGCTGTCCCACTCCTCATCGGCCATTTTCTTGCAAAAAGCAGCGCCCGTATCCAGCCGGACGCTCTTGATGTCCTTATGGCATATGACTTTTTGGGAAATGTCCGGGAATTGCAGTCTCTCATACTTTCGGCGTCAGCCATTTCTGGTGGATTTCCCATCTCGTTGCAGAATCTCCCGCCGCTACATACTAAGAAATCCGTGGCGGTGACTAGGCAGATTGTTGATAACGACAATCTTTTGCTAAGTCATGTCGAGAAGATACATATAATGTCGGGTTACGATCTGGTGGCCGGAATAAGGCCGCAGCAGCGAAGATGTTAGGTTATAGGGGTAAACACGCTTCGCCGCAAAATAAAGGAATGCAATATCGACTAGCAGAAGAAACTTGAATCCCGCCTGTGATGCACAGTGCCAAAATGAACCGAATCATTTTGGCACTACGATATGTAACATACTGATATATCTACCATATCATCAAAAGATCCTCCCAAAATAGGACGGCCCCTTCTTCGCAAGCTTTGAGATAAGTAATATAACGCATTGATTACAAACAAATCATGCAAACTATCTTTCTTGGCATGAAAGCTGCTTTTAACATTTATATGAAAATTATGGTTGTCGACGATGAGATTTTAAGTGTGGTATCTCTGGCACGTGGTCTACGTAGCAAAGGGCATCAAGTCTTGACAGTTCAGTCAGCCCATGATGCGCTGGCAACCATAGCATCAGATGACGGCAGTATTGATCTCATTGTGACCGATTACCAGATGCCGGAAATGAATGGAATTGATTTCCTAAGAAATATAAGACACGAAAAGAAAAGGATACCGGTAATCTTAATAACCGCCTTGGCCGACCAAAAAATAATGGTTGCCGCAGTTAAAGCTGGGTGTGACGGCTTCCTTGCAAAACCCTTTAATCTAGATGAATTGAGTTGGGAAATCGAAAAAGTCATAGCGTTGTCAGATAGTTCACGTAACCCTCAGGATCCTGAATAATGCAAAAGGCGCCAAACCGAGCGCTCTTATTGGTTTATTATATGTGAAAAAGCGATGAATGAGATGAAAGGTATAGGGGAAGGGATGAATGGTAGGAAGAGCTGCCCCTTTATTGGGGAGCTGGATAAAGACTGTTACTGTGTGGACATGACAAGTCTAAAGGTGTTGGATGTAATCAAGTTCTGCAGTGGCCAGTATGAGCTCTGTCTTATTTATCAGAAAAAGATAATAGACAAAAATGATCGGCAATGCTGAACACCGGGAGAAAAAAAATGAGAATTGGGAACGGATAGCAGCGCAGATGATGACAGACGTACAGAAATGATTACTCAAATCAGGAAAGCTTAATGGGAGTGAGAATAATGGGAGGTGGAATAATGGAAACAGCAGGGACATCGACAGATTTACTTCAATTAGTAACCTTTACACTTGGCGATAACGAATATGCTTTGGATATCCACTGCATTCAGGAAGTCAATAGAATGGGCCAGATCACGCCTTTGCCGGATTCTGCCAAGTATGTCGAAGGGGTCATTAACCTCAGAGGTAAAATCGTGCCTATCATCAACTTAAGGACAAAGTTCGGCCTCGAATCGAAGATCGACGCCAGCCAATCGAGAATAATAGTGGTTGAGGCCGGCAAGACTATCGGGATGATTGTGGATTCTGTTTCTGAGGTGCTGCGTATTCCGTCAGATATTATCGAAGCTCCGCCGGATATTGCTGTTAGTGGTACGTCTCGATATCTGACAGGCATTGTAAAGTTACCGGACAGGCTCATTAGTATGCTGGATGTTGGCGAGTTGCTTGGCAACGCTAGCAGCGAAATCCTGGCATTAACGTATTAATTGCAGTATATAGAGGAGGTAATAAAATGACTTGGCTCGGGAATTTAAAAATCAGAAGCAAACTCTTTGGATCATTCGGCATTATCGTGGCGCTTATGGTGGGCGTAGGCATTCTTTCATTAATCAAATTGGGGGGTCTTCAGGCAGATATCGAAAACATCACTAAATTCTTGTACCCAAAGACCCAATGGGCAAGTGACATTTCGCAGAATGTTCTCCAGGTCGAGATCGCAGTGCGCGATGGAGTGCTTGCGGATAACCGTGAGGAGATAGCAAACGCGCTCTCGCATATCAATGACAGCGTGAAAACGATTACCGAACGAATAGAGCTGTTTCAGAAGAATGTTAAAACTGAAAAAGGGAAAGAGCTTGTTCAGAAGTATATAGATGCGCGGACAAAATATCGCGAGGAACTCGTGAAGGCGATAGCCTTCCTAAAGGATGGCAAACAGAAGGAAGCTGGTCAGGTTCTGAAACGTCTGGCACCTCTTCGCGAACCATATCTTAATTCGATGGCCGACATAATCAAGTATCAGGACGAATTGATGACGGTAACCGGAAAAAAGGCTGACGATAATTATGCAACGGCTAGAATCCTCATCATTGTGGCGATTCTATTAGCGCTTTCACTGACGGCATTTCTGGGAATTATTATTACCGGGAGCATAACGAAACCACTTAACATTGCGGTATCAACTGCTGAACGGATCGCCAATGGAGACCTTACGGTGGTAATAGAGGCGGACAGTTCGGATGAGACTGGAATGCTCTTGAAAGCCATGAAACATATGACTGAGAAATTGAAGAAGATGGTAGGGGACATTAAGCAGGCTTCAGCCAGCATGGCCTCCGGCAGTGAACAGTTGAGCGCCAGCTCAGAAGAGATCACCCGGAGCATGAGTTCACAGTCTGCTCGTGCAACACAGATTGCATCAAGTGCAGAAGAAATGTCTCAGACTGTCATCGACATTGCAAAGAATTCTTCCAACATTGCATCCGCTGCGACC
>PMYY01000206.1 GCA_003170655.1 Nitrospiraceae bacterium
TCCCAACATGATCCTCTCCCCGTGCCATACGCGCCAGCTTTTCCTGAAGGAGTGAAAGAGGGCCAATACAATTGGACCCTCGATCATTATACCCGTATCTCGCCAGCTCTTCCTCCTTGCCTGAGGACGCAGCTTGCGATGGAAACCCCGATATTCATTTGCGATGTTCAGGCCTCCGGTAAAGGCTTTTTCGAGATCGATGATGATCAGCTTTCGGTGGTCCCGCTTTACGTAATGAAAGGGCGCGGTCCATTTGAATGGGTGGGATGCTATAACTTTTATGCCGGCCTCCCTCAACTCATGCCAGAAGCTGGAGGGCGTGTCGAAGGAGCCGAAGTGGTCATAAAGGATGTAGACACTTACGCCGTTTCTGCTCTTTTCCTTCAGGATCTCGGTCAGTTCGAGTCCCGTCTCATCATTCCTGAAGATATAGAACTGCAGGCAGATGATCTTCTGAGCAGACTTGACCGCATCGAAGATGGCCGCAAAGGTCTCTTCGCCCTTATGCAGAAGCGTGATGCTGGATGCCGATGAAAAGCTGCCCTTGTAAATAGTCTCAATAGCAGTTTGAGTGAAGGTCGCCGCAAGAAAATCCACCATATTAGTGCTATGTGCCTTTCCGATCATCGTCGCGCACTATATCTATCACCGTCACTTCCGGCGGCGCGAGAAAGCGAATAGGAGGTCCCCATGTGCCGGAACCCCTGCTTACATAGAGCATGCCGCCGTTCGCTCTAAGCAGTCCTGCATCCTTAGGGTAGTAAATCTTGGTAAGCAGACTGAAAGGAAATATCTGCCCCTTGTGAACGTGGCCCGAAAGCTGCAAATCGAAAAGTCCCAGAGAATCTTTATTGATGAGAGGCCGGTGTTTCAGTAGGATTGTGAAGCGTTCGCGGGGGAATGAGGCGAGAAGGTGCTTTTCCATCGACTCGTCATATCCGTTGAAATACTTGGCCGCCGGATCGTCGACGCCGATCAGGTTTATAATACCGTCGATGCTTATACCTTCCCCCCTGAGCAAGGTAAAGCCTGCTGCTTTCTTGAATGCGATAGCTTG
Organism: Nitrospiraceae bacterium; assembly: GCA_003170655.1. GTDB lineage: Bacteria > Nitrospirota > Thermodesulfovibrionia > Thermodesulfovibrionales > Dissulfurispiraceae > Fen-1308. Next base: position 1,058 of record PMYY01000206.1, read on the forward strand.
TTTCAGCCCCGCGTAATATTCGTGATTGCCGAGAACAGCGAACTTGCCGTACCGCGGATTGATCTCTTTAATCATGTCGGCAAGGCCTTCCAGGCTATTGATCTGTCCGTCCACAAGATCTCCCGTCGATACGAGCATGTCAGGGGCCGCCGCTTTCACCTTTTCCAGAATCAACCCCAACCGCTCTTTTCTGACGATCAGCCCTAGATGAACATCCGAAATCTGGGCGATCCTGATCCTGTCGACTCCCTTCGGTAGTTTTGTGGTATTGATGACGACATGCTCTGTTCGTATATTCAGCGCTTCATTATAACCGTATACCGATATGCAAATCGCCATGAAGAACGGGATGATAAATACCGTCTTTGCGGTGAGAGCAAAAAATGCGAGTTCTTTATGAAGCAGGGCGCTTCCCAGATAGACAACGAGACGGTAAAAATCGACTAGGAGCGAAGCGGAAAAAAAGAGAAAGATAAAGCCCAACCATGTATAACCTATCCAGGCCATGTATCTTGCGAAAAGATCGAATCCGGCATTCTCGGACTGACGAATAATTACCGGTGCCAGGACCATCACGATGAAGAAGAAGACCAGAATTATGCCCGTTCGCGCGCCGAAGTCGAAGGCAGCCTTTGCCCTTAAGAAGGCATGCAGATGTAAGGCGCCATAAATGAAGAAAAAGACTAGCAGGAAAAGTCTCATATCTGTCTATTATAGTATGAATTTTCATAGTAAAACATGGAACCGGCCGAAAGAGCCGTCCCTGCACTTCTTACGAGAACCCTTCGAGCTTTGCCGGATACCCCCTAAAGTAAGGATTGTCCGGTAGCAAGCTCTCAGCCTTCCTACGGAGGCGTGCACTGTTACGCTCCAGATTCGAGAAGAATCTTCCCGTCAGAATCTGGAGGATGATATTCACACTTTTGTAAACTGTCAGTTCCTGGTCAGAACTTCTGACCGGTGATTACGGGATGAGTTCACACTTGAAGCGTGATATCATGTAAGTATGAACTATGAACTGATAGACATCTCCGGTGATGTTGGGATTAAAGCTTATGGAAAGGATTGTGCGGATGCGTGGGGGAATGCTGGAATCGGTATGTACAGCCTTATCACCGACCTCGAAAAGATCGAAGAGAAAAAAACGCTCGATATAGCGATTTCCGCAGATTCCCCGGAAGGGTTGCTGGTGAAGTATCTGAACGAACTGATATTTCATTTCGATACTTATAACTTCATCGGCCGGCGCATAGATGTAATTTCATTTTCGGATGGATCGATCAGGGCAACGGTCCATGGTGAGGAATTCGATCCTGGGTTACATGAGCAAAGGTTGCTTTTGAAGGCAGCGACGTATCACAATATCAAGATCGTAAAGGGTGATGAGGTATGTGAAGTCGAGGTCATTTTCGATATATGAGTCGCAAGGGCAAGGCTTGCCTTGCTCGTGGGCGCAGCAATTGGCGCACCTACAGATTATTGGGGTTCTTATGTCTCTCGAAAAACTTAGAAGGATAGACGAAAACAGGCTCGAGGTGCCTAAGGGCTACAAGCCAGGCATGCGGACGAACGGTATTATCTTCGTGGACTCTGTGCTCGAAAAAGGGCTGGAGTCCGGCTGCATCGATCAGGTGGCAAATGTCGCAACGCTGCCCGGAATTGTGGGTTCGTCTCTCGCCATGCCGGACATCCACACCGGTTACGGTTTCCCTATCGGCGGAGTAGCTGCATTCGACCTCGACGACGGTATCATATCACCGGGAGGTGTCGGATATGATATCAACTGTGGTGTCAGGCTGCTCAGGAGCGATCTAAAGAGGGACGAGGTTACGCCGAAGATCAAAGACCTCATCGACGTCCTCTACAATGAGATACCCGCCGGGGTCGGCTCAAAGGGCAAGATCCGGCTGGGTCCCGAGTCAGAGCGGAAGCTTCTCATCAAAGGCGCTCGCTGGGCCGTAGAGGAAGGTTACGGCACGACGACGGACCTTGAGAGGATCGAATCGAATGGCTGCATGGAAGGCGCCGATCCGGGGCTGATCAGCGCAAAGGCCTATGAGCGTGGTAGGGCGCAGCAAGGCACACTCGGTAGTGGCAATCATTTTATTGAAGTTCAGTACATCGATGAGATATATGATGAAAAGACGGCCAATGCCCTCGGACTCTTCAAAGACCATGTGACGGTTATGATTCATACGGGCTCGCGAGGGTTCGGCCATCAGGTATGCACCGACTTTCTCGAAGTGATGGCCGGCGCCATAAGGAAATACAAAATAGAACTGCCCGACAGGGAGCTCGCATGCGCACCTTTCAGGAGCCAGGAGGCCCAGGATTATCTTGCGGCCATGAGGGCTGCGGCCAACTACGCGTGGGCTAACAGGCAGTGCCTCATGCATTGGGCTCGCGAGGCATTCATCTCTTTCTTCAAGGTCTCTCCGGGCCTGCTCGGCATGGGACTCGTTTACGATGTGGCACACAATATCGCCAAAATAGAGGAGCATATGATAAACGGGAAGAAAAGAAAGTTAGTGATGCATCGCAAGGGAGCCACACGGGCGTTTCCGCCGGGCCATCTTGAACTGCCTGACATCTACCGGCATGTCGGCCAGCCAGTGATAATCCCCGGCGACATGGGCAGGGCTTCTTTTGTTCTTATTGGCACCGAGAAAGGTATGAATGAGACATTCAGTTCCGCATGCCACGGAGCAGGCAGGGTATTATCACGCCACGAGGCCATCCGGCGTGCAAAAGGCCGGTCGATCAGGAGGGAACTGGAAGATAAGGGGATTTTTGTCAGATCTGCGGGAAGAGAGATACTTGCCGAAGAGATGCCGGAAGCATATAAGAATGTTTCGAATGTTGTCGACGTAGTCCATAACGCAGGCATAGCCCGTAAGGTCGCTCGCCTTAGGCCGATGGGGGTAGTAAAAGGTTAATGGCCGATCTCAAACTGAAGATCGGCAGAATCCCATTTGCCAATCTTTTCCCCATCTTTTATACACTCGAAAAGGAATTTGACTGTTCTTCCTACGAATTCATAGACGGGGTACCGTCGCTTCTGAACCAGATGCTCAGGGAGGGGACTATAGACCTAAGTCCCTCCTCCTCGGTGGAGTATCTCAGGAATTCTTCTCTCTACGGTTTTGTCGACGGCATATCGGTCAGCTCCAAGGGGCCGGTCGGGTCGATCTTCCTTTTCAGCAGTATACCGATCGAAAGTCTGGATGGGCGCACTATATGTGTTACATCTCAGTCGGCCACCTCGGTTGCGCTCCTCGATATCGTATTGACGAGGTTCTTCAGCATCAAATACTCTTCGATGGTTTCTCAAAACCCGGCATCAACTGATGCTGAAGCGTTTCTACTTATTGGGGATGAGGCATTGAAATTCGGCTCGATGTTCAAAAGTCGCGCCCCCAAACTTTCCCGGTACCTTTTTATGTATGATCTCGGTGAAATATGGTATGAAAAGACCGGCCTTCCGTTTGTCTTCGCCCTCTGGATCGTGAGAAAGGAGCTTTATAACCGAGAGGATCTCAGGCATGAGCTATTCGTAAAATTTGTCGGGGACCTCATGAAGGCTAAAGAAAAGTCTCTTCACAACCTTATTGAAATTGCGGGTCATTCTCCGATGAAAGCATTTCTGAGTGAAAACGAGATTATTTCGTATTGGAACATGCTCGATTATGAATTGTCCGATGAACATAAGAAGGGTCTTAATCTTTTCCGGGATTATTTGGACTAAGTGCCCACCTTGCGATTTTAACGGTAAGATTGTTACTATATAGTTCAAAAATTTGATCAATCAAACCATGAGTTTTGTAATAAGGAGGTTTAAATGATATTCGATCTGACAACCGATGCATATGCGATGGCTCCCGCTCAACAGGGAGCAGGCCAGGCAGGCGGACTGCAGGCCATGATCATGAATCTTGCCCCGCTGGTCCTTATATTCGTCATCTTTTATTTCCTTTTGATTCGCCCACAGCAGAAGAAGGCAAAAGAGATAAAGAAGATGCTGGACGAGTTGAAAAAGGGCGATAAAGTGGTCACAGCAGGCGGAATCTATGGTGTGATTGAAAGCGTCGAGACTGGCACGGTCACAGTTAAGATATCCGAGAACGTAAGGGTCAAAGTCAACAGGAATTCGATAGCTACAATAAGGACAGGCTCGGACCAGGAATAGTCCTGGCAAAAAAAAGCGTCCCACAACATCAAGCCGGAGGATTGCAGATAGATGAAGAAGGGTATATTGTTGAGAATCATTCTCATCAGCATCACGGTCATCGCCGCATTCATATTTTTCTTGCCAAACACCCCGCTTTTTCAGAATATGCCGAATTGGTGGACCGGGAATATGCCCAGCAAAGGCATTGTACTCGGTCTTGATCTGCAAGGTGGAATTCATCTCGTCTTTGAGGTGGAAGGCGACAAAGCTGTGGAGATAGCCAAAGACCGAGCGGCCACGTCGATTGCCGGTGCCATTCAGCGAAAGAACATACAGGGAACGGTGAAAAGGGAAGGGCCTTTTGTGGTCGTCACACCTGACAATCCAACGGTGAGAAAGATAGTAGCGGATATGTATCCTTCTCTCTCTCTGTCCGAGAGCACGGGTGCTTTGAAATACGGCTTCTCAACCGCAGAAGTGCAGAAGATAAAGGATACGGCTACCGATCAGGTCCTTGAGATTATCAGGAATCGTATCGACCAGTTCGGCGTGGCAGAACCTACTATCCTTCGGCAGGGCGCCAACGAGATCGTGGTGCAGCTTCCCGGAGTGAGAGATCCCAAGAGGGCTGTCGATATTATAGGAAAGACGGCGCAGCTCGAATTCAAACTTGTCGATACAGAGTCACCTGTCGCAGCAGAATTGCCATCGAAACTTTTACCCGGCGAGGAAGCTCAATTCATGGAAAAGTTCAAGGACAGAATCCCTCAGGGTGATGAGGTCCTTTTCCACAATGTAATGGATAAAGAGACCCATCAGCTTGTTGAAAAGATACCGTACCTTCTGAAGAAAGAAGTGCTTCTGACAGGCGATACCTTAACCGAAGCAAAGGTCAATATCGATCAGCGCTTCAACGAACCATATGTTTCGATGAGATTTAATGCTACCGGTGCAAAGATCTTTGAAGATGTTACAGGTGCGAATGTAGGCAAAATGCTCGCCATAATACTTGATGGCACTGTCTATTCAGCGCCACGCATAAAGGACAGGATCAGCGGCGGAGATGCCCAGATATCAGGCAGTTTTACTCTTGACGAGGCTAAGGACCTCGCAATTGTGCTCAGGGCGGGCGCTCTTCCTGCACCGCTCAAGACATTGCAGAACCTTACCGTAGGGCCTTCGCTCGGCCGCGACTCCATCGATGCAGGTAAAATGGCTGGACTTTTAGCCACCATTATGGTGATCATCTTTATGATTTTCTACTACAGGCTTTCCGGTCTGATAGCCGACCTTGCGCTTGTCCTGAACCTCGTCCTTTTAATGGGCGCTATGGCAGCCCTTAACGCAACGCTTACCCTGCCCGGCATCGCGGGCATCATTCTTGCGATCGGCATGGCAGTTGACTCGAACGTATTGATGTTCGAAAGGATGCGCGAAGAGATCCGGGCAGGCAAGACTCCGCGCGCGGCTGTCGAAGGCGGATATAAGAAGGCCTTCTGGACCATCTTCGATTCTCACGTAACGACACTCATAACAGCCGCTGTTCTTTTCCAGTTCGGCACGGGCCCCATCAAGGGCTTCGCAGTGGCCCTGAGCCTCGGCGTTTTAATAAATCTCTTCACTGCGCTTATAGGCACTAAGACCGTCTTCGACATCATCCAATCAAGAGGCGAGGTAAAGGGGTTGAGCATATGATAGAACTCATTAAAAATACGAAGATAGATTTCATGGGCAAGAAGAGGTATGCCTTCATCTTTTCAGGGGTCATGTCGGCCCTCGGTATCTTCGCCCTTATCCAGATAGGGCTCGGCAATGCTAACCTGGGAGTCGATTTTGCCGGCGGAACGGCCGTCCAGATCAAGTTCAGCCAGACGGTTGCACTTCATGACGTCAGACTTGCACTCGAAGAGAGCGGCCTGAAGGACTTTGATCTCCAGGACCTTCCGACTGAAAACAAAATACTTGTCAGGGTAAAAAAGCAGGAAGAAAAACTTGGCGGCGCCAGCGAGGTGATAACGCAGGTGCTTACCCAAAGGTTTGCCGATAAAAAGCCGGTCATAGATTCAACGACTGAAATCGGTCCTAAGGTGGGTTCTCGCCTGAGGCAGGACTCCCTTTGGGCCGTATGCATGGCTACCCTCGGGATTCTTATCTACGTCGCGGCGAGGTTCCAGATACGCTTCGGCATCGGCGCCACGATTGCGACATTCCATGATGTTTTCGCAGTGCTCGGCATCTTTTATCTGCTGAACAAGGAGATCAACCTGATTCTCGTTACCGCTCTCCTTACCCTTGCAGGATATTCCCTTACGGATACAGTCGTCGTCTTCGACAGGGTAAGAGAGAACCTGAAGCGATATCTCAGGGAGCCAATCGACGTAGTAGTCAACAGGAGCATCAACGAGGTCCTTTCTAGAACGATCGTGACGTCATTGACCGTCTTTTTGAGCGCACTTGCACTGTTCCTTTTCGGCGGAGAAGTTATCCACGATTTTGCGCTGGCGATGCTCCTTGGGGTGGCCGTGGGTACCTATTCGTCGGTCTTCGTTGCTAGCCCGGTCGTTATACTTCTGGGCAAGAACAAACAGCCTCTTTCCTCGAAAAAAAACTGACCGCACCGGTCTTTCCGTTCTAAGAAGAGACAGCTGTGAGGCGGTCTCATTATGAGAGGAGCGAGGAATGTCCTACGCCATGTCAAACTGTAAATGGCTTCTAAGCCGGACTAACCGCGAATATGTTGACTACGTATCGAAACTGACCGGTTTTTCAATCCCTCTTGCGCAGACGATGATCAACCGGGGGATCAAGACAGCCGGCCAGCTCGACTCCTTTCTCAATCCCCGTCTGACGATGCTTGCCGATCCATTCGATCTGCCCGGTATGGCCAAGGCAGTCCGCAGGATAGCTGACGCGGTCCAAAGCGGAGAGCGGATATTCATTCACGGCGACTATGATGCAGACGGAGTTACTGCAACTGCTATAGTAATGGATGCGCTGAAGAAACTCGGATCAGAACCTCGGTACCATATTCCGGCCAGGGCCTTCGGATACGGGCTCGGCAGCGAAGGAATAAAAAAGGCAAAAGAATCTAAGGCCTCGCTCATAATAACGGTCGACTGCGGCATCACATCTTTCGAAGCTGTATCTGCTGCGAATTCCATTGGTATCGATGTTATCGTTACAGACCATCATGAGCCTGTGAGAGATACTACTTCCGCTAATCCGGCGGGCCGTTTCGTTCTGCCGGATGCCTTCACTGTGGTCAATCCGAAGCTTGCACAAGGACCATCGCCATCGGCAGATCTCTCCGGCGCCGGTGTTGCATTCAAGTTGGCCCAGGCACTTCTTGGCAACAGCCTCGACAATGTCCTCGAATTGATAGACCTTGCGGCACTGGGCACGGCGGCTGATGTTGTGCCGGTCGTTGGCGACAACAGGATCATATTGAAAGAAGGATTGAAACTTATCCAGTCAGGAGTGAGGCCCGGAATAAAGGCCTTGAAAGAGGTGGCTGGGATCAAGCCCGGCAGCATGAGGACCACTGCTCTTCATTTTATGCTGATCCCGAGGATTAATGCGGCGGGACGGATCGCAGATGCGAATGATGTGGTAAAACTCCTATTGACTGACTCTGACGATGAGGCCATGCGTCTGGCGGAATGGCTGAACGGCTTGAATGTGAGAAGGCAGGAGATTGGGGAATCGGTCTTCAGTGAGGCAATGGACATGCTTCAGGCTTCGGGCATTGGACCCGAAGGGACGGGAGCCATCGTAGTCTGCAAAGAAGGCTGGCATCGCGGCGTTCTTGGCATTGTGGCCGCAAAGATGACAGAAATTTTTTACCGGCCCTCCTTTATCTTGTCGGTTGAAGCCGGAGTGGCAAGAGGTTCTGCCCGAAGCATTCCATCCTTTGACATCTATCACGGCCTGTCCCGCTGCAATGAACTCCTCATGACTTTCGGAGGACATAAACAGGCTGCCGGGCTCAGTCTTTCATCCGGGGACATCGATTCATTCAGGGACATGATCTCACGGCTCGTGCTCGAAACGGTCGCTGAAGATGACATGGTACCGGTTCTCAGGATCGATGCTCCTCTGAAACTTTCGGACGTGACGGCGGATTTTGTTCGGGAAATAACTTGCCTGGAGCCTTTCGGGTACGGCAATGAAGAGCCAGTCTTCGGGGCAAAAAGGCTTGAGATCGTCCAATCCAGGATAGTGGGAAATAACCACTTGAAGATGTATCTCAAACAGAATGGAAAAGGGATTGACAGCATCGGATTCGATCTCGGCGGAATGCTTGACGAAGTCGGCCCAGGAGCTATGGTTGATGCCGCGTTCGTTCCAATGATGAACGAATGGGACGGCGGCAGGAATCTGCAGCTGAACCTTAAGTCGGTACGCGAGTCGGAGAATAGGGTATAATCCGGGGAGTGATGTCCCGAAGTCTTGATAATGCTATGCAGTAAAATGAGTTTGATCGGTGTTAGGCAATTATTATCTATAGGCGAGGTGTCCTTATGAAGGTGACTGTCCAGTCTTTGCTCGAAAAGAAAAGAGATAATAAGAAAATTGCAATGCTAACAGCCTATGATTTTCCGTTCGCACAGATCGCCGACGAAGCCGGTGTGGATGCCATCCTCGTGGGAGACTCACTCGCCATGGTAGTGCAGGGCATGGGGAATACCATTGCTGTCACTATGGACGAAATGATCTACCATACCAGGATGGTTTCGAGGGCCACTAAAAGGGCCATGGTCATCGCTGACATGCCTTATCTTTCTTACCAAATCAGTGTCGAGGAGGCCTTGCGGAACGCAGGCAGGTTCCTGAAGGAGGCTGCCGCTCAGGCGGTCAAACTTGAGGGTGGAAGAGAGGTGGCCGACAGAGTGAGGGCGCTGACTGCCGCCGAGATACCGGTCGTGGCCCATATAGGTCTTACGCCACAAGCACTCCATCGGATGGGCGGATACAAGGTCCAGGGAAAGACTGAAGATGCTGCTAACAGGCTGATGGAAGATGCAAAGATCCTGGAAGATGCCGGTGCGTTCTGCCTTACACTTGAGGCCATACCTGCCGAACTCGCCCGTCGCATAACCGCAGAGGTTTCCATCCCCACCATCGGCATAGGAGCGGGACCGGATTGTGACGGTCAGGTTCTCGTATTGCACGACGTCTTGGGACTATTTGAAAGGTTCACCCCAAAGTTTGTAAAAAGATACGGCGATCTCAAAGGCGCGGCGCTCAAGGCCATCGCTGATTACAAGGACGAAGTCGAAAAGGGGACTTTCCCGGATAAGGAACATTCTTTCTGATATCGTGAAGAATCGAATTTGGCAGGGCGTTGCAAGCTTCAGGGGGGATGTAAGAACAGAGTTGGCAGGAGACTATAAATAAAGCACTCAGCCTACCAAACTGGGATAGGGACGGAAGGCGTAGAAGGCAAAGCCGGGTTGCCCGGAAAGGGTACGATTTTGGGCAATCCGACTTCTGATTAACAAAAGCTTGGCGTTTCTATTTCTCCACGACAGAAACCTTCATCTCAATTCTTTCAAGAGGGTTGTCATTTCCATCCCTTGGCTGACTGACTATTGCATCGACGGCCTCTATCCCGGAAACTACCTCGCCGAAAACAGAATATTGTCTGTCTAGAAAGTTGGCGTCAGCGACGCAGATGAAGAACTGGGATCCGGCACTGTCCGGATGGGCCGAGCGTGCCATGGAAAGGGCGCCGCGCTTGTGGGGCTTTTCGTTGAATTCCGCCTTGATAGTGTGTCCCGGACCGCCCATGCCGTGTTTAGACTTATCTGCATCTTTTGAATTCGGGTCGCCGCCCTGGATCAT
>PMYY01000002.1 GCA_003170655.1 Nitrospiraceae bacterium
TTTCCACAGTTCCGTACGTGAAGTATTACCTCATACGGCTCCTACCTTGGGTCATGACGGCAAACCGCTGTTCAGGCCAAGGGTGTAGTATTCGTGCCGGAGGGAGCCAAAAAGCAGCTATTTTCGCCATTCGTTCCCAAGTCATCCGATTCCGTTGACTCCTGCGTCGGAGGGTCTTGTACCATAACTTTGCAATTTGAGTACGAAATGTTCCTAAGGCATCCCAGTTGCCGGGGATGGCGTGGTAACCAAAATAGCCATTTACCACAGATCGGAGCCACGTTCCCTGATCACGAATCGTCTGATGCATTCGCTTTCTGAGTTCGGCTTTGACCTCATGGAGCTTTTTCGTAAGTCTCATCCTCATCGTTGCTCGCTTTACCATGAACTTTCCACTCCTGCTGATACCACAGTAATGCGTGAATCCCAGAAAGTTGAAAGTCTCCGGCTTGCTCTGTCCGTCTATGCGCTTGCAGTTCTGCGGCGCAAAGCGCCCAAATCTGATAAGACGCGTTTTCTCCGGATGGAGTTCCAGCGAGTGTGTCCGGAACCTCTCGCGAAGTTCCTTGAGGAATCTCTCCGCTTCGTCTTGGTACTGAAATCCCAGCACAAAGTCGTCAGCCCAGCGCACTATGATTACATCTCCTCTGGCTTCCGTCTTCCTCCATCTTTGCACCCATACATCCAGCACATAATGCAGGTATATATTTGCCAGCAGTGGTGATATCGATGCCCCCTGCGGGGTACCTTCATCTGTCGCCGCGAACCTGTCGTTCTCGATGACTCCTGCCTTCAGCCATTTCTTGATGAGCCGAAGTATTCGTCCGTCCAAAACACGATGCTCAATAAACTTCAGCAGCCATTCGTGATCGATGGAGTCAAAATACCCTCGAATGTCAGCATCGAGCACCCAGCTCACCTTTTTCCTATGAATGCCCACTGTCAGAGCATCAAGCGCTTCGTGCGCACGACGTCCTGGTCGGAATCCATACGAATAGCCGACAAAGTCCACCTCGTATATCGCATTGAGAACCTCAGTTACAGCTCGCTGTACTATTTTGTCCTCTAATGCTGCTATGCCGAGAGGTCTTTGTCTGCCGTCCGCCTTGGGTATATATACCCTCCGCGACGGCTTTGCTCGGTACGCTCCACTGTGTATTCTGGCATGCAAGTCCAGGAGATTATTCTCAAGGTCTTCCTCATACCAGCTCCATGTCACCCCATCAACTCCTGCTGCTGCACTTTTCTTAATACCAAAGTACGCAGTACGAAGCCTTTCATTAATTCATATACTCCGCAGCTTGCTGCGGACACCTTGCGTTTTCGGGGTCCAGGGCGTCGCAGCTCGTAGAGCGGAGACCCGCTGGTCAAGTGCAGGGTAAATACCCTGTACGCGAAGCGCGAGGAAGGCGCGAGCTAAGCGACGTGCCGACCGAGTTTTATTGGTGATATGGTGTAGAAGCGCAGTGAACTTTTCATCCTTGTTCCTGATTGCTGCTCGACGTATGCGGTCCAACTCATTTGGCACATCATTTATCCGACTCTGTGTCCGGGATGTGTTTTGCTGTTCCGCTTTCACCTCAGTCAACCCCCTTCCCTCCACCGCCTCCGCTGCAGATTCCTCCACTTTGTTCAGCGGCTTCGCAGGTATTACGGGGCTGTCCGACTTCCTGCATCCGTTCATCGCCGTCTTGTGAACTTTGTTCTTCACGGCGCGTTCCTATGCACCATCGTCATAGGAAAGACACAGGCTCTCCCGGTTCTCGCGCATGGAGTTTCAGTACATGCCAGAGGTCTTCGACCGCGCGGGGTCGGCCATGCACTTGCCTTTCTTGCACATGCCCGTGTTGCCTTCCGCAAACGTTGACGGCGTCGGCACCCCGAAGTTACCCTTTTCGCGGCTCAATACTCCGACTGCTCGTACCCCTGTCCTTGCTTCACATATTCCCTCACGGGTACATGTGCCGGACTCGGGGCCATCGTGGCTGGCTACGCCTTCAATGTGAGACTCTTTCATTCTCTACTCCATACCGGTTTATCCCGGCGCTCCAACGTTAAGGTAAACTTGCATATGTCTCATTCTCCCAGTTTTTCTTTCCAATACGCGTATTCATAAGGCCACTCTTCTTTGCGATAATCTACGAGTCCACGCATACGTTCACGAAATTTCTTACGCACCAGATCGACGTCGACCGGCACTTCTCCGGACCTGAAAGCCTTGACCAGTCTGCTACCCAAGCTGTGCGCGTCCTTTTGAACATTCTCCGAAAAGACGCCTTCGGACATGTCGGCCATGCTCGCCCACACTCCACCTACAGGCACGGCTCCTGAGATAGTCAGAAAATGATTCATATAATCCACGATGGCCTTTTCGTCTCCGCCGCCGGAAGTAACCACCGAAGCCCCATACTTGCCCCAGAACTCCATGCAATGTATCGCCCCGCAGCAGCGGTCCATAAAGGCCTTGAGCTGGGCGCTCACGTTAAATATATAGTTCGGGCTTGCAAGCACCAGACCGTCTGCTGCCATAATAGTTTCTTTCATTGATTCGAAATCGTCCTTCTGAACGCAGCGCCCTTTCTTATGACAGGTGTCGCAAGCCCGGCAGGACAGGACGGTATCCCCTTTCAACACTATGATTTCGGTCTGTGCGTCCTCAGCTTTCGCACCGTCAAGTACGTGACGCAATAACACGGCAGTGTTGCCTTTTAGCCCGTGCGGGCTGGCTAGTACTGAGATGATTCTCATAGACTCCTCCGAAAGAGAGCTTATTTGTATGTGTTTCGCGCATTCAAGTACGTTTAGTTCAGAAGTCGTTCTTCTTCAATAGCATTATTTCAAGACATCTTTCAGCCTAGGATCACTTTTCACAGGAGTGAATTCCAGTATCTCGTACTGCGCAACACCGGCTTTATTGAATGGGTCTTTGCTTAGAAAATCCCGCAATTCCTCTACGCCCGGTGCATGGGCGAGGATGATTCCCCCGGTTCTTGGCACGCGCGGCCCGGACGCAAGCAAATAACCCGCAGCATAACCTTCATCAAGAAAACGCCGGTGCGCCTCCAAATTTGCATCAATTTCGGCCAATGGTTTCACGTAATTCATCAGGATAACAAACATCGTCCCCTCTTCAGTAATAATGTGCAGAGCAACTCAGGATATCTTACAGGATCAATAATCAAATTGACATCTCCAGATCGCACAACTGATCACTGTTGACGATATAGATTATTCCAGGATCTGTTACAGGCTGTTTCCTGCATCAACGACAAGTATACAAAGAGTAAAATTATAGTAGAGCTACTTATATTAATATGTTGCGGCTTCGTCTGGAATCAGAACCGCAA
>PMYY01000197.1 GCA_003170655.1 Nitrospiraceae bacterium
TACTCTTCCACTGTGGAGGTTTGGACCTCTATCCGGAAATGGGCTTATGAAAATGACCCGCCTTTCCCAGTAGAGCCAAGATTTAAGAGTTCCGATAAACTTGCAGCCTATATAGGGCTAACCCCTTCAGAATTTTCATCTGGGCAATATGTTCGTCAGGGGAAGATAACCCATTGCGATAACACAAGGGTACGTGCGTGTCTTGTAGAGAGCAGTTGGATACTGATCGCGAAAGATCCATTCATGAGAAAGAGATATCAGGAGCTAAAGAATCGCAAAGGAGGCAAGAAGGCAATCGTTGCGATTGCGAGAATGCTGATCATCCGCGTGCGTAGAATATTGCTCGACAATGAACCATATCTACTCAAAGCAGCGTAGATTCAATACAAAAAGGAGATAAGCACTACTATTTATCCTTAAGGAGATGGATTGACTGCGGGACTCCTACTGTAGCAGATACTGCTACGTGTATAAGAATGCAGCAATCCAGAGAAAGAACCGAAAAAGAATCATGTGGCGTTTGACCACGAATAGCAGTTTGGATAAATAAAAAAACGCTCATCTCTTGGAGAAAGAATAGACTCGTGAGAGCTTGACAATCTACATAGCAGTAGGAGTCGAGAATCTGATTATGACAGTTACTTCCGGAATACAACATCCATGTTGAGATGCCTGAGGTATGGATAATCAGGCGCAACTTTTGTGCGACAGAAGTAATAACTAACAGTCTCTTGCTATTCAGGCAAGTGCTATCTTTCCAATACATCCCTTATCTTTCTCATCAAAGTGTCAGGATTAACTGGCTTGGACATTAAATCAAACCCCTCCTCGAGTATCCCCTTCTTAGATATTATATCGTCGGTGTAGCCACTCATGAATATGGCCTTCACTGATGGCCGGATACCTTTTATCTCTTCATATACCTCTCGGCCATTTTTTATCGGCATTATTACGTCGAGAATCATAAGGGCCACAGCACCTATATTCTCCTTGAATTTTCTTACAGCGTCCTGTCCGCTTTCGGCCGCTATTATCTTATAACCATTGTCCTGAAGGATGAGCCACAGACTCTCCCTGACCTGTGTTTCGTCCTCGGCGATAAGTATAGTCTCACCTTTCCCTTTAGGCAGGAGTTGAATCGACGTGGGTATTTTTTCTATCTGTGTCTGTGCTATGTGCAGGTATATCTTGAATGTCGTCCCTTTTCCTACCTCGCTGTATACACGGATGTTGCCGCTGTGCTGCTTGATTACCCCGTATGACATGGAAAGCCCCAGTCCGGTGCCCTTGCCCACTTCCTTTGTGGTGAAGAAAGGCACGAATATGCCTTCTGTCGTCTCATTGGTCATACCCACTCCGGTATCCGCTACTTTCAGGACCGCATAGGGTTCCGCGTCCTGTGAAAAATGTGCTTTGGAATAATCACTGTCTACATGGACGGTATCTGTCTGTATAAGCAAATTCCCCCCGTCGGGCATGGCATCGCGGGCATTGGTGGCAAGATTCATAAGAACCTGCTCCATCTGTCCGACATCAACCATTACCGGAAGCTCTCCAACACTCAGGTCAGTCCTTAGTTCTATATCCTCAGTCAGTATCCTCCTGAGCATTTTCTCTACGTTCCTTACTATTTCGTTTAAGTCCGCAAGAATAGGTGCGATCACCTGTTTCCGGCTAAATGCAAGGAGTCCTCGGGTTAGGTCTGCGGCGCGGTTTGCCGAGTCAAGTATCTCCTGTATATAGCTATATGTTGCCGCATCGCTTTTTAGCATTTTTTGCGCCATGTATCCATACCCTATGATTGCAGAGAGTATGTTGTTAAAGTCATGCGCCACCCCACCAGCAAGGATACCTGTGCTCTCCATCTTCTGTGCGTGGTGAAGCGATGATGACTCTAGTGAGATTTGCCTCTTCTGCCTTATCTTTTTTCCCAACACACTCAAAACAAAGAAGGTCATTGTGATATATAATAACGGCGTGGACTTCATTCAAATACTCAAAATACTAATTCCGGAATTTGAGCAACAGAAGATTCCATACGCGTTAATAGGTGCTGTTGCGCTTGGATTTATCGGGATCGTACGAGATACGCAGGATGTGGATTTTGCAGTGGCTAGAGATTTCGCATCGGCTGCTCGTTCTATCATGGAAAGTCTTGGATATTCGGTCCGCCAACACTCAGATGGGTTTGCACAATTCGGACATTCCTTAAGGGTCTTCGGTGATGTCGACTTTGTGTACCTCAGCGAAGGGACCACCCATGAAATGATCGACAACGCAATGGAGTGCCAGATTGCCGATGCTACTCTAGTGATTAAAGTGGCACGGCCTGAGGATATCTTTATCCTTAAAATGGTTGCCATTCGTAATAACCCCAAAAGAACAGACAGAGATCTTCCAGATTTGAGATCAATTGCAAAGCTCCATCGCCCCAAGATGAACTGGAACCGCATCGGTGAATATGCTAAGCTTTTAGATATGGAGGAGATCATAGATGAGATCAGAGGATAAGCATAGGGCTTTCATGGAGTTACTGGATCCAGAGTTATCAGCAGTCATGGAAGCTGCTGTCGAAGATCGCCTTAACCGAGAATGTACCGACCCGCTCACACCAGATGAATATCTGCAGTGGATTACCGCAATGTCGCAGTTTATTCCTAAAACTGACTTCGTCCCGATGGAAGGCAACGACATCCTGCTCTAATCCACAGATAAGCATTCCAAATGCCTTTTCGGAAAGCTCGCAAACAGCAACAACCATCTTGGGAGAACGTAGATAGCTTTTGGTATAACAATCGCCCAACAGAAGATATCCTAAATACTGGTTCTGATGTCGATCTGATTTGATTGTCATTCGCCCCGCATTATCAGATACCCAGTCCATGGTCTGGAAATGAAAGCTTTCTCTGTCCTCGATTATTACAGGAAATTGTCAGTGTTAGGTTCTCGAAGCCGTCAAGCTATAAACGCGGCTAAAGCCTCTCTCAGGGCATATATTCTAAAATTGGAGTTGCACCAAAAAAGTAAAATTATATATTTTTGTTTAACAGTTTAAGGTTATTCAAAATCCACCTTTTCCCTTAGGAACTCTTTTACCTTATAGTTTTTGTCCGACATCTTAATTTTTCCATTTGTGATAGTTTCAACGTGTCTTCTCTTCGCTGCACCTATACCATAAGCTGTGCCGTCGATATTAACTTCATTCGATTGGTCTAAAGCTTGAGATATTGGTGGCAATGCAGATAAATCTAATCTTCTTAGATTTTCATCATGATAAGCAAACCCCAAGAAATAAATATTACGAGCGCTAGTTAACAGTTTATTGGCTTCTTCAAAATCACTGTCCAATTCTTTTTCATGCATAATTTTAATCTGTTCGCTAAGACTGAATATATAATGCTTCGCTTCATCAAGAGTAGCCGCAGAAAATACGTCATTCCGAGATTCAATACTTCGTTTTAATAAATCTAATTCTTTGAAACTGCTGCCATAATCTCTTCGAGTCACCGTATTGTCTTGCCAAGGCAATTTGCCTATCTGTCCGTGCAAATGAATTATAGGTATTCTATTTACTATTTCATCGCATTGACCAGGTGATTGCTTTAGTTCTTCGTAGCTATTTTGTATCGAAACATAAAGATAGTGTTCGAAAGACCTATCATAATTGAATGTTAAAAAAGCGACCGCGTTGTCAAAACTATCAAGGGATGGTGACTTTAGTTCGCTGACTAAATCTCTATACCATTTATCATCACCGGGGGAAAACAAAACAGTTTCGTCTTCGTGCACGATGAGTTTAAGAGTGATTGCCACTTTACCTAATATAATGAACGACTCATTACGTTGAAGGAAAGCATCAATTGATTTATCATGAGAACGATCAAGAGTTGACACGAATTCAAGGATATGCGGTTCGGTAAACCCCAACTCTCGGCATAACGAATAAAAAAGTGAGCCAGGGCGCGACAAATCATTCACTATTTCTCTAACAAGGTTTTCACCGGAAGGGTAGCCATACGGAATGCTTGCACCGGCACCCAAAATAAAAACAGTTGGTTTCTTAATCATCCCTAACCTCGATGAATACCTTATACAAAAGTATGTTTATTCCTCGCATAACAAGTCAATCTTTAGTTTCCTGTTCATTTCGGATTGCTGGTCCTCTACCTGTAACATGTGCCGCCTGCTGATAGAAGATGGGCGTGTTCTGACTGTCTCCAAAAAAAGGGGACCGTAACTTTGAGTTTTCCAGCCCGATCCAATGTAGCGCGGCGCTGTGCTCACATTGTTGCCTATTTCCCCCCGAGAATGTATAAAAGTACGGAAGAAATATAAGGTTGTGTGTTGCATTAATTCTTTGCTGTCGTGTCCTTAATGACGACGATATTCTAAGTCCAGCGCGTCTGCCAGTTCCGCCACTCTCGCATTAAGAGTTTGTTTGTAAATCAGTCACGTTGTGGTGCCTATACTATCATGAAGTGCAGGCACATATCAAAAAGGGTGAAGACAGTCCGAATTTGTCAGTATTCAGAATATATCGCGCAGTTATAAACGGAAATGCGCTTGGTGCGACTCAAATCGTTCTTCTGAGACATCAACACCAGCGGCAATTCTCACCTAATTGCGACAGGAAAACTAGAAAATACAGTGCCGAGGGCTAATAATCGTTCTACGGATTGTCGAATGACAGAGATTTTTTCGTCAGCAAAAATATTGCGGTAGTTATCGGCTGCAATTTCATCTGTAATAATTATCGATGTTTTATCCCATATTATTTTCCAAGGCGTCATTCCGTCAATGGTCTGTATGAGCCCGGATATGAACCGGGGAACGATAATCAAAACCGTTCCATGTTCACTGCTCCGTGCAAACTAACATACATGGTCTTTATGATCTCCCATGCTCATCAAAGGTATGTATGCACCTGTCATGAACAGTAATTTATTTTCCCTTCTCCAGTTTAGCGCCTTGTACGCAAGGTAAAGCTTTACTCTTCCGTCGGCGCGGTCGACGCTTACTTCCCTTGCTAAGGCGCGCGGCCCGATTTCCAGTTCACTTTGTTTCAATTGACTAAGCATAGACATTGCCGCCGCATAGTCGACAGGCCTACGATTATCGGGATCTACGAGGCTGAAGTCCCATGTTTCAGTCCCCCTGATAAAAATCCGGGATACCGGGAGAGGCGATTTTGAGTAGCGTTTGTGAAAGAGAGTTGAACATGCCGCAGTAAGAAATCATCTTCTGGAAGGGCTCAAAATCTTTCAGAAACCGCGCATCGGCCATGATCGCATCAACAAAGGCCATAACAGCGTTCTCATAAGCGATGCAAGGGTTGAGGTGGTTCGTATTGACCTTCGCCTCCCTTATCACCTTGAGCAGATACTCCTTGATTCTCTTTTTGAATACCTCATACGCAGACCTGCTCATCGCATCTATGGGCCACGGTTTTCGCTTTCAGCACACATATGGTTCGGTACGATGTCGAGGATCTATCCCATTCCATAGTTTTTCATCCGCTTAGTCAATACATGGTACTCCTCCTCTGTCCCGACTTCGGGGTTCAGCATGTTTGGGTCGATGATGTCGTATCCGTGGACGCTTCCCCTCCGTGCCTTGAAATAAGGGGAGGCATAGACATCGGTGATACCGAGTTCACGGAGATACGGGACTACCTCCGCGGCGTCAACAAACCCGAAAAGGTAGTTGAACTGTATCCTGTATGTCGAAATGGGTATCTTCTGAAAGGAGAAGGATTCCTTCATCACCACTCTCCCACCCGATTCGATTGCAAAATCGAAGAAATATTGCAGAAGAGCATCTCCTCGACACGCCTGAATGCTTCAATCCACTCCATGGCTGAATTGTCTCCCGCTTTCGCGCCGAGATTAAATTTTAGGTATTTGGTGTTAGACACCATGAAATTGGTGTTCTATATTTACCAGCGGTTCGTTTCAAGGCCCACGGACCGCAACATCCCACTCATGGTTATGATATTTGAGGCAGGGAATCCAATGGCGATGAGCGGAATACGATGATTAGACCTTAACCCCTGCGCTTCAGTGAAACCAGTTCCATATAACGCTTTCCCCCGTACATCCTGCAAAGGATAAACCTGTATGGGGCACGATTTAAAGGCGTCTCCGAGAGCGTCGGGCTCTAGCATCTCAGTCGCTGCCTCCGTTTTTACCTCACTTCTCGCAGGATGATTCATATATCGTGACCCATGTCACGTCGGGAAGCGGCAGTCCTATGCTTGTAAGGACATTATTGAAATAAACCCACTCACCCGGGATGAGTCCCGGGATTTCAGGACTCTCGCACTCCTGGCAACGACCTTCGGCCGGACCAGAATGTGCCAAACTACCGAAAGCTCAACGAGCTTGTCAAATTAAGTCTGTACTACCTCGCAGGCGTCTTTCATGCTCCGTAACCGCCGTCAATGTTCAGCACTGTGCCGGTGATGTAGGATGCTTCTGGACTGGCGAGGAATACGACTCCGGCCGCGACTTCTTCTGGCTTGCCGTAACGGCCCTGCGCAATGGTCGCGAGGAATGCCGGTTTGTAAGCGGAGGCTTCTGCGCTCAAGTCAGTTTCGATGACGCCGCATTGCACGACATTGATAGTGATATTGCGCCTGGCAAGGTCACGTGCCGCACCTTTTGTGAAGCCAACGACACCAGCCTTGGTTGCAGCTAAGTCAGAAACACCAGGAAACCCCGCACGAGTCGCGATGCCGGAACCGATTGTAATTATCCGGCCACCTTCACCCATGACCTTCGCCGCTGCGCGAATCCCGGCAATCACTCCAAAGAGATTGATCGCATACATCCGGTCGAATTGTGCACTGTTATCGTCGGGGCTGTCAGCGGCCCGAAAGTTAGCCGAACCTGCGTTGTTGACTAGTATGTCCAAGTGCCCGAAATGCTCCACGACCGAGTTAATAAGACCTTCGACCTCACGTCTATCGCCTTGATCAGACTTAAAAGCAGCCGCGCGGATACCTTTTGCATTGAGGTCGCGTACTACGGCCTCAGCCTTGTCCGCCGAAGCCAGAAAGCTGATAGCGACATCAGCGCCCTCATCCGCCAGCGCTCGAGCCGTTGCAGCACCGATACCGCGAGAGCCGCCGGTAACTAAAGCAACTTTGCCTGTGAGTTTCTGGGTCACTATCCTTCCTCCTTGTGAGGGTATTCCGTAAGCGTCTATAATGCTATCGCCAGAGCACTTGTGCGGTCGTCATTATCTGAAAACAAACTCTTCGACACGGGGGGGTATTCATTGACTCGGGACGTTTTATCTTCATTAGCCAATATCTTCGGATAATCCTCCCCCCGACAATCAGTATAGCAAGTTTATGCGAAGTGCAAAATGATCACTATCGCGCATATAAATCTAAGAGCTTTGGAAAGAATTAATATGAAGGTTCGCATAATTTCAACGCTAATCTATCACTAATACTAATATAGAGAAAACAAGAGCTGTTGAGTTGAAAGAGCTAATAGATATCCTTTCTGGCACACCAAATCAAGACTTGTAGCTGGAACCTATATTTTCAGACGAAGAGCGCCGATCTTGATTACGGGAAACAATTCGCATCTTTTCACCGGTCTCTGAGATCAAAACAATCTCCGAAGAATTATGTAGTCTTATTCACTTAGCTCTACACACTTTATAGTAACTGCTCATTAAATCGCAATTTCCCAAGTTACTCAGTATTGGGGCACCTGTAAATTAAAATTATCGGACACTTCCTTGCAATTGCGTATCCATTCTTGATCGTTCTTGTCGCCCAAAACGGCTCTTTCCTGGACAGCGACCCATTTTGAGAACGAACATGCCCTATCTTTGGCCAGTGAGCTGCCCTTCTGCATCAAATAGTACCGCGATTATATTCACTTAATCATAATGTTTGATTGTTATCTCCGGGAAAAGAGGGGATGTAAAATTTTATATCACTTTCCCCCGTTTTCAGAATATAATATAGTCTATGCTTACCCACAGCGAGAGGCTCTCGTCGGTCCGGAAGGTAATCGAGAGCCTTTTGCGCGCCCGCAAGGCCATAAGGATCTATCCTGACAGCAATCCGGTCACCGACAAGGCTGTCGATGAGCTTTACTCAGAACTCCTCAAACTACTCGCAATCCAGGATAGACTTTCTTTCGATATAACAAGGGACACAATTCAGTTCGAGCTGGAGGAGATTTTCCATTCGGCCTCCCAGGAAAACAATGTACCGCTTTTTTTATTCAGGGATGGCGTAAGGGAAGTTACTTTCAAGAAGGGTCTTACGAGGGACGAAGTGTTAGGCTTCGTGCGCGTTGTTGCCGGCGATTGGGAGCACGAAGGGAGAGGCGACGACGTCGTAACGAAGATATGGGACCAGGATTTAAAATATATAAGGTGCATTGTATATGAGCCCGACATGTTCTGCTGGGAAGAAGCCGACGAGATTTTAGGCAGTGGCGTGTCTGCTGAACAACAGCTGTCTGCCGAACTGCTAAAGGCCCATGCCGACGCTCTATTGAAGAAGGCGGAGAGGGAAGATTTAACCGATCTCATCGAATTCAGCGATGAAGAACTAATCGCCATGCGAAGAGAGCTCGAAATAAACCAGATCGACAAAACCGGGAAACTGCTCGCTATAATTCTCGAATTATTTCTGCTCGCTGAAACGGAGGAGGAATACAGGGAGATCGAGAATATCATGAAAAAAGCTGTGGAGCGAGCACTCGACGGTATGAAGATCGACATACTGGCGGACTTTTTTATCAATGTCAAGAAAACTTATATGGATGCCGAAATGGACCCGCGTTTCAAGGTCAACCTCTCCCGCATCTTTTCCTTCTTTAGTTCTGAGATGTTTCTTACAAAGGTGGGGGACATGCTTGATGGCGGGTTAAGACTGAGTGATGAGACATTCGACAAGCTCATCCTGCTGCTGGACAGGAGATCGATCCCAATCCTTATTACGATACTTGGTTATCTGGATACTATTTCTGCTCGGAAAACGATAGTCAATATCCTCGGAAAGATAGGAATGACTGATGTACCTGCAGTCACGCGGGGTCTCAGCGACGAACGGTGGTATGTTGTCAGGAATATTGTGATCGCACTCAGGAATATTGGAGACAACGAGGCAAAACAGCGTCTGCTGAAGCTAGTAAGCCATAAGGATGCGAGAGTCCGCAGGGAGGTCATCAAGTCCCTTGTAAAGATCGGCGGCGCGGAGTTAAGAGGCATTCTGAAGCAAGCCCTTGATGATCCGGATTTGACTATACGACAGACAGCATTGAACTCACTCTCGCATCTAGANNTATGAGGAGAAAAGGGTTTATTACCAGGCCTTGCTCAAGTACGATGCGGAGGATGTGCGTCGACTCCTGGAAAAGGGGCTTCGCAAACAGAGTTTATTCAGTAGGACGATGAACGATGAAAGCAAGGCTGCAATAGCCTATAGCGTCGGACTTCTGGGAGATAAGCACTTTTTAGGCTGCCTCTATGAGCTGGTTGATTCCAAGACCGAAATACTGAGGCAGACTGCTGCCGAAGCGATAAGGAAGATTGAGCATGGCGCCTGAACCGAAAGACATTGCAGGCAATTCCGGCAACCCGGGTGTCAGGGCGAGGGTAACCGGCATTTATAGCCGTCTCGTGCTACTCGCAAGGGAACTGCCCGAGCAGATGTCTTCGGGGGAAAATGCCGATATAAAGGGCGTCAAGCGTCTGATACAGCACCTTACAGAAATGATCTCAGACGACGAGCCCATGGTTCTCGGCATGGCTCTGGGCGAGAGCCGTTATGATTACAGCTACCGCCATCCGGTCAATGTCTGTATTCTCTCAGTGGCGCTTGGGCACAAAATAGGTTTGAGCAAGAAAGAGCTGGCAGAGCTTGGCCTTGTAGCCTTTTTATCGGATATCGGCAAGCTTCTTGTTCCTCCGGAGGTGCTTTATAAGCAGGGTGTCTATGATCAGAATGACTGGCGCATTATGCGGAGGCACACAGTCCAGGGCTTTAAGGCGATTTTCGGTATCCCACATGCGGATGAGCAGTTGATGAGGGCGGCTATCGTCTCTTTTGAACACCACCTGCATTGTGACCTTTCGGGCTACCCGGCGGTATGTCACATTCCCGAGCAGGATTTCTATACGCGTGTGGTTGTCATCGCCGAATGGTATGATGCCCTTACAGCCGCCAAGTCTTACAAGGAAGGATACCGGTCACCGGACACCGCCATCAAGACCATGCTCGAAAAGGCCGGCAAAGAACTGGATCCAGTGCTTGTAAAGGTATTCGTTTCGATGATGGGCATCTACCCGGTGGGTTCTTTCATTATGCTCGACAGCTGCGAACTCGGCATAGTCGTCGAGCCCCATGCCGTTCTCTTGAAAAGACCGAGGACACTGGTGATTTCAGATGCTCAGGGACATCCCGTGAGGCCCTTTATCGCTGCTCTCAGCAAGAGGGATGAAAACGGGAAATATATCCGCACCATTACTAAAACACTCGATCCCAACGACTACAAAATCGACTACGCCTCCTTCTTTTACCGCAAGACAACACATACTGGGAAAGCCCGATGAACGTGGCAAAGCGTCCCTTCGAAGGTTGACTCACAATAAGCCTTGACGGTAAACTAATCCGATGGAAAAAATGATACTAGAAGCCTTTGCGGACAGCGCAGCGGTTAAGGAAAAATTCGTCAAAACCCACCTGTCTCTTATAGCAAAGGTGTCAAGCATGATCGCCGACGCCTTCAGCGAGGGTAATAAATTGTATCTCTTCGGCAACGGCGGAAGCGCCTGCGATGCCTCACACATTGTGGCGGAATTCGTCAATCGTTTTAAGAAAGACAGGCCAGGACTCCCCGCGATTGCATTGAATACAGACATGGCAGTTCTTACGTCCATTGCCAATGACTATGACTTTTCCGATATCTTCGCCCGCCAGCTTAAAACCCTGGCTGAACCCGGAGACATAGCCATCGCCATCAGTACCAGCGGTGGTTCGAAGAACATTCTCAAAGCCGTAGAAGTGGGGAAGAAAAAGGGGTTGAAGATGATCGCCTTTACCGGCGCAAAGGGTACGAAGTTCGCCTCCAAGTGCGATTACGCTTTTGTTGTGCCATCCGAAGATACGCCGAGAGTTCAGGAAGTGCATATTACACTCGGCCATGTCATCTGCCAGATTGTCGAGGAGATACTCTTCGAGGCACCGAGAGGGAATAGTTCGTCCAGGAGTGCGGCCGGAAGCCGATAATGAAGATACTTGGCATCGACCCCGGAAGCCTCAATTGCGGGTACGGCCTAATCAGCGCTCAAGAAACGAAGTCTCCTGCCGGGCAATTTGAAGGGGGCCGCTGTCTGAAGGGATTTGTCTATATCTCCTCCGGCCGCATTGTCATGCAGGCATCCAAACCTCTCCACGAAAGATTAAAGGACCTTTATACCTCACTATCCGAAGTGATCGCTGAAACGGCTCCGGATGAGATTGTGATCGAAAGAATGTTTTTTGCTAAAGGGGTCAAGGCCGCCTTGAGCCTGGGGCACACCCGCGGCGTGGTCCTGCTCGCTTCGACGCTCAGCGGATTCCCGATCTTTGAATATAGCCCCCTCGAAGTGAAGCAGGCGGTGGTCGGATATGGCAGGGCCGATAAAAACCAGGTGCAGAGCATGGTGAAGGAGATACTCAAAATACGCCACCAGCTTTCCGCCGACGGCGCCGACGCGCTGGCCATAGCGCTGTGCCATGCGAACATGCAGGGGCCGCTCTCAGGTTTGAACAGGCAGCTGCAACAAATGAAGGTTGTAAAACGATGATCGCCTCACTAAGAGGAAAGCTGATCTCCAAGAGGCCGGACGGCGTGGTCGTCGATGTGGGAGGTGTAGGATATAGTGTCAGTGTACCGCTCTCTATCCTCTCGTCTCTTCCCGATGAGGCATCCGAGGTTTTCCTCTTTACTTATATGCATGTGCGCGAAGATATTTTACAGCTTTTCGGATTCCGAAGCGAAGAGGAAAAGAGGATATTTACGACACTTATCGGGGTATCCGGCATCGGCCCAAAGATCGCATTGAGCATACTTTCGACCATTCCTACCGATACCTTTTACGGCCTTGTCCATTCTGAAGATGTCGAGGCCCTCTGCCGGGTACCCGGGCTCGGAAAGAAGACCGCCCAGAGGATTATCCTGGAACTCAGGGAGAAACTGCCCGCTCTGGCCATGAAGGAAAAGAAAGATGCGCTCTACGACGACACGCTCTCCGCTCTCGTCAATCTGGGATACAAGAAGAATGTGGCCCAGGACGCACTCGACAGGGCTTACGACAGCGGCTCCAGGGACATTGAGAGTTTGCTCAAAGAGACGTTAAAATACCTTACCAAGGAATAGATTGTAGGGGCAGACCTATGTGGCTGCCCTTCTTCGAACGCAAATAGGCAACGGAAATGAAAATTGAAGACGGCGGAATCGTGCCACTCACCCCGGAAGTCCTGCAGGAGGAAGTCTCCTACGAGATAAACCTGAGGCCGCGTGCTCTTGCCGATTTTGTCGGTCAGGCGAAGATCAAGGAAAATCTAAAGGTCTTTATCGAGGCCGCGCTCATGAGGAAAGAGCCTCTCGATCACGTTCTTTTCTTCGGGCCGCCCGGTCTCGGCAAAACGACCCTCGCTACTATCATTGCCAACGAACTCGGAGTAAATATCAAGACTACCTCAGGTCCTGTACTGGAAAGGGCTGGCGACCTCGCCGCCATCCTGACAAATCTCTCAGACCGAGACATACTTTTTGTGGATGAGATACACAGGATGTCGAGAGTTGTTGAAGAGGTCCTTTATCCGGCGATGGAGGATTACAGCCTGGACATTATCATCGGCCAAGGCCCCAATGCCCGGACCCTGAAACTCAATCTCCCGAGGTTCACGCTTGTAGGCGCTACAACGCGCACAGGGCTGCTCACCTCGCCGCTGAGAGACCGTTTCGGTGTAATCTGCAGGCTTGAATTTTATGACTCGGCCGATCTGGGAACGATAGCCCATCGTTCGGCGCGGATTCTCGGCATTGAATTGCATGATGACGCGGCAGATGAGATCGCGCGAAGGTCACGGGGCACGCCGAGGATTGCCAATCGCATATTGAAACGGATAAGGGATTTTGCGCAGGTTAGGGGTGAAGGCATTATCGACATGAAGATAACGAGGGAGGCATTGGAAGCCCTTGATGTAGATACGCTTGGACTCGATGAGATCGACAGGAAACTGCTGCTTACCATTATCGAGAAATTCAACGGCGGCCCCGCCGGAATAGAAGCTATCGCTGCAACTCTGAGGGAAGACCGCGATACGATCGAAGACGTCTACGAACCATTCCTGCTCCAGGAAGGGCTTCTCGAAAGGACCGCCAGGGGACGCTTGGCTACCCGCAGGGCCTATGAGCATCTTTGCAAAATAGTGCCTCAGGGGTTATTCTAAGGAAGTAGCCCATGAAGCTTCTGATGCATATCTGTTGTTCCAATTGTGCCGCCTACCCCATCCGGACATTGCAGCAGCGCGGCATTGATGTGAAAGGGTTCTGGTTCAATCCCAATATCCATCCGTATATTGAATATAAAAACAGGCTCGATGCTCTGAGAAAGCTCGAGGACCTCTGGGAACTCGATGTAGAATATGGCGACAGCTACGGGTTGACCGAGTTTCTGAGGAATGTTGTATACCATGAAAAAGGCCGGTGTGTTTATTGCTATGCGGTAAGGCTGGAGAGGACCGCTTCAACGGCCAGGGAATGCAAGGCCGATGCATTCACGACTTCCCTTTTGGTAAGCCCTTACCAGAATATTGATATGATAAAAAGCATAGGGTTCGATCTCCAGGAGAAGTACGGGGTCGAATTCCATTTCGAGGATTTCCGCGGCGGGTACAGGGAAGGACGCCGCATTGCAAAAGAGATGAATCTCTACAGTCAGAAATATTGCGGATGCATCTATTCAGAAATGGAAAGATATAATAAAATATGTAGTGGCGGGGGGTCCCAGAATATTACGGGAGGGCGAGGCAACCTCGCCCCTACTGGCGAACATGGAACAAATGGGTAAATCACTCATAATCATAGGCGCAGTCATAATAGCCCTCGGACTTATTTTGACTATCTCCGGCAAGCTCCCATGGCTCGGACGCCTGCCCGGCGACATCGTGGTGCAGAAAAAGAATTTCACAGTCTATTTCCCGATCGCAACAAGCATCATCATAAGCTTGCTGCTCACCCTTGTTTTTTGGTTCGTGGGAAGAAAATAATGACGATAAGACAAAGATCATGGTCTGGAATGTGGATAGCATCCGCCATTTTGTTCGCATGCATCAATTATTTTGGGGTAGGCTGCCTGCCGACCGATGCTTCCGCCGGAACATCCGTACGTGTTCTGCTAATGGACAATAAAGACCTCAAGGTCCCGGCCAAAGAAGAACGTCTGACGCGTATGGGAGCCACTGCTGGCGATGTTCTTCTGAGCGGGTTGAAGTATTCGGGTATTATCGAGGTCTGGAAAGGCGACAACGGGTTATATGTCATCAACGACATCCCGCTTGAAGACTATATCAAGGGTGTCGTTGCAGCGGAGATGAAGAGCAGCTGGGACATCGAGGCGCTGAAGGCCCAGGCCGTCGCTGCTAGGACGTATGCGATTTATCAGATACTCAATTCCGCTCCGGGTGCCCCATATAACCTGACCTCAACTGTCCTGGATCAGGCATATAAGGGGGGTAATATATCTTCGAGTGTCGAAAAGGCGGTGGACGAAACGAAAGGGGAGATATTGACATACGGAGGAAAGCCGATCGCTGCTTTTTATCATTCGACGAGTGGAGGCATGACTGAGGACGCGGCAGAGGTCTTCGGAAAGGAATTACCGTACTTGAAACCGGTCAAAACGAACTCAGAGTTGTCGCCTTATTTCATGTGGGAAAAAATAATTCCTGTATCTGAGATCGAAAAGGCCCTCGATGTTCAGGGCATAAAAGATATTAGCATCGATTCCTATACGGTATCGGGCCGTGCGAGGGGGATTAAGATAACACTTGAAACTGGAACAGTGACCATACCTGCAATCAGGATGAGAAAAAAAATTGGCTGGGACAGGCTGCCGAGCACCCTGATAACCCGCTTATCCAGGAACAACAGTCTGATGGTTTTCGAGGGAAGAGGTTACGGCCACGGCGTGGGCATGTGCCAGTGGAGCTGCCTCCAAATGGCGAAAGAAGGGATGACCTACAAGCAGATACTCACCTATTTTTATCCGGGTACGACTATACAGCTTTATGAAAACCGCTGACTTTGATTTCGAACTCCCGGACGGCCTGATTGCCTTGCGGCCCGCCCCCGTGCGCGACAGATCTAAGCTCCTCATCCTTCGCCGGGACGGTCCTACCGAGCACAGGTCTTTTATTAACATTACGGATTACCTTGACGGCGGCGATCTGCTTATCATTAACAACACGAGGGTCATGCCGGTCAGACTTATAGGTTCGAAGCCGTCGGGTGGCAGGATCGACCTGATTCTTGTCAGGGAAGATGCAAACGGGGCTTGGGAAGTTCTTTATAAAGGAAGATATCAGGGGCTGGTAGCATTCAGGGGCGATGTCGAAGCTGAACTCTTTGAGATTCCGGGTGTCGAAGGGGAAACGAGACGCCTCAGATTTCGTTCAGCCGGGGATAGACATATCTCCGAAATACTGGAACAGTGCGGGTCCATGCCGTTGCCGCCATACATCAAGAGAACGCCGGATGAAGATGACATACAGAGGTACCAGACCGTTTATGCTGAAAAATGCGGTTCGATTGCTGCCCCGACGGCCGGACTTCATTTCACCGACGATCTGCTGCGAAGTCTTTCTGAGAAGGGGGTCCTCATACGCGGATTGACTCTTCATGTCGGGCCCGGCACGTTCAAGCCGATCAAAGCCGACCGCCTGTGCGACCATTCTATGCAGTCTGAATATTTCGAGATCGAGTCGTCTTTGCTGAACGAGATTGATCGGACGAAGAAGGCCGGCAAGAGGGTGATAACAGTCGGCACCACGGCCACCAGAGCGCTGGAGGGATTCATGAGCGACAGGTATGAAGCGTGGGGCAACGGAGACGGTATTATCAGGGGAACTACCGATATCTTCATCCATCCCGGGCATGAATTCAGGGTGGTCGATGCCCTTCTTACCAATTTTCATCTTCCCCGTTCGACCCCGCTCATGCTGGCTGCGGCATTCTGCGGCTTCAGGAAGCTCATGGAGGCTTACGACGAGGCCATTGCGGGGGGTTATAGATTTTTTTCCTATGGTGATGCTATGCTGATTTTATGAAGGAAAAGGGCAACGAGTCGTCGTCCTCTTCACTGGTAATCGTCAGCAGGAGGATGCTGATCGCCGGGATCGCCGGGGCCGCTCTTTTCAGCTTCGGACTGGGTTATTTTTTCGGTTACGGAGGAGCAACGCCGAACCGCATAGTGAAGCAGGTCGAAACCGATCATAAGATCATTCCTTCCGATGAGCGCACAGTCCTCGATTCGTATGGGAAGCCGACCATAGTGCCGCCTCCTGCCACGCCGGGTATCATTCCGAAAGATGCGACAATAATACCGGAACGCAATAAGGAGACCGCATCAGCCCCGAAGACTCACGAGGGAAAGCAGCACGATACCGATGCTTCTGATAGTAAAAGCAAAGATATAGGTTCCGGTAAAGGCGGCGAGAAAGATAAAGTTGTTAAAGAGAATGAAAAGCAGTCAGCGCCGGTGTCGAAGAACTCGGTGCATAAGCATGTTTCATCGAAGAATGAGCATGTCTATGCTGTCCAGATTGGCGCCTTCTCTGAACTGTCAAAGGCCAGACGGCTCAAGGACCAGCTTTCAGAAAAAGGCTATAAAGCCTTCATCACAGCTCTTACGCAAGAGTCCGGCAAGACCTTGTCAAGTGTCAGGATAGGGCACTATACTACAAAGAAAGAAGCGGAAGAGCTGGTTTCCGGTCTGAAGAGCCGGGGCATTGAAGGCATCGTTGTCTACGGCAGCAGATAGCGGCTGCACCGAAAAAGAATAATTCTCAATTAAGCGGGAGGCATCTACGAAGACCATAGAACTGGACCTTGACCAGGAAAAGGAGTATCCGTTCATTCACGGAGGCGCCGACAAGGTCCTTAAATCCGTCGAAGAATCTCTTGGAGTTACGATAAGCATCAGGGGCAGCAGGCTGCTGGTTCAGGGCGAAGACGACCGCGTCGAAAAGGCCAGGAAGCTTGTAGATGAGATCAGGGAGGTCAACAGGAACGGCTACACGCTCAGACCTGAAGATGTTACTTATGCAGTCAGGTCGATATCGGAAGGTAAAGACGTATCGGTCAAGGGTCTTTTTGCGAGCAGCATTCCCGTCTCGTCTAAGAAGCGGTTCATCATTCCAAAGACAGAAACTCAGAGGCAGTATATAGAGGCGATCGGCAAGAACGACATCGCCTTCGGCATAGGCCCTGCCGGTACCGGCAAGACCTATCTGGCAATGGCGATGGCCATAAGCGCATTTCTACAGAAACAGGTGTCGCGCATAGTGCTTGTGCGTCCCGCCGTAGAGGCAGGTGAAAAGCTTGGTTTCCTTCCGGGCGATATTGCGGAGAAGGTTAGTCCATATCTGCGCCCTCTCTACGATGCTCTTTTCGACATGATGGATATCGACAAGGCGCTCAAGCTGATAGAACGGGGTACTATAGAGATCGCACCTCTTGCATTTATGAGGGGACGGACCCTCAACGACTCGTTCATCATCCTCGATGAAGCTCAGAACACCACGACCGAACAGATGAAGATGTATTTGACCCGGTTGGGATTCGGTTCTAAGACCGTCATCACCGGCGACATTACCCAGATAGACCTTCCGCCAGGAAAAATGTCAGGGCTTGTGGAGGCTGTCAGGATTCTCAAGAGTGTCGAAGATATCATGATCATCAATTTTACCGAAAGGGATGTGGTGCGACACAGGCTGGTCCAGAAGATCGTCCAGGCCTATGAAAGATATGAAAAACGAGATACCGAAGAGTAGCATACCGCGCTCATTGAAGGAAGTGCGGGCGTTGCTTGTCGCGTTGAAAGAAAAATATGCTGCGCAATCCGCGAGCATATCATTCTTGAGTTGCCTTGGATTCCTGTCGGCGCTCATTATCCAAGAAGAGCTGAACCCGAGTTTCTTTGTGGGCAGTTTCTTTATGTCTATTGTCGTGTATTTCATTTTTTTCAAAGACATTAAGAGATACAAGCCAGCCTTTATAAATGAGCAAAAGATGGTCTTTCTTCTCGGGCTCCTGCTTGTTGCAACGCTGTTGACCGGAAGAATATTCGAGTATCTGAACTACGGTATGGGTAAGGGGCTCGGTTTTCCTGACGGCATGACGGCCATGTTCGGCACACCGATACCGGTCGGTGCGATGCTGGTAGCACTTATCTTCGATTTTCACGCAGCCCTTATGTTTTCGCTCGTGATCAGTCTTATTACCGGTGTATGGTTCCATAACCCTTATATCCCGGTTTATGTTTTCATCGGAAGTCTCACCGCGGCTTTCAGTGTCATCAGGTGCAAAAAAAGGTCCGCTCTTATAAGAGGAGGGTTTTATGTCAGCGTGGTCAATATAGTAACGACCGGAATTATACTCCTTCTGACATCTAATCTCTTTACAGACGCGGCGCCGGCCGGGATTTTCTTTGCCGTTGCATCGGGGTTTTTTATTATGGCACTGGTATCGATTATGCTGCCAGTTATCGAATACTTTTTCAGTATAAGCACCGACATAAGCCTGCTGGAACTCCTCGATCTTGGCCAGCCACTGATGAGGAGCCTTATGATCAATGCACCTGGCACGTATCATCACAGCATCATAGTAGGCAACCTAGCAGAGGCGGCAGCTGAAGCGGTTGGAGCCAATCCTCTTTTGTCAAGAGTCACTGCTTATTACCACGATATCGGAAAGATCAAAATGCCCGAATATTTCGTTGAGAACCAGCAAGGCGCGATAAACAGGCACGAAAGGCTTGCCCCGCATATGAGCGCAATGATACTGGTTTCCCACGTCAAGGAGGGGACCGAGCTGGCCAGACAATATAAATTGCCGCAATCCGTCATCGATATACTCCAGCAACACCACGGCACCAGACTGATGAGTTTCTTCTATCAGAAGGCGAAGGACCAGAGCGGTGCAGCCAATTTAGATGAATACCGTTATCCCGGGCCCAAGCCACAGACACGGGTTGCTGCGCTTGTAATGATGGCGGATGCCGTCGAGGCTGCTGCGAGGGCACTGACTGATCCGACTTCGGCGCGTATCAGTGCCCTAGTCGAGAAGATCATCAATGAGATATTTCTTGACGGGCAGATAGACGAATGCGAGCTTACCCTGAAGGATATGTCTGAGATCAAAAAGCGTTTTACCTTCGTGCTTACGAGCATATTCCACAAAAGGATAGAATATCCCGACATAGAGTTGAAGGTCTCGCACAACAGGGGTGACCATTCTGTCGAAAAGACCCCGCATAATAATGGAAATAGCGGTAAGGAACTCCCAAAGATCGATAAAAGCAGATCCGCCTAGTATCAGGCGGATACTCTCAGGCGCACTCAAACACCTGTCCAGGGGCAAAAGGATCAGGTGCCTGAACCTTGCATCGGGCATTTCTTTTGATCCGTCGGAAGCGGGCATCAGCGTTCTTCTCGTCGGGGATAAAAGGATGCGTCAATTGAATCTCACGTATCGCGGTATCGACCGGACGACCGATGTGCTCTCCTTTTCCCAGCTTGAGGGCATTTCAATTAATAGTGGAAACGCTGACCTCGGAGACATCGTGATCAGTCCCGCCCAGGCAGCTCGACAGGCTGCGGACAGGGGGGTGAGCTTAGATCAGGAACTCGCACTTCTGCTGGTGCATGGATTGCTCCATCTGATCGGATATGACCACGAAAAGAATCGTTATCAGGCCGGGAAGATGAAAGAAAAAGAGAAGGAACTACTCAATGCCCTTAAGACGATGGGTCGATAGCGCGAACAATGCGATAGAGGGAATACTTCATGCCGCCAAGACCCAGCGGCATCTGAGGTATCATCTTTACACTGCAGTAACTGTTCTTATATTGAGCTACGTTCTGGGAGTTCAGCGACACGACTTTCTTATAGTAGCAATTACCGTTATTCTTGTGCTGCTCGCCGAGATGGTGAATACCGCCATCGAGTTTCTTGTCGATATGATATCGCCCGAGTACAGCGAGAAGGCCAGAATCGCAAAGGATGTCTCCGCGGGGGCGGTCCTGATTACTGCGTTCGGCGCTGTCGTGATCGGGTATATAATTCTCTTTCCATACATCCACACAGCCTTCGATACAGGCGTATATATAGCAAAACATACCAGCAACGAGATTGCTTTAATCTCAATCATTATAATTCTAGTTCTGGTTGTGATGCTCAAGGCTCGCTTCGGGCTGGGGCATCCTCTTCGTGGAGGAATGCCCAGCGGACATAGCGCAATTGC
The DNA here is from genome assembly GCA_003170655.1 of Nitrospiraceae bacterium. GTDB lineage: Bacteria > Nitrospirota > Thermodesulfovibrionia > Thermodesulfovibrionales > Dissulfurispiraceae > Fen-1308. The sequence continues at coordinate 20,545 of PMYY01000197.1, forward strand.
ATTTTCCCTCTGGCTTGCGCTCACGATTATGACCGAAGATTTTTCGGTTTCTATTATCGGTTTTGTGCTTGCTGCGGTTATCGCGCAAAGCAGGGTAACGGTTAAGGCCCATACACCTCCGGAGGTAATCGCCGGTGCCTTACTCGGTGCAGGCATAACACTCCTTCTCTTTCTCATATTTAGTAGTACGGTAGGTATCATTAATCTTCAATAATGATATAGACACTTATCATCATATATAGTATAATGAATCGTGAAGCT
>PMYY01000046.1 GCA_003170655.1 Nitrospiraceae bacterium
GATGCCGAAGCGCACCTCCTTGCCCTCCATGTTGCCGCCTGAGTGATCTATTCCTATAGCCGTCAGGAGAGGATTGCCTGCCTGTTCGGCCGAATAACATATGAGCAGAAGGGGGATGAATATCACCAGCATCGCCGCAAGCAAAGCCCATCCCTGCCGCTTGTCCTTCACCATTTTACCGAAGGTGTAAGTAAGGGCAGCCGAAATGAGCAGGATGGCGAGCACCTCCAGAAAATTCGAAAACGGCGTAGGGTTTTCATATGGATGAGCAGAGTTTACATTGTAAAATCCGCCGCCATTGGTGCCGAGCTGTTTTATTGCAATCTGAGATGCAGCTGGGCCAAGAGGCAGAGACTGTTCAGTGGCCTTAGCAGGCTCTGTAACAGGTTTTCCGTCCGCGGTCAGTACCGGTTTGCCGTCTGCATCCATCTTGGGATTATCGTAATTGATAGTCTGCACAAGCGGCACAGTTTTATACGGACTGAAGTTTTGGACGACTCCCTGAGAGACGAGCAGCACAGCCAGAATAAGGCTGAGCGGCAACAGGATATAGAGCGTAGAGCGAGTAAGGTCGACCCAAAAATTGCCTATCGAGCCCGTGGTCCGGCGAGAAAAGCCGCGGATGACCGCAACGAGGACTGCCATCCCCTGAGCTGCGGAGACGAAGTTCTGCACGCCAAGTCCCATCATCTGGGTCAGATAGCTCATGGTCGATTCGCCGCCGTATGACTGCCAGTTTGTATTCGTAATGAAGCTGGCCGCGGTGTTGAATGCAAGGTCTGGAGAGACGGCGCTGAAATTCTGAGGGTTCAGCGGCAGTATATCCTGGAGGCGCATAATCCCATACAAAAGGAAGAGAAAGGCAAGCTTGAAGAGAATAGCCGCCCCGGCATAACCCTTCCAGGACATCTCGTCCTCAGGCCTTGTTCCAAGCATGCGGTAAATGAGTCTCTCGACCGGACCGAGGATACGATTGAGCCATATCGGCTCGGACTGGTATACCTTCGCCATATAACTACCCAGCGGCTTGACGAGGGCAACAAGGACTACGACATACAGGACTAGTTGTAAAATACCGTTCGTCGTCATGAGAATATCTCCGGTTTCATGAGTGCAACGACAAGGTATACCAAAAGACCAACGGCTATGATGCCGCTTACAACGTAAAGGGTTTCCATTTTAACCTCCTCATCTCTATAAACTGCTACTTAACTTTTTCGGCTGCCAGTACCAGCAGCCATGTGAGCCCAAAGAAAACAGCGACGATTCCAAAATAGATCAGGTCCATACGCACCTCCATTTGTTAAGCTTATCACCTTGGAAAATCAAATAGGTGTAAAAAAACAGGCATATTGTATAAAAAAAGTGTAAAAATTAGGGTCAGGGATAATAATCTGTCGTATGCGCGGGCGCTTCGAGCTCCATTCGGAACCTGCGACGCATTTACNNTCCTCGACCGACCCCACTTCCTTTATCCTTAATCCGTATTTTTTGATCCTGTATCCGATCATCCTTTCTGTAATTCCCAGCCTTCTCGCGGCTCTGGCCCTCACGAAGTTACATTCTTTGAGTGCGCGAATGATTTCGTCCCTCTCAATTTCCCTTAATTTATTTTCGAGTGATTCCATTGCTTCGCCCTTTTTTAATAGGGATCTCCTGAGACAACTGAAGAGCCTTTTTTTGCAGATAGCACAGTGTCATTGCACCAATGCCCGAAAAAACAATGCCGGAAGCCAGATTACAAGGTTCATTCTAATTTCTCCTCTTGAAATTGCGCCCCTTTGCTCAATTTAGAAGTTCAATGTCACGCCGACTCCGAAGACAAATGTATTGTCGATGTGGGCGGCCGGATTGTTATTGAAAATATTGTCGCCAACGGTCACAATCTGATCATGATGTGCCTTACCAGATAACGGGAACCAGTACTGGGTTATAGGCTGCACGACTACATTCTTCACCACGGGGATGGTGAGGCCGACTTTAACCATGCCGTCATGCAGGGCGCTGTATGTTTTATTGGCAGGCGTAAGGCTACTGATATTGTAATAACCGAATGATGTACCAAGATCGACCGTCATATCACCGTTCGGCATCTTGACGACAGGCAGAGACTGCGAAAATGAAAGATTGACATACCAGCCTGGATTGGCATCGATGTCGCGGTAGATAGAGATCGTCGGATGAGCGATCATATCATAGGTTGCGCTTACATAGAGCTCCTGGGTCTGCTGAACATATTCGGTCCCATAATAAATATAGCCGCCCGTGAGGCCCAGTTTATCGATAGCGTAGGTATAGCTAAGGGTAAGATCGGTTTCATTGAAACTCTTGTGTCCTTCGCCGCTGCCATCTTTGCCGGGAGTAAACGCCTGGGTCTGATGCTGGTCGGTGTCTATGTTGCCCCATACATTAAGAGAAAATCCCTTGTAGTTGATTGTTACTGAAGGCTCCAACACTACACTCTTAGCGCTCAGTTCGGCGCCTCTGAAGATATACTTGTTCAATCCGGTGAATGAAACACTGCCGGTCACATCCGGTGCCGGTGCCGCGGGAGCCGCAGCTACTGCCGGAGCAGGCGCTACTGCCGGAGGCTGCTCTTCGGCGTATACGTTAATGATAAGACATACTGCAAAGACTGCTGTCAACAATGCTATTAAACGTTTCATGTTAAAACCCCCTTATGACTATTTAAAGGACTCAAGTCCTTTTTAAGGATCTGCCTGCAGTATCGCACGTCAAACATCGAACATCCCCATGCCCATTACGAAATAAATAACTTCAGTTGAAGCTACTCTTATAACAGTAGCAAAATATCGAATAAAGTTAGTGTAAAAAAGGGACCCCAAGACATAAAAATTATGTAAAAAAACATATTTCGAGTTCTTTGACACATATACCAATATGTAATCTTCGACATAATGATTGTCTTATTGAAATAAAGTCGAATAGATTCTTCAGTGAAATGTCAACGACTTACTGATATGACTTACTGGTATTCGGGGAGAGGCACTTCCACGTCATCTCTGAAACCGTCTATTCGGCAATCGACCTGGGCCCTGCCATTATAGCGTACAGGTGAAAATAACCCGAGAATTTCGGCCCGTTGTCCCAAGGATAACACGATAAAAGCTGCTTTATCATAACATTCGCCAAACTACAACTGCCTTGATGCTAATTCCAGCAATCCCAATTTTCCGGCCAGCCACTTCGCAGTAGTAGCCTGGATTAGGATAGTCATAAGGATAGCGATAAATGTAACGGCAGCTATGATTTCGGCACTTGGTACGTGTTTTCCCATCAACAAACCTGCGAGTGCTGCGGGGATTACGCCTGTCTCTCTCGTCCAGCTCATAAAGAGCATTTCTTTGAAGCTCCATTTTGCTCGCCGGTCCGGAAGGGCGCATAAAATAACGGTAATCGGCCTTGCGATCAGCATGAATATGGTTACGATAATTACCCCGCCGAACAGGAATTTGCCCATGAGACTAAAATCGACCTGTGAGCCCAGAAGGATGAATATGAACATCCTCATGATCATAGCTGTCCTTGCGACATATTCCTGGAGTTTTTTGTGCTCACGCAGATTCATTCGAAAGCCGAAGGATTCCTTGTTGCCGAGGATGATTCCGAAAACAAAAACCGCCATGAACCCGCTTGTCTGTGTGTCATCCGCACCCAGATAAGTGCCGATGATGGCCATTAGCGTTATTACAGGGGCGTATTTGGCCAGGAAGTCAAACTTCTCATGGGCTATAAGCAGTGCACTGAGGTACCCCATTGCACCACCTATAACAATGCCCCCGACGGACTGTTTCAAAAGATCAGCAAGGGATGCCGTTAACGAAAATCCGGCGGAACCCATGGCGACAGACAGGACCGCGAAAGTAAGTACGGAGCCTGTTGCGTCGTTAAACGCCGATTCGCTGATCAGCGCCTGGGAAATCCTCTCCTTTATTCTGACCTGGCGGAAAACGGGGATTATCGTTGCAGGATCAGTCGGCGCGATAGCAGCACCCAGCAATAGAGCCGTGATCAAAGGAAGTCCCATCACATAATAAGCAGCGATGGCCGTAATGGACGTCATGATAATAACGCCGATTGTAGCGAGCACGAAGAGGGTAATCCATATCTGCTTCAGGACCTTAAGTTTGATCGAAGCGCCGCCGTCGAACAGGATATAACAGGCGCCGAATATAAGTATGATTTGGTTCAGCGCAGATTCGACAGTGATGTGTAAGATACCAGACACCTCAGGTCCGAGCAGGATGCCTGCAATAAGAAATATCGCCACATCCGGGACCTTGAGCTTTTGTGACAGAAAGACCGAAAAGGTGCCTGAGGCCAGGATAACAGCAAAAGATAGCAACAGCTGCCTGGCCATCTCAAAGTTTATCGCGGATTCCACTTATTGCTCCCTGGAGTTTTTTCAATTATAACAAAATGCCCTGCTGAAGGACGGTTCATTTTGATGAGTGACAAGCAAAGCTGCACTTGTGAAGAGAACATGAGCAAAATATTGTATCCCGACGGCACAGAGACTCAATACAATGCGCGGTCCGGTCATGTTCCTATTTTGGCTCTTTTGAATTTTAAGTGAGCAGCACCACATAAGGGTTTATCCTTGAAAAGTCGAGCTTGCCGATGAGCAGGAAGATACCCACTGAGGCCTTCCAGGAAGCCGTTAGGCTGGCGCGTTCGAGTCCAGCAGACGATGTCCGCTAGATGGCCGCGGATCAAGTTGGCGTCTTCTTTCATTGGCTAGATCTTAGAACTCCTGACATTTACACAACCCTGTAGAGCATGCTGCGCACTGTGTTGACCAGCTTGGGAGCGACAATGTCTCGCAACGGCTCCCAAGACCACCAAGCACACACCGTGCGTTTGGTCTCATGTGCGTAGGTAGGGCAGCCCGCTCATCCTGTTACTGAATGTCGAGCCCGCACCGGTCTTTCAAGGGTACCCAGCGGAGTCCGTTAAGGCCGCGATCACGTTTCTGTTCAATACTTCGAGTCTTGTCTACCGCCTTTGATGCTTGAGCAATTACATGACGCTTGAGATTGTGATCTCCGCATTGGGAATGTACAAAGCCACGCCTTTGATATATACAGGCAACATGTCGATGCTGACCGCTTCAATCACCTCAGAATTAGAGCAATGAGTGTGCGGATTTTCGGCCAAAGCGGCTAACGGTTTCTTCGTTCCGGCCCTCGGTAAAAAGATAACTGATCACTGTTCAGCATCAGCAACCAAGGCCACATAGATATGTACCTTTGCCCGACAGGTTTCGTCGATAGCCACTGCAAGTACCTCTGAAAAGTCGGTCTTAGCAAGCGCCAAATCGACATGCGACCATAGATCATTGCCAATCTTATGCCGCCTTTCGTTGACCAGGCNNGGCAACTCAACACGAGGGACCTGAACCTCGAGTATGCACTTGTGCCCGAAAAAGTCCAGATGCCGATAGCGCTGAATGGACGAGTCGTATACCGGATACACTCCTTCGACGTCCGGGTGCTGAAACAGGCTGCCAAAAGTAAA
>PMYY01000080.1 GCA_003170655.1 Nitrospiraceae bacterium
TTGAATTTATAAACAGACTCTAAGTAGATCTGGAAGTAATATATTACGGGGCCTTATACAGCGGTTATGCTTGTCAATTCTTAAGCCAACACTTTTCCAAAGATGCCGCAGGTAGAGGTTTCCCAAAATAGAAGCCTTGACCAATATTGCAATTTAGTGCGTGCAAGATTCTCAGTTGTGCTTCTGTTTCGATCCCCTCCGCGATAGTTTTCAAATTCAAGGCATTGGCCATAGTCACTATTGCCGATACAATTGACGCTCTATCAGAGTCCATCTCTATTTCACGTATAAAAGATATATCAATTTTGAGATCATACTCAAAAACTCATCGTCGACAACCATTATGTTCATATGAGTGTGTATAGCAGTTTACATACAAGAAAGAGACTAATATTATTGTGGTAATAAATACTTCACATTAATTGTTGCAAAATTGGGGAAAAGCGAAAATCGTGCTATTTTGGAGGGGTATTTCTGACAATGCGCTTATATTACAGCATGTTGCTCAGAATGATGCCAAAATGATACGGTTCATGTTGGCGTGGCGACCAAGGCGGTTTCCGAATTTCTTCTGCTAGAGGATGGAATATTCCTTTATTTTGCGATGAAGTGTGCTTAACCCGATGCCCAACATCTTTGCAGCAGCAGCCTTGTTACGGCCTGCGAGGGCGTAGACCGACATAATGTGTGCCTTCTCAGCATGACTAAGCAAAAGATTGTTGTTATCAACTATCTGTCGGGTTACAATCGCGGATTTCTTAGTAGGTAGTGTAGGGAGATTCTGCAACGATATGGGGCATCCCCTAGCGATGGTCAATGCGGAGAGTATGAGAGAATGCAATTCGCGGACATTGCCGGGATAGTCGTATGCCATAAGGACAGCGAGCGCTTCAGGCTGTATGCTTGTGCCGCTTTCCGCCAGAAAATGGTCGATAAGAAGAGGTATATCCTCCCTGCGCTCCCTCAAAGGAGGCAAATGAACCCAAGACCCTTTCAGCCGATAGTATAAGTCCGGGCGAAACTTCCCACGCTCCACCATACGTTCAAGATTCGCATGTGTTGCGGTCACAAACCGTGCATCGGTTATTCTGAGTGCGCTTGAGCCTACTTTCATATACTCCCTCTCCTGCAGGACACGCAAGAGCTTGCCCTGCAACTCTATTGGCAGATCTCCGATCTCATCCAGAAATATAGTTCCTCCAGCCGCTGACTCAATGTGACCTGCACGGTCGCGATCAGCACCCGTATAAGCACCTTTCACATGCCCGAAGAATTCCGACTCGAAGACGCTTCCCGCAACCGCCGCCATATTAACCGCTACAAATGGCTCTTCCGCTCGAGAACTCGCCCGGTGAATTGCCTGTGCAAGGAGCTCCTTGCCTGTCCCGCTCTCACCGGTAATCAATACGGGCAGATTGCCTCGGGCGTGTAACTCCGCTTCGCGCATGACTCGTTTCATTTTTTCTGACTGAGCGAGGATAGAACTGAAAGCTTCTCTGTCATCTACATCCAGGGCATCTTGATTCCGAACAGCCACAAGATCGATAAGCCGTCTGCGCTCCAGCGATCGATTCACGACACTTAAGAGTTCTTCACACGTTAAAGGTTTAAGAAGATAATCATATGCTCCCTTCTTCAGACATGCAAGAGCAGTCCTTGCATCATCTAGCGCCGAAATCATAATGCACTCCGTCGTGGCGCTATGTCCTTTGACTAATTCCAAGAGCTTATCACCGGACATAGCAGGCATGTTTACATCAAACAGGCATAGATCGAACGAAGCTTCAGAAAGTATGATTTTGGCTGCTTCAACCGGATCGGATAAGAAAACCAGGCGCTGAAACCCTGCGGCGCTAAAGCATCGCCTAATACCATTGAGAAAGGGGACTTCGTCATCGACGACCAGTACGGAATAATTTCTCATGCGCCCTCCGAACTATTAATACCTATCACTCCTTTGGGAAGAGTAACAGTAAAGACACTACCTTCTCCGAGGGTACTGTCGCATGTTATATCGCCGCCAAGCTTATTAGCCAGCATTTTCGAGATGTAGAGACCAAGACCAGTCCCCTCTCCTCGCGGTTTCAGTGTGAAAAAAGGATCGAATATTCTAGCGCGCGTGGCCTCGTCCATGCCCTTGCCGTTATCTTTTACAATAAATGTCAGATGATCAGCCCATGTCAGTCCTTGCTTGATGACGATAGCTACATAAGCTTGATCCTTATCGGCAGCATTGACGGCGTTGACGATAAGATTAACAAGCACCTGTTCACAAATCCCAGTGGGTAAATTGAGAACGGGGAATACATTTTCCTCTTTGACGCTCATGTTGACCCGACCTTGAGATACCGAACTTTTACACATGGCTATAACAATGCGCTCTGCAGATGCCTGCTCAGCGTACCTCAAGCAGGGGACCCTCCCTTCGGCACCATCGTCTCAGTTATTGCCGGTTATATCATGAATCGCATCGACTATAATTTCGCGCGCAAAAACATTATTGTCATCCTTCGCTTTGAGTAGGTAGGGAATCGCGCTGGCATGGCGTATTACGCTGAGCAGATAGGCAGCGTCGCCGCGCAGCGTCGGGTTTGAATCTTCGAGAAGGCGGGCGATATCCGGAATAATCTTTACGAAAGGTGCGCTGTCGATTTTGACGAGTTCTTCTACCAGGGCTGCACCTCCCAGCCGCACCCTTACCCTCTCGTCCGATATCATATCGATCACTAGTGGATAAAGGGTTTCATCGTGTTTGAACATGTCTATGATGTTTTCAAGATAGCCTTCAGCCATATAGTCGAGTACCATAGTTTTCATTTCGTCATTGGTCACAGATCAGCCCCTGCAGTCATCAATATTTAGTGCCAATCTACTTTGGCCTTCTTCCTTCCGAAAATATGCTTTTCAGCCGCCAGCGCCGCCAGACAGCCATGAGATGCAGCTATTATTACCTGCCTTGCTTCCGTGCATGTTACATCGCCTGCAGAAAAAACACCGGGGATATTAGTCTCCATAAAACGGTTGGTCACGACACATCCTTCTTCGGACACCTCTACTGCACCCTGCAGGAAATCGATTATCGGCTTGTTGCCCATGAGATAGACAAAGACCCCGTCGAGCGCCAGTTCGTTCTCGACTCCGGATGCCTTTATCCGTATACGCTCAACGGCATCGCCGCCTTCGATGGCTGTTACCACTCTGCCGAGGAGAAGTTTGATATTCGAAATCTGCAGAGCCGGATAATCTTCTTCGACCTTCAGTTTTTGAGATGGAGAGATAAGATAGACCGTCTCGGCAAACCGGGCGAGAACGCCGGCCTCCTTGGCGGCTTCTTCGGAGTCGCCCAAAACACAGACGGTTTTACCCTTGAAGAAAGCGGCATCGCAGATGGCGCAGTAGCTGACTCCGCGGCCCAGGAATTCTTCCTCGCCCCTGATCGTTGCCTTTCTGCCCATTGATCCGGTCGCGATGATCACCGTCTTGCCTTGGTATGATGCTTCCATGGTGAAGACCTCTTTAACGTCATCCGAAAGCGATGCGCCGATTACCTGCTCTTCCTTGTACGCCGCTCCGAAACTTTCTGCCTGTTTGCGAAAGACATCGAGCAATTCGCCGCCAGTCATGGGTTTTTCAAGGCCCGGATAATTTTCTATCAGACTTGCATAGGCAAGAGAGCCTGCGGTTTTGGATTTGTCAAGCACGAGTGTCTTCAACTTTGCGCGCGACGCGTACAAAGCTGCGCTCAATCCGCCCGGCCCCCCGCCGATGACGATTACGTCGTAAAGGGCATCTGCCATATTGCCTCCCTAAAATTTCCTGATGATACTATAGTACGTATTCCGCTGTGCGGCTTCGAATCCGGCTGCTTTGATCGCGGCAATGATGTCCTCTTTAGAAACCACATAGTTGACTCCTGCTGCGCGTACGACATTCTCTTCGATCATCGTTGAACCAAAATCGTTCGCGCCGAATCTGAGGGCGACCTGCGCCAGCTTCAATCCCTGCGTCACCCATGAGGCCTGGACGTTTTGCACGTTATCTAAATAAAGACGCGAAAGAGTGAGAACACGAAGATAATCGATGGCAGTAGCCGGCCTGATACTTCCCTGCAGCCCCACGTCGTCCCTGCTCAATTCGGTATTGCCGGGCTGGAACGACCAGGGGATAAATGCGGTAAAACCTCCAGTCCTGTCCTGTAGCGAACGGATGGCGGCCAGATGTTCTATGATATCTTCCGGTGCCTCGACGCTTCCGAACATCATCGTCGCAGTTGTCCTCATGCCGAGCCCGTGAGCTTCTTCCATTACCCTTAGCCACTCTCTCGACTTTATCTTCTTGGGGCTAAGGACCTGGCGTACCCGGTCGGACAATATCTCCGCCCCGCCGCCAGGTATCGAGTCGAGCCCCGCATCCTTCAGTATTTGAATGGTCTCGCGGACCGTCAAGTTGTGCTTTTTTGCGAGATAACAGACCTCCGGCGGCGAAAACCCATGCACGTTGATCTCAAAGCGCGCCTTGATAGACTTCAAAAGAGCGGTATAATAATCGAGCCCAAGGTCGGGATGCAATCCGCCTTGTATAAGTATCTGCGTTCCCTCAAAAGCTATCGTTTCTTCAATTTTTTTAAAAAGTTCCTCTTTGGACAGCACATACGCATCGGGACTTTCAGCATCACGATAAAAAGCGCAGAACCGGCATTGATTGATACAGACATTAGTGTAGTTGATATTGCGATCCACGACAAACGTGACCATCTCTTCTGGATGAAGAGCTTTCCTTATTCGGTCCGCCTTCTCGCCGAGATCGAGAAGATCAGCTGATTTGAAGAGTGCTAGAGCCTCTTCCCTGCTTATCCTTTCCATATCTCGTTATATAGCCCGTCCCGTTCGACAGCTGTTTTACCGGCCTTTCTTATCAAGTAGATCAAGTCTTCTCTCGTCATGCCTTCGCCGGTCATTGCGCCGGCCATGTGGGTGATCTTTTCTTCGATGATAGTGCCGTCGAGGTCGTCGGCGCCGAATAGCAATGCCGTCTGGGAAATCTTTTCTCCCAGCATGATCCAGTAGGCCTTTACGTGGTCGAAGTTGTCCAGGATGAGCCTGCTCATGGCTATGGTCTTCAAGTCGTCGATCCCCGACGAATAGAAGCCGCCTATTTCGGTGTTCTTCGGGTGGTATGCCAGCGAGATAAATGCCTGGAACCCTCCGGTCTTGTCCTGCAGGTCCCGCAACTTGAAGAGATGGTCCACCCTGTCTTCGAACGTTTCGAGATGGCCATAAAGCATCGTGGCGTTTGTCTTGATACCGACATGATGAGCGACCTCCATCACCTCCCGCCAGCGCTCTCCGGATATCTTTTCGGGGCACAACTGGTTTCTGATGCCCTCTGCGAATATCTCGGCGCCTCCTCCCGGCATAATCTGGAGCCCGCTCTCCTTGAGTTTAGTTAGTACTTCTTCGAGGCCGAGCCCGCTAATCCTCGAAAAATAATCGATCTCAACAGCGGTGAATGCCTTGATATTCAACAGCGGGAATTTCTGACGTATGGCCGAGATCATAGTGATGTAATGTTCGAAGGGCCATTCAGGATGGAGGCCGCCGACGATGTGGACNNCAGCCGTTCGAGTATCTGGTCGATAGTGAGTTCGAAGGAGCCTTCCTCGTCCTTGGAGCGGCTGAAGGCGCAGAACTTGCACCGGTTCACACAGATATTGGTCGGATTTATGTGGCGGTTGACGATGAAATAGGCTTTCTTACCGTTCTTTCGTTCGGCGGCTTCCGCTGCCACCCTCCCGATCCCAAAGATATCATCGTGCTTAAACAAACCGACTGCTTCTTCATACGAGAGCCTTCCGCCTCCTTTGATCCTGTCCGAAATTACCTTTAGCATTTTTAATTATAAAACAAAGAAATCAAAATGTTAAAATATTAAAATGTTGACAAGAGAATTGATCATCGAAGGCGCACGGCAGAACAACCTCAAAAACTTGAACCTGAGGCTGCCTCATAACAAGATTATCGCCATAACCGGCGTTTCAGGATCGGGAAAGTCTTCGCTTGCCTTCGACACGATCTTCGCTGAAGGCCAGTGGCGTTTCATCGAATCACTCTCTACCTACGCCCGCCTCTTTCTGGAGAAACTCGACCGCCCAGATGTCGACAGCATCCGCAACATTCGTCCGGCCATCGCCCTCGAACAGAAGAACCCTGTCAGAGGAGCACGTTCTACCGTCGGCACTCTCACTGAACTCTATGATCTTTTCAGGGTGCTCTATTCGAAGATTGCAGTCCCATACTGCCCGAAATGCGGCGGGGAGATCAGGAACTGGGACAGCTCTCAAATCGTCATCGAATTGCTCGAAAATTATTTAAATGAGCGGGCGCTCATAACCTTCGAAACAGGCGAGCCGCTCGCATCACTCTCCAGCCGCGGCTTCCACCGGCTGCTCTTGAACAATGAGGTCAGGGAGATTGATGATTTGAAGTTGCAGTCAGCTGATGCAGGGGCGCATCACGATACACCCGCCCAGCAACGTCATGTCGTTGTCCTCGATCGGCTTGTCATACAGGACGAACCGAGGCTTGCCGATTCGATCGAAAATGCCTGGCGTGAGGGCAGAGAACTTATGTCGGTGGTCCTCGTCCGCAGCGATAAAGGCGGAGAAGTGAATTTGAGACCGCTCCAGTTTTCTTCGAAAAATGTATGCGACGAGTGCGGTATCTCTGTCCCGGAACCGTCGCCGATCCTCTTTTCCTTCAACCATCCTCTTTGCGCATGCCCGGAGTGCAAGGGGTTCGGCAATATACTGAAATATGATGAAGATCTGATCATCACCGATAAGCAGCTCTCACTTGCCGAGGGCGCTATCGAACTCTGGGAGAGGCCGGGGTATCACTGGTGGAAGAACCAGCTGATCAGAGGAGCAAAAAAAGCGGGCATAGATGTCTCCAAACCATATAATGAGCTCACAGATACGGAACGGGAGTCGGTATTCCAAGGTAATGGAAAGTTCCACGGCGTAAATGCATTTTTCGAAGAGCTTGAAAATAAACGGTACAAACTCCATGTAAGGGTCTTACTGAGCAGGTTCCGAAGCCCTGTGACCTGTCCGAAGTGCCACGGAAAGAGGCTCTGCGAAGAAGCCCTGACGTACAAAATAGAAGGCCTGGATATAGCCGATCTCTCCTTGAAACCGCTGGGACAGCTTTCACATTGGTTCTCCGATATCCATTTATCTCCAATGCAGCGCGATATCGCTAAAGAAGCTATCAAGCAGATAACGCTGAAGCTGGATTTTCTCATCAAAGTCGGGGTCGATTACCTGACACCGGCGCGGCAGGCAAAGACCCTTTCCGGCGGCGAATACCAGAGGGTGAACCTTTCTAATCAGCTTGCGGCGGCGCTAACAGGGACTCTTTATGTGCTGGATGAACCGACGATAGGCCTTCATCCGCGGGACACCAGGCGCATTGCAGACATAATGTATCAGCTGGCCTCCCTCGGGAATACGATCATCGTGGTCGAACATGACAGGGATATTATAGCTGCGAGCGACTGGGTGGTCGAACTCGGCCCCGGAGGCGGGCACTTGGGCGGAGATATCGTCTTTTCCGGCCCGATCAATGAATTTATGAAGGCTGATACTCGTACGGCAAAGTACCTGCGGGGTGAAGGTCCGAAAGAAGCCCCCAGGAGGCGCGATGCAAAAAGACGCTCTTCTCTGTCGCCCTCATATTTCATCACTCTCTCGGGCGCAACAGGAAACAATCTTTCAAACATCGCTGTCCATTTCCCTGTCGATGCACTGACGGTCGTTTCAGGCGTATCCGGATCGGGCAAGAGCAGTCTGATCGTAGAAACGCTCTTCAATGCTGTCGCACGCCACTTCAGGATTGAATCAGATCCTCCGCTGCCCCATATGAAAATCGAGGGGCTCGATAAAATTAAAGGGGTAAGGCTCATCGATCAGAGCCCGGTCGGAAGAACTCCAAGGTCGAACCCGCTGACATATCTGAAAATATTCGAACCAATACGCAAGCTTTTTTCTAAGCAGCCTGAGGCAAGGGCTCATGGGTACACCCCCGGTTTTTTTTCGTTCAATGTGCCGGGCGGCAGGTGCGACACCTGCAAGGGCGAAGGATACCAGAAGATGGAGATGTATTTCTTCGAGGATATATTTGTGACATGCGAGGACTGCAAAGGCAGGAGGTACAAGGAAGAGACCCTGCGCGTGACCTACCAGGGCAAAAACATAAACGATGTCCTAGGCATGACCGTTGATGAAGCGTACGCATTTTTCGCTTCAATACCGGATATCTGTTCCCGTATGGAAATGCTCAGAAGCATCGGACTGGGATATCTGGTACTCGGGCAGCCTGCCACCACACTGTCGGGCGGGGAGGCGCAGAGATTGAAGATATGCGCTGAATTGTCGCGCGCATCTTCCCGCGGCGTGCTCTACATCCTGGATGAGCCAACCGTTGGATTACACCATGACGATGTGCTCATGCTGCTGGAGATCATATTCAGACTGGTTGATTCTGGCAACACGGTTGTAATTATCGAGCATAATCTTGATATCATAGGAAGAGCGGACTGGGTCATAGACCTCGGTCCGGAAGGAGGCGACAGAGGAGGCTCCGTCGTCTTCGAAGGGACGCCAGAAGGGCTGCAGGGGTCTTTACTCTCTTATACAGGACGCTATCTCAAGGAGTATTCATAAATATGCTGCTGAAAAGAATAACCCCTGCCCTTATGGTAGAAGACATAAAGGCGACCATTGCCTTTTATGAGGACTTGCTCGGGTTCGAACTCGTCCTTACAGTCCCGTCGAAAGACCAGATCGATTGGGCGCTTATGAAATGTGGAGAAGTCGAGATCATGTTCCATTCAAAGACCGGCCACGCTGCAAAGAAAGATCATGACAGGGCAGGCACACTTACCTTCCATTTAGAGGGTGAAGGCGTTAAAGAGCTCTATGATGCCCTGAGAACCAAGGCCAAGATCACTCGCCATCTCTACCCAACTTTTTATGGAACGAACGAATTTTCAATGCTGGACTGCAACGGATGTGTCCTCGTTTTTTCCGAGAAAATAGAGAAGGCAGAGGAATTTTAAAGCGCGAGCAGCTTGAACACTTCGTTATAGAAACTCTTGGCGATACTAAACCCTATCTCGATTGACAGCAGATTACGCGGAACGCACTTTAACTCTCGTATCTTCACCATGTCCTTCTCAGTTGTGAGCAGGAACTCCGCCCCGAGCCTCTTGCCTTTTTCTTCGAGCCCGCTGATGTCCTCGCGGACATAACGATAATGATCGCGGTACTGCTTCAATTCGACAATCCCGCAGCCGAGATGGGAAAGAGTCTTTTTGAAAGATGCCGGATTGGCGATCCCGCAGAAGGCCAGGACCTTCACGCCTTTCAGCAAACTGGAGGCCGCCACAGTCCCATCAGCCTTTCGTATATCTGTAACCTCATGGGTCGCGTAAAAAACGGAGGCATCTTTATTTATTTTGTGAAGTTCA
Source organism: Nitrospiraceae bacterium (assembly GCA_003170655.1). Classification (GTDB taxonomy): domain Bacteria; phylum Nitrospirota; class Thermodesulfovibrionia; order Thermodesulfovibrionales; family Dissulfurispiraceae; genus Fen-1308. The sequence continues at coordinate 9,529 of PMYY01000080.1, forward strand.
AGGGCAAGGGCCTCATTTCTGGCTTTCGTAATCACAAGAATATCAGCATCCTTCAACTCGGCAAGCGGACCACGCAGAGGACCGACCGGCAGCATCTTCCTGTTGCCGAAAGGGTCCTGCCCATCCACCAGGACGATGTCGATATCCTTGCTCAGACGCCAATGCTGGAATCCGTCATCGAGGATGAAGAGAAGATCCGGATCATCCCCCCAAGGCTGCTGCATGGCAAAGAGACCTCCCTCATGCCGGTCGGCCGATTTCACCACCGGGACACCCTTCAATCTTCCAGCCATCACTACAGGCTCATCACCGGCCTCTTCCACCGATAGGAGAACAGAAGAACCGTCACTCACCAAACAAGGCCCTTTAGCCTTTCCCCTGTAACCTCGTGTCAAGATCACCGGGCGGTATCCTCTCTTCTTCGCTTCTTCGGCCACGGCAATTGCAGCAGGTGTCTTACCGGTCCCCCCTAAAGTAAGGTTTCCAATGCTGATCACCTTGCGGGGAAGTCTTTTCTGCTTACTGAGCGAGTGTCTTTTCTTGGCTGTATACCCGAGGTAGTAGAGAAACTCAACCGCGGTCATACGTACGATTCGAGCAGATATTCGGAAAGGTTAATGTCATATTTATTTGAATCGAGGGTTTTTTTGATTGTCCTGCGATATCGGTCGTCAAGCCCTCTATCCGTAAGATCGACAAAGGTGTTCTCAACCTTCTGTCCCTGACTGTCGGCAACCAAAACAATGATCGGCCTGTCAGGATGCATGGAATTGCCGCGATATACCACTCCAAGTTCACGTGTATCAAGGGCCACAAATGTGCCGATGGGAAATACCCCTATCATCTTGATGAACATCTTGATCAGCGTCGGATCTACATCTTTTCCGGCGCTTTGAAGGAGGATATGGAGCGCCTCTTCAGGAGGCTTAGGGCTGCGCGAGTAAACCCTTGCGGATGTCATGGCGTCAAACCTGTCGGTGATTGTAACTATGTTGGAATAGAAGTCCAGCCGATGGGACTCCGGCACGTCGGGATATCCGGATCCGTCATAATTCAGATGGTGTTCGTATGCAACGATGGCGCTTCTGATCGTTAAAGCATCCATTTTCATAGTAGCCAGTATCTTTTTGACGCCCTCTTCAGGATGACGCCTCATGATTTCCCACTCGTTATTGTCGAATGACGACGGTTTGTTCAGAATGCCGTCCGGAATGGTTACCTTACCGACGTCGTGGAGAAAGGCTGCTATTCCGAGTTCGGACAATTTCTTTTTGTTCAATCCAAGCTTCATGCCGAGGGCTATGGACAGAATGCTAACATTGACCGAATGATGATAAGTATATTCATCATAGTCCTTTATCGCAGTCATGCTGATGAGCATCTGCTCTTCCTCTAGTATCAAATCGACAAGAGAGTTGACGACAAGCCTAGCCTTTTTTACGTCGACATTTTCGGCGCCTACCTTTATCCGGCCGACAACGGTTTTCAAATGGGATACCGCATTGAAATAAGTCCGTCTGAGCGTATGCCTCTTGTCGACGATCTCGCCCTCCCGCGCCTGCTTGAGGGCCCCGATGTTGATGGAATCGATGGTTTCGACGGCCCCTTTCAGGCTGACAAAAGGAGAGTCGGAGGTTGGGCATGACAGGAATGCCCTAATAAAGTCCTGAAGATCACGGCGCGATATCGTATCGTTGAAAGTTATGCTGCCAAGTCCGCGTTTTCGGAACTCTTCCATCAGGAAATCGAAATTCACATAGTACTGGACAGTGTAGCGAATTCGCGCTTCGTTAAAATGAAAATATTCGCCCAGAAGTTCAATGACGATCGATTGTTCATTTCGCAGCACCGGGGTGACCATCTCCACAAAAGAATCCACTGCTTTGACCACTGCTTGATTGTCCGCGTTGTATGTCTGGCCTATCTTGAGAATAATAGCAAATCTGTTGACTATGTCCTTTGCTTCCCTGATTGCCTGTGGGCGCGGGTTATGCATTACTTATCCTCTGTATTGCGATGGTCACATGCTCTCTTAAAAGCGTATCCGAAGATCCTCTCAGTTTCTCGAGGAGCGGAAGGGCCTCCTTGCATTTGGCCAGTCCAAGGTAATGCGCCGCGCACGCCCTGTTTTCAGCAATTTTCCTGCCGCCGAAGATACTTTTCTTTTTCAATACCTCCATCATGTATTCATCCGCCGTCCTGTCACGCAGCAGGGCCAGCGTTTCGTAAAAGGACTTCTTTTCCTTGAACTCCCTTTCCTCGAAATGTTTTTCCCTGATCTTCGCGATGACGGCATCGCGTGCGAATAGACTGGCGCCTGTTGTCTCTTTTGCCATGGCACCGATCACGGTTATGGAGGACAGCCTGACCGTAGAATCCCTGTCGTCGAAAAACTCTTTCAATGCCTGGAGTGCCTTCACACTCCTGAAATCGTGCAGGGCCTTAACAACCTCCAGTCTCACCCTGGGATGATCATGTCCGGCCACTGTCAGGATTTCATCCAAAACGGAATTGTCTCCGATGTTCCGCAGAATATAGACCATGTTTCTCACAACGAACCAGGTCGGGTCCTTCAGGTGTTCGCACAGCGGCCGAACATTCTGCTTTCCGAGACGAATAAGAACATTATTTACCATTCTCCTTGCATGTATATTTTCGAGACGCTCCAGAAGGGCAATGAAGGAGTAAAGGGATTCCACGCCGAGATGTCCCGCATATTCCTGCAGAGCCTCTTCGTTGAATTCCTTCGAAGAATCAAGGATGCTCCCCAGCTTCTCCATGACATCCGCCGATCGGCAAAAAGAGAGGAAGTTTTTGATCGGCACTTTTAGCCCAGAGTCCGCACGCTGCTCAACAGGAATTTCTTCAATCATGCGAAGGGCAGTAATGGCGGTACTAAGGTCATTCCGTCCGAACGCAAAAAGAGTAAGGTCTTCCAATGCCTTGGTCAGATAGCCGGCATCGACGGGGGGGCTGGATTTCGCGATCATCGTAACAAGAATTGTAGCTAGTTGATCGCTCTTTTCGCAGGGATCTATTTCCATTTCGGCAAGCATTATTCCTCTCTCTTCCGCCGTAAGCTCGCCGACTTCAACCGCAATTGTATCTTCCTTTACAAGGGCATCCTGATAAGCAGTTGATAGGCTATTTTTTTGCGAGCTCCCCTGAGAATATACTTCACCGCTGGCCGTCTCATCGGGGTTTATCTCGCCCTGCATGTCGCGTCCGAAAGAAAACAGTGTACCGAATCCCGAGGCATTTTCCGCAGAATGTGGCTCCGCTTCGCTTGGTCCGCCTTCTGACCCCGACAGTTCCAAGGTCTCTCCCGGACCGCTGTCCTGCCCCCCTCCATGGTTCCAATCAGATTCGAGATAAGCGACGTCATCTATGGTGAACTTGATGTTTTCGAAGCTCCTGCCCCAGGCGGCGGAAAGGAAATCATCACCGGAGTCGTCTTTATCAAAGTCTGTCCCCGTCAGCTTCAGGAAATCTTCGAGTTCAGACTTGGAGAGTGGCTCTTTGAATATCACTTCCCTGATCCCTTCCTTAAAGAAGAAAAGTGCAAAGTTGTCCGCCTTTCCGGGGCTCTGGTAGGCTTGTTCAGTGTCGACCAATATCTCGGCGGGTTTTATTTGTAACGTAAGTTCGCCATGCAGGTCCAAATATTCTTTTGCGAGGGCATAGGCTTCATCGATGGCGGCAATATAAATGACATTGTTGGAGGGAAAGATCTGAAGCATTTTCTTTGTCTTCAATATCGCCTTGATGAAATTTNNGCCCATTGAGCATTTTACCCTTATTCAATCGTCTGGTGCAATTACGCAATATAGCAGCTGGTGCATATCAGCAGTTACTGCCTTCGATAAAGATCGGATCAGATGTATTTCTTAACTATCTCCATTGCCCGGCTGGTCGCCCCCGCATTTCTTTCGTACAATTCTTTAGCAGCTTTTCCCATTCGTGCTGTCCTTTCGGGCGAACCGAGAATTTCTTTCACTATTCCGTAAAGATTCTCTCTCCCGGCCATCACCGCCGCTCCTCTGCGGTAAAATTCATCGACAAACAGAAAATTCTCCATATGGGGGCCACAGACAATCGCCTTGCCCCAAAAGGCCGGCTCCAGAGGATTCTGTCCGCCATGTTCAATAAAGCTCCCGCCCATAATGGCGATATCTGCTGCACCGTAGACGGATGAAAGTTCTCCCATAACGTCAAGGATTACGACAATATTTCGCATGGGCGAATTGTAATCTTTTATCTCCGATCTCTTCATATACTTGATGCCACGTTTTATTAAAATCTCTTCCACCTCCTTGAATCTTTCGGGATGGCGCGGTGCAATTATGAGATTAAGCGTGGGGTTGTCGGGAATGAGCTGCGTGAAAAGATCCAGCACGATATCTTCTTCAGAGCGGTGAGTGCTACCGGCAATGAGGACCGGTCCGGTCAGCATCCCGGTCCAGGCCGGGACAGGAGATGAAGGCTTCGTATCGAATTTGAAATTCCCCGTTGCGTGGACGTTCTCCTCACCTGCCCCAATCGAGATGATCCTGTCTGCATAAAGTCCATTCTGCATGCAGAAAAAGGAGATGTCTTTCATAACCTGACCAAAAAAGAAGCGGAGTTTCAGATATCCCCTTACGGACTTCTCCGACAGCCTGCCGTTCATCAGCAGCACAGGGACCCCGCGCTTTTTGAAAAAATGTATTATGACGGGCCAGAGTTCGGTCTCCATGATAACAAAGAGATCGGGCCGCACGCGGTAAAAAGCATTTGCAACTGCAAAAGTTATGTCGAAAGGGATATAGATTATCCTGGCCGTATCTCCGGTCCTTTCCCTCGCAACCTTCTGTCCGGTGTCGGTAACCGTCGAAAGCACTATCTCCTTGTCGGGATATGAGATCTTGAGTCTCTTTAACAAGGGGATGGATGCAATTACCTCTCCGACTGATACTGCATGGACCCATATCGCCCCATTAGCATTTGAAGATACAGGCGGAAATCCCAGTCGCTCCTTCAGCCAGCGGCGCCGCAAATCTGCGGGCCGCTTGAAATACTCGAATGGGAGTATGAAAAGCAGGACGACAGCGTAAAGGATGTTATAAATAATGTACTTCAGCATCATAGTTTCTCAAATCCGGATTGGAGGGAGGCACCTAAGTTTATATAGCTATTCCTTATATAGCTATTCCTTTGAAGATTTTTATACCCCCCCTTTTGTTCGTAAATAGGATCATACCTAAGGAAAACGTTAATTATTCGCGACGGAATACGGTTTCT
>PMYY01000222.1:0-5003 GCA_003170655.1 Nitrospiraceae bacterium
CCACCTCCTGGCCTACGGCCTAGCAGGGGGAATGCGCTCACCTATGTTCAACATAGAGACTGTTGCTTATGCTCATCACCGCAGGGAAACGGCTGATTATACAGGGTTTCTTTCGAAAGTCTAGACCAACGCTTTTCTCCTGAAAATATTTCGTGCAACTGATACCCAAGACAAAACACCTATGATTAAGACTGATGATTTATGGAATAATCTGAAACTTTTCGAACTGGCAGAGACTTGATGCATTAAGAATTGCGTAGTGATAGAATGTCTAGTGTGGATGCGTTGGTGTTTTCTCCTGACGATAGAGTAGCTATCTTTGTCTGAGGTTTTTCAGGGCGACATCCCCTCTTGCAAGAGCCTAAAAGAAACGCTTTGTGGAATCCATTCTGCTCTCAAACTCTCGTCCGCTCTCAATAGGCCTCGGTGAACAATTCAAAATATGCCTGTGGATGATCGCATGCAGGGCATTTATCCGGTGCGCTGACTCCTTCATGTATATACCCGCAGTTGGCGCACTTCCATGAATTATTCGACTCTCTTGTAAAGACGCGGTTCGCCTCAATGTTGGCTACAAGCTTGCGGTAACGTGCCTCGTGACGAACTTCGACTTCTGCAATTTTCCGGAAGACGATGGCAATATGGGGGAATCCTTCCTGTTCGGCGACCATGGCAAAAGAAGGATATAAGGTCTGCCATTCCTCATTCTCGCCGTTCGCAGCTGCCGTGAGATTGTCAAGTGTAGTTCCATATGCCACAGGATATGCAGCATTGATCTCTATCATAGCCGGAAGCTCACCCTTTAAACTATCTAGCAGCAATTTATAAAATCTCTTTGCATGTTCCTTTTCGTTATCAGCTGTCTCGAGAAAGATATTCCTGATCTGCTTGTATCCCTGCTTGTCGGCCACAGAGGCATAAAATGTGTAGCGGTTGCGCGCTTGGGACTCTCCGGCAAAGGCTTTCAGTAGGTTTTCGGCTGTCTTTGTTCCCTTCAGTATGTTCATGCTGCACCTCGTATTTGTCCATAGGACTTCTTTGCTCTATTTTATTGTATTTAGAAAAAACTGGCAACGCTAACAGGCTAAGGCGCCATATATGTATTATCATCTATAATCGAATGAAAAGTCATGCTACTATTAAGAAGAGAGGATTATTATGGAAGATACAAATGCCGGCAAGAAAATTGAAACTATGAACGTCGAGCAGGCAAAGGAATGGTTCATCGGCAACAAGGGATCAGAATTTGTTATTCTCGATGTTCGTCAACCTGAAGAGTATAGATCCGGACATCTTCCAGGCGCTGTCTTTATTCCGCTACCAGACCTTATAAACAAAGTTGGAGGACTTGATCATGCGAAACCCATAATCGCATATTGCAGGAGTGGCAACCGAAGTCGGGCGGCTGCAGCTTTTTTATTAATCTATGGATTCTCCAAAGTTTATAGTATGGACGGAGGCATCACAGCATGGAACGGTCAGGTAGCTACGGGAAGTTACAATGAAGGTCTATCCATGCTTGAAGGCAGAGAAACGGCAGAAGAACTAATATCACTTGCCATGGCTCTTGAAGAAGGCAGTCGCATGTTTTATGTGAACGTTGAAGAGTTGACGTTAGATACGGAAGCCAAAAACGTCTTAAAGACAATTGCGGAGGCCGAGGAAAAGCATAAGACGCAAATCCTTCAGGCATACAAACTGATAACTGGCGAAAATCTTACTGACGATATTTTGAACAGAGAGCCTTTAAGCGGAATCATGGAGGGAGGTGTCAGGATTGATGAAGTAGTTAGCTTCTTGAAAGGCCCGGACAAGACACTGCTGGATATTCTTGAGGTCTCAATGCAATTGGAAATTAACTCTCTTGACCTGTATATCAAGATATTGAGAACTATTGAGGACGCAGGGGCAAAGAAAGTCTTTGATATCCTTATTGAAGAGGAAAAGAACCACTTGTCTAAATTAGGAAAACTTCTTGGTGAAAGGATAACTTAACTTGCGTTCGCTCATGGTAACCCAATGTACAATAATTATATTGCCGTACCTAAATGACAGTCTTGCTTTTAGAAGCTAACTCTTGAGAATCAATTAATGAATCAGACGCAAAAAAGTTGGCAAGCAATATATGGGAGGATATATTTCATGGATTATAGTGTACATGAGCTCAATGCGGATACGTGGATGTCGGATGTGGAGCAATCTATTGGAATTATGGTCGTTTATTTCTGGGCTCCATGGTGTGGACATTGCAAGATGTTTACTCCTGTTTACACTGAGGCTGCCGCAAAGATGGCCGGCAAAGTGCGTTTTGCCAAGTTGAACTGCGATGAACACAGTTCTACGGCTATTCAATGTAAGGTGACTGGCACGCCGACGGTTGTTGTTTATATCAACGGCAAAGAGGCAGACCGCATAGTTGGAAGCTTATCGAAGGATGCATTGATTGACCGGATCAGCCTGCGACTAGGCAAAGAAGCAGTATAACCTCGGCCATCTGAGCAAGAATGTCGAATTCCAAGGGTAACTATCGAAACTGTATTCTATCAGGCTTGGTACTTACAAATCATGATCCTGAAATAGGATTAGGCACGCATAACTGTTTCACAGTTTAAGTGGGTTTTGTTGTAACCATGCGCGCAGATGCAGCATTTTTATACGTGTCATAATAAAAAAATATGTTTGATTTTCAGCGGCATCGTATTCTGACCTGTATAAGTACAAAAAGAGCGTAATAGAGACTCTGCGAGCTTCAGATTTTGCCGAGTTCGCATACTCTTGACATAATTTCCTATTTGACAAATGCCTAATCCCGTGATACTTGTTAAGCAAAAGGGGAAGCTACACGGACAGTACCAAACACTGACCTGTATAGATAGTAAGTGTCTAACACTTAACAAACAAGAACGGAGGAAAAGATTATGGCTGCAATAAAATCTATTAGTATTTGTGTTCGCTTTGGCAGTTGTATAGTCATTGCATTGTTCATGGGGTTCGTGATTGTCACGGGAGTCGTTTCCGCGACCGCTCAGCAGGCTGCACCGACTGAGAGCAATGGCATCACCATTACTCCGCTCTCCGCAGTGGACCTCGGTCCTGAAATACCCGGGATGCAGGGTCGGCAGCTCCGGCTCCGGATGCTAACGATCGAGCCGGGCGGAGTCCTAGCGGCTCATAGCCACAGAGATAGGCCGGGAGCTGCATACGTGCTTAAGGGGACGGTTATCGAACACCGTGGCGACGTGGCGAAGGAGTATGGCACGGGGCAGACCTGGTCCGAGGATGGGAATGTAATCCACTGGCTTGAGAACAAAGGGACAAGCCCGGCAGTGTTAATCGTAACGGATATTTTCAAACAACAGTAAGAACAGAAGGTTCAGAGTCGATCATATATAGAAGCGACCACCGAGATGAACTTGGTAGTCTCGAGAACAGACTTCTTAGTATGGGTTGAAAGTGAGTGCGGCTTCGTCGAGGCTAGCTTATCGCGTCTATTTAAATCAAGGGATATGGCTAATTGCACTAGCCTTCTTCCTATAACATACGCCTCTTGTCGATGTTATAATTGTGCATATTATAAGAGGGAAGAAGTTTACAAAATGGGGGAAAGGTGTGAAACGGACATTACAGAAATCACTGGATGAGAAATGGTGTGTTCGGCTGACCACGAGTCAACCGAGCGGGGATGCGTTTGACGGAGTTGTAATTCATATCGGCAAATCCATAGTTGCTTTGCGTGAGTTTAGAGATTTTCAGGCAGATGGGGTGCTCGTGTTTCCCAAAAAATCTTTAGCTGAAGTTCGAGATGGAGAATTGGAGGTATGCGAAAACAAGATAATTAAGCATAGCGGCGAGATAAGGAATATCAATAAAATGAAATGGCTTGCCGACATTGATACAGTTGAAGACCTTCTTAGAGTTATTTCAAAACGCAAAATATGGCCTGCTATCGAACAAATAATCAGTGATGACTCGGCTTTATTCGTTGGATCTATCGTGGAGGTAAAAAACAAATTTTTCGAAATATACTGTTACGATGCTGCAGACAATGGGAAGGAGCTAAGAATATCGATTACAAAAAAGTCTTCCGAGTGGAGTTTAAAAGTAGATATCTAAACTACTTTAATGATTATATGAAGCCCTCCTACCAGGCATTGCAGCGTGCTTGCTGAACACGTTGACTGACACTGGTCGATTGAACATATTGACCAGCAAGCCGCAAACTTATTTCGACTTATAATCATTGCCGCAGCGACGCGGCTTATTACACAAGCTTTCTTGCCGCAGTCGAGAACTTGGTGGCAGGCGTTGGTCCCAGCGGGCTTTGGGATGGGTTACCTTGCTCATTCCCATGAAACTGGAGCAGTTCACGTTCCAAAACAATTCATGATATGTTTATGGAACGGTCTATAAACAATCAGTACTCCAATGACCAGATACTATTATCTATACCTCTAACTACGATCAGGAAATGTCCTTTGACTGGATTCCACGCAATAGCTGGCGGATCTATTGTACCTCCGGCCATATGCGTCCAATCTCCTTTGAAGTCACCTGTTGAATTGAAAGTAGCCATCCATACGGAATTATCTCCGCCTTATACAACCATCTGCATCGCATTGGTAGTAGGGTTCCATGCAATAGCAGGAGCTGAAATGAGGGCTCCTGCTATCTGGGTCCAATCGTTTGTACCCTTTGCGAACTATCATCGATAAATAAGCCAATCCCCGAGTTTTGTCAACCACTCTGGGTAAAAAACATTACTTCATATCCCCGCCTCGAAGGCGAGGCTNNTTTCAGTTTTTTGCAATAAAAAAGATGCTCTCCTCATCGAAATAATTCCTTGAAATACTCCCTGCAAAGGTTTATGCTTGAGTCTGAAGACTGCTTTGAATGACTCGATCATGGAGGGTAGTTATGGTGATGTTGTTTTCCAGGATACTATTAGTCCTCATCTTTTCTTTGTCTTCGCAGGCCTTCGCAGAAATCTATCAAGACATCAAACC
>PMYY01000222.1:5025-7834 GCA_003170655.1 Nitrospiraceae bacterium
GCATAAACGGAGAGATATTCGTTAAGTTTCACGATTTGCGCTCGTTTTGGAAAGAGCAAAGGGACGCGGAGAGTGATGAAGCTACACAGGAACTGTATTCTCGTTTGGCTCAACTCTCGGACGATTCTATAAGTGTCTCTTGGGTGAGATGGGTTCCTGATACACCGTTTCCTGTCGAAAGATTGATTGAGAAGCATAGCACCCCAGACAAGAGTGGTTTTGCTGATGAGGATGATGCACCTTTTAAAAAATGGACATCAAAAGGGATTTATGCACACCTTTCAGAAGATGGGGAAGAGGTTTTGGAAATAGATTTTACTTTCACTGAGAAAGAAATACTGAGAGCCCAGAAAGAAAAATTTGGTACTTCTACTCACACCCCCGTGAAGAACGGCAAAAAAAACTGAGTTCGAAAGATTATGCGGTGCTCTATGGAACTAGCCAAAGAAATAATAGGTATCTCAAGTGTAGTTGCCCTTTAGTCATTAGCTTTTCTCCTGAAACTCCGTATGTAGTAAAATTGAAGCAATTTTCATTTTTTTCTGTTCTGCCGCTAAGGGCATTGTCCAAAATATCTACCGCTTTTACCTTGTGACTCAGTGCAAGATGCGCATATCTCAATGTCATCCTGGTGTCATTACGTACTAATAATTCATTAACGGTCGTAAGATCAATCGCCGCCTGTTGACCAGACTTCGGTTCAACAAATCAAAGCATACATTTGGAGTATAATAAATCAGCAATATGAACCATTCCATACTAATAATCGACGACGACACCGATATCCTCAAAGTGCTGAAGGCTAACCTGGAATTGCACGGCTTCGGTGTGATCACGGCCGAATCGTGGATGACCGGCCGCGACATTCTCGCGGCGTTGAATCAGGATCTTCTGCTTCTGGATGTCATGCTTCCCGACGGCGATGGATTCGACATCTGCCGCACAATCCGCAAAGAACGCCCATTGCTCCCAATAATCATGCTAACTGCTAAAGACAAAATATCCGACAAGATAATCGGCCTCGACGGCGGAGCTGACGATTACGTGGTCAAGCCCTTCGAAACTCTCGAACTCATTGCCCGCATTAAGGCCTGCCTCCGAAGGTCCAAACCCACGGATGAGGAATTGACAGCAGTAGGAGACCTTACGATCGATAAAAAGCGCCGCATTGTCAGTATTAAAACACGGGAAATAGGCCTCACTCCTAAGGAATATGAACTTCTCTGCTTTCTGGCTGCGCATCGCGGTGAGGTCGCACACAGGGAGGACATAAAAAAGCTGCTCTGGAAGGAACACAAGATCTATTCCTGGAGCAGGGTCATCGATGTACACATCCGGCACCTGCGCCAAAAGATCGAGGCCGACCCTTCGGAGCCTTACTTCATAATCACTATTCCGGGAGTCGGATACCGGTTCAGGGAGTAGCATCGGGTCTGCATTCCTTTGTGGCCGGTTTGTCCCATCTGAGCATTGGTTCATTTTCTTTTGTACAATGTATATAAAGAGGTTTCTGGCCTATGGACAAGGGAAAGATTTATGAGATGATAATCAACAACCTTCCGCACGGCTTTTCACTGGTCGACAAGGATGGTATCGTTACGGAATTCAATCGCTCGGCAGAGAAGATAACGGGATACAGGCGGAGCGAAGTCATAGGCAAATCTCACTTGGAAATATTTCATGGCTCCTCTGACAAGTCAAGCTGCCCTTTAATGCAATATGCATTAAAGAAGAAAAAGGGTGCCGACTTCATCGAAAGTACTTTGACAAGAAAAACCGGCGAGACGCTCTATTTATCGGTTACCATCTTCCCCATTTATGACGACGACGGCTCGTTCCTGGGTGGGGTGGAACTATTCAGAGACATCACTTCTCAAAAGAAGGAGGAACGCGAGCATAAGAATATACTCTCCATGTTTGCTCACGATATGAAGAACCCGGTGGTCATCGCCCGTGGCTTCCTTGCTCGCCTCCTCTCCGATAAGGCCGGTAAGGTGAATGCAACCCAGCGCGAATATTGCGAGACGGTCGATGGAGAGTTGAAGCGGCTTCATGAGCTTATCTCAGATTTCCTTCAGTTTTCGCGCTTCGAGGCAAAGGAGTATATTCCGGCATTCTCACTGTTCAATCTTGGAAAAGCATTGCTAGAGCATATCGAAAGTGTGCGGATAGAGGCGGACAAAAAGAACATTAGCATCGAACTCGACATTCCCTCCGGTTTGGCAACCGAAGTGTCGGCGGATGGCTCGATGGTCTGCAGGGTCCTTTCCAATCTCCTCGATAATGCTGTCAAATATACGAATCCCGGTGGCGCTATTACTATTGCCATTGCTGATAAAGACGATCAGCTCATAGTCAGCGTAAAAGACACTGGGGTGGGCATCTCATCAGAGCACCTGCCTTTTATCTTCGATGCCTTCTACCGGGTAGGCAAGGACAGCAAGGGCTCAGGGCTCGGCCTTTTCATAGCCAAGACTATCGTGGAAGCCCACGGCGGAACTATTTGGGTGGAAAGCCCCCCCGCAAAAGGCAGCGTCTTTTCGGTCTCATTGCCAAAAAAGCAACCGGAAGCCACACACTCTTCCTGACCGTATCATGCAGCCATGATCGGAAGATCCTGCCGGATTGAGACCAGTTTGGCAGCAGGACCCAATCCTAATATACTGAATTTATTACTAATCGAGGGAAGGAAGGTACGACGTCAACCACTCGGGATTGAAATCCCGAGCATGTTAAGTATCCGAAAGGGTACGCGCATGCTCTAGTTGACCAAGCTCAGTGTATTAACACTACGTTACCGACGAATACA
>PMYY01000146.1 GCA_003170655.1 Nitrospiraceae bacterium
GAGAGGCGAGGCCACAGAGATAGGCGAGACTATCGGCATTATAGCGGCCCAGTCAATCGGCGAGCCCGGTACGCAGCTTACAATGAGAACATTCCATATCGGCGGAGCGGCGACAAAGATCATTGAACAGGCCGTGCTTACTTCCAAAAACTCGGGGTTCGTGAAGTTCATAGACCTTAACGCCGTCAAGAATAAGGAGGGATTCATAACGGTCCTGAACAGGAACGCTAGGATCTCCATTGTTGACAAATCGGGAAGGGAGAAAGAGAAATACAATCTCGTCTACGGCGCAAGGATTTACGTTGAAGACAAGCAAAAGGTCGAGGCAAACCACCGCCTCGTCGAGTGGGACCCTTATTCAACACCAATTCTCACGGAGATCGGCGGAAAGATCGCACTCGGAGACATTATTGAAGGGGTAACTTTCAAGGAAGAAGTCGACGAGACTACAGGCTTGGCCCACAAGGTTATTATCGATTATCCGGCCAACATGAGGCCGAGAATCTCGATAAAGGACAATGCAGGCAAAACCGGAAAGATCCCCGGCACCAACAACCCTGCGCGGTACATGCTGCCTTCAGGCGCCCATATGCTCGTCGAAAAGAATGAGGAAATGGCACCGGGCGACATCCTGGCTAAGATACCGAGGGAAACCACAAAGACAAAGGACATCACCGGAGGCCTTCCGAGGGTCGCCGAACTTTTTGAGGCCAGAAAGCCGAAGGAGCAGGCCATGGTCACTGAAATCGACGGAATAGTCGAATTCAGGGGCGCCCATAAAGGTATGCGTGTTGTAGTAGTCAAGGGTGGTGAGGAGTCAAGAGAATACCTTATCCCCAAGGGTAAGCACGTTACAGTTCACGAAGGAGACTGGGTGAAGGCCGGAGAGCCACTTATGGACGGCTCTGTCAATCCCCACAGCATACTCGATATCCTTGGCCCCAAAGAACTGCAGCGTTATCTAGTGGACGAGGTGCAGAAGGTATACCGGCTACAGGGCGTTTCGATAAGCGACAAGCACATAGAAGTTATTGTCCGCCAGATGATGCGGAAGATTCGTGTCGAGGATTCGGGCGACACCACCTTCCTAATCGGAGACGAAATTGACAGGCTGATTTTCGTCGAGGAAAATGAGAGGGTCAAGGGAGACGGCGGCAGACCTGCCCATGGAAGGCCTCTGCTCCTTGGCATCACAAAGGCATCGCTTGCAACCGAAAGCTGGGTCTCGGCGGCTTCGTTCCAGGAAACGACGAGGGTCCTCACCGAAGCTGCCCTGAGTGGCGGAGTGGACGAGCTGAAAGGACTCAAGGAAAACGTCATAATGGGAAGGGTAATTCCTGCCGGAACGGGCATGCCGATCTACAGGGACACCTTCATCGAGGGCGATTTCTATGCGATGCAGATAGAAGAGGAGACCAAGGCTACGTCAGAAGAAAGCTAAATCCTCCGGTTAGCGTGTGTAATAACGGGCCATGGATGCGATCTGAAGAGGATCGTTCCATGGCCTTTTCTGTTATAACTAAATAGTATGATCGACAAGCCTCGTTTTATCGCTGATGCCATGCTCGGCAGTCTTGCCAAATGGCTGAGGATTATGGGGTTCGATACACTTTACTACCGGGTGATCGAAGACCGTGAACTTGTAAGGATTGCAAAACAGGAGGGAAGGACAATTCTATCAAAAGACAATGCCCTGTGCCGGAGTAAAAAAACGGGGGAAAGCCTTTTAATTCAAAGTGACAAAACTGTGGAACAACTGAAGGAAGTAATGAACGCTTGTCATATTGTACCGGATCTGATGCAAGCATATATGCGCTGTACACTATGCAACGGCAAGCTTCTTCCAGCAGAACGGAGCGCCGTCTCGACAGAGGTTCCGGACTATGTCCTGCAAGGCACGAACGCTTTTTTAAAGTGCGGAGAGTGTGGTAAAGTTTACTGGGAAGGATCTCACAAGAAGATTATCGATGCGGTAATTGTTGCAATCATAGAAGATATTGGAGATTACTGAGGAAATTGCGAAAGAAGTTATTTTTGGCGCTCGCACTTATTATTATCGTCATCGCATTCGGTACCGCAGGGTATCAGCTCATCGAGGGATGGAACTTTCTCGATGCCCTGTATATGACTATCATCACCCTTACAACCGTTGGTTACAGAGAAGTACACGAGCTGTCCAGCAGAGGTATGATATTCACTATAGTTCTGCTTATGGTGGGCGTCGGCACATTTCTCTATGCTCTAAGCGCCGGCGCTAAAATTATTCTTGAGGGCGAGCTTCAGGAACTGTTCGGGAGGAAGAGATTGGAGAAGAAGATAAAGGAACTCAAAGGGCATTACATCGTATGCGGGTACGGGAGAATGGGCAAGATCATTTGCCGGGAACTGAAGGCCAAGAATGTGCCCTTTGTCGCCATCGAAAGGAATGGAGATTTCCTTAATAATCGCTTAGATGACTTTCTCGGTATATCGGGCGACGCTACGAATGACGACATCCTCAGGGAGGCAGGAATCGAAAGGGCAAAAGGCCTTATCTCAGTACTTCCCAATGACGCCTTAAACCTCTATGTAGTACTGAGTGCCCGTGAACTGAACCCTGACCTGCATATAGTCGCACGCGCTGGCGAGGAAGGTTCTGAAAATAAGTTGCTGCGCGCCGGCGCCGATAAGGTTGTGTCTCCATATCACATTGGAGGACTGCGAATTGCCCACACCATACTCCGGCCCGCTGTTGTCGATTTTATCGAATTTGCTACAAAGACCGGAAACATCGAACTTCAGATGGAAGAGGTCACAATTCCGGAGGGCTCTAGCATGGCGGATAAGTCGCTAGACCAGTGCGGTATCGGACGGGAACTGGGCATTATAATTGTCGGCATCAAACGCCATACGGGAGAGATGAGGTTCAATCCGACCTCGCGCAGCACCATAAAGGCCGGCGACACGCTGATTGCGCTCGGAGAGATATCGAAGCTGAAGGTTCTCGAAAATATGTCGCGTGATAAGGCGATTGCTCCGCGGTAATACCACTGAGATAGAACTGCGGGGCGATATGGTGAGCTATGGTAATTTCTGACAATCTTAAGGGCTTCATACTGGCCATTATTGTATTTGCCCTGTTTCTTTACGGCTACCGCTATTACGAGTATTCCCAGGATGATCCCGACTTTTGTTCCTCATGTCATGTCATAAAGGACTCTTTCATGGATTTGCAAATGGGCCGACACAGGGACGTCATCTGCCAGAAATGCCATGAAATAGGGATTATCGAGCAGAATGAGCGCCTTGGGACTTACCTGGCCACCGGTAAGAACCCCGTCGCCCTCGCCCATGGAAGAGTGACCCCATGGCAGAAGTGCCGCACTTGTCATGAAGAGGCGATTTCGCAAGGGGCGGTGGCGCCTGCCAAATCATACGGCCATGCTAAACATGTCCTTGATAAAAAGATCGAATGCAAGATATGTCATGCATATGCGAAACATAAGTTCACGCCGGATGAGTCAGCCTGCCTGAAATGCCATGCCGACAAAGAGGTTCACGGGCTTGCGATGGACGATCTGTCCTGCCTCAAATGTCACAGGTTTTCTCAAAGGGAGATTGCGCTGACCCAAAGAACGAAATGTACGATTTGCCATACCGGACTGCCTGAAAAGGGGGCCATGTCTACTTTTTCCTGCCACTATTGTCACAAGCCGCATAAAAAAGAAAAGCCGGGACCGGCTTCATGCACCGCTGAGTGTCACCGTTCACAATTGTCGGCGGGTCAGCATGGAACTCATGCCAAGAATAGTATTGATTGCATGGTTTGCCATAAACCGCATGCCTGGACGGTAAAAGAAAAAGCACGGACGCTTTGCCGTCAATGCCACGCATACAAGGACCCGCGATCGTTTGTTTATATTTTCTGATGGTTCTTGGCCATACTTAAGTATTGAAGCCATGACGTACTTCTCCGGAGCAGTGCCTCCAGGATCGGACATCTAACGCAAGCCACCACTATTTTTTGGAGTGCCCATTAGTGGCCATGGCGCTGCAATCGGCTCGTCTCAGATAACTTCGTTCATTCCAGTTGGTTGCAGTATTCCACGTCTCGTCCTATTAACCTTTGATTTTTTTTTGCGATAATGCCTCGTATTCCCTTCTCTTTTGCAGAAATGCAAATTCGAGCATCGCGAATCAGCTGGAATATCCTGAATTATCAATGGAATGCTCGATGGCACAAATCCTGCTCTATAATGATCAAAGATTAAAAAGGAGGGCGACGAAAATGAAAACAGACACTTCAAAAAAAGGCTTATACATCGG